>NZ_QAYX01000021.1:0-300000 GCF_003054705.1 Opitutus sp. ER46
CATTCGCATACGCGAGATTGCAGCGCTTCACCGTGCCGCGAATCCCAGCATGATACAGCAGCGGCCGTCGCGCAGTCAGGCACGCCTCGATGTCGCGCAGGCTCTCGCGGTACGTGAGCTGCGCGAAGACCATCGTCGCAAAATGATCGTAGGCCGACAGTGCCGGCGTGTCGCGATCCAGCGGATACCGACTGGCGCAGCGCGAGAATTCTTTTCCACCCAGTCCAGCGAGCACCTGTGCGAGAACAGTCTTTCCGGAATTCACAAACCCAAATTTCGGAGAAACGCCCGGGAATCATCTCCAAAAAATTCAAATCGATGACATGCCTTCAGCGGCGCTAATTGCTGATGCGACGTAAATTGCGAATCCGCGCACGTTCCTTAATCAGACAGCCGTGGGGTCATCCCTTACCTTTTACCTTGATAAGGAGAAGACAGAGTGGCACGGAGAGCAGGCATGGCGCGCAAATGGCGAGTGGAGTACCCCGGGGCGGTGTACCACGTGATCAATCGCGGGAACTATCGGGCGTGGGTGTTCCGGGAGGAGGGGGCGCGGGACGCGTTCGAGGCGTGCCTGCGGGAAGCGGCGGAGCGGTATGGGTGGGTGCTGCATGCGTGGGTGGTCATGAGCAATCACTTCCATCTGGCGCTCGAAACGCCGGCGGGGAACCTGGTGGCGGGCATGCAGTGGCTGCAAAGCGTGTACGCGAATCGGTTCAACCGATACCGGGGAGAGAACGGGCAGTTGTTCCAGGGACGATACAAGGCGCTGTTGGTGGAGAAGGGGACCGCCCTGGGACAGGTGTGTGACTATATTCACCTGAATCCCGTGCGCGCCCGCATGATCACGGTGGAGGCGCTCGGGAACTACGGCCACGGGAGCTATCGCTTTCTGGCCCGACCGAAGGCTCGTCCGGCCTATCTGGATGTAGCGGATTTCTTGATGCAGGCTGGAGGTTTGGCGGACACGCCGGCCGGTTGGCGATGCTACGCCGACTACATGGCGTGGCAGGCGGCGGAAGGACCGGCTGGACGCAACCAGGCCTACGTGAATCTGACGCGGGGTTGGGCGTTGGGGACCGAGGAGTTCAAGGCAACCGCCCTGCGCGAGCAGTTGGTGCCGAAAGACCATCATGCGTGGACGGCGGCCGACTGCCGGGAGGAGCGGAGCCTGCGCTGGCGGGTCGTGCTGGATCAGTGTCTCAGCTCGCTCGGATGCCAATGTGCGCCCGGCGATTCGAAGTCAGCGGCGTGGAAGGTCGCGATCGCGACGCATCTGCGGCAGACTATGGGCGTGCCGAACGGTTGGCTGGCCGAGCACCTCGAAATGGGGTCGGCGTTCTACGTCAGCAAGCACGTCGGGCTTGCGCGAAACGCCGATCACCCCGCCGCCGAACTCCTGCTCCAGCTCAGAAAGGTAAAAGGTAAGGGATGACCCCTTATGATCCCCGCGCCGCCGAACTCCTGCTCCAGCTCAGAAAGGTAAAAGGTAAGGGATGACCCCTTATGATCCCCGCACAATCTGGGAGATGAAAGGGACTGAGTCGGACATTGAGTATGTTATCAGCGAGATGAAGAAGAACGGCTGTACGCTCGAATGAGGCGGTTTGTGTACATAGTATGCGCGTGGATCGTTATGATTACGACGATTGGCGTTGGTATTTGGGTGATTGCGGTTGCCCGTGGTGAGCGGCTTCAAGTCGCATTGCTCTTCGCGGGGATCGTTGCGATAATGGGCGGTTATCTGAGGCGCATTTTGATTGCCGCAGACGTGATCGGCGGCTTCGCACCCAAAAGAGACAGGAAGATAAAATGAAGGTACTATTGATTGCTTTCGCGATGCTTTCGGCGACGGGTGCGGCGGCGGGAGTTCCCACTACGCATGCCACGCCGGCGGAATGTCCTCCATCTACATTGATCGAGAAGCAATTCGGTTTGCGCCTTGAAGGGCAGCCGCGGGTTATCATCTATGCGGAGCTTGCGGACACGGACTCGTACGCGATCGGAATTGGGGCCGACGGACGCATCAGTGGGTTCCGGCGCAAGCTTTCGGTCGAGGGCGACCATGGTGTCGAGAGGTTTCCGGTTGAGCGACTAAAGAGTTATGACATTCCAACGAGAGCGGCGGCGCGTATCGAACAGGTGTTCACGAGCGCACTGAAGGAAGTGAGGTTCTCTGAAGAGGTGGAAATCACTACCGGTAAGCCTAATATATACATCATCGGCACCGGCCGGTTCTTTGGTGAGGTTCGCGACTCGTATCGAGGCAGTGCCGAGCCCGCGCTGTATCTTTGCGGTCTGCTTGTGACGTCGATGGCGAATGAACGAGAGCGAG
This sequence comes from Opitutus sp. ER46, assembly GCF_003054705.1. Taxonomy (NCBI): domain Bacteria; kingdom Pseudomonadati; phylum Verrucomicrobiota; class Opitutia; order Opitutales; family Opitutaceae; genus Opitutus; species Opitutus sp. ER46. The sequence continues at coordinate 2,336 of NZ_QAYX01000021.1, forward strand.
ATGCTGCAGTGAACGCCCTGCTTGAGCGAGTCTCTCCGTCCAAGTGACCTCCTGTGCTGGGTTCGTGGCATACGGGACAGAAGAACAGATGGGCGCAAATGAAGAGCGGCGACCGAAACGATAAGTCCAACGTAGTCTCTCTCTGGGTTGAACGTACGCTCCTGCTGGTTGCCGCGATTACCGTGACACAATGGGTGGTGCAGTATGCAACAACTGGCCACACCAGTTTCACTGCTGCGACCTATGTCATCATATCCTTGGTGTTGGTGGCTTCATTTCGTAAGGCACGCAAAATCCGGGAGCGACGAGATAAAGGAGATCAGGATTAGCCGCTGGCGATGTGTTTGTCCGGCCGATTCAGTCATCGGTGACACTGCTGTCCAAAACAGCCGATAAACTGGCGGTTCTGGGTCTGAGCTGCCTCGGGCGTCCCGGATTATCGGAAACGAGGTTGGGGTTCATGTGTAAGCGTTCAACTTGGGCGTGGTGACGGGGCGATTCGTACCGGCTAGACTCGGGGGATGGCATCTATCCGGAGGAACCAGCGCTACACGCCGCAGCAGCGGCAGGAGTACGTGGATCGATTCGCGCGCAGCGGGACGACGCAGGCGGAGTTCTGCCGGGAGGCGAAGCTGCACCCGATGACGTTTTCAAATTTCGCAAGGCACGCAGAACCCGGGAGCGGCGAGATAAAGAAGGTCGGGATTAGCCGCTGGCGATGTGTTTGTCCGGCTGATTCATTCAGCGGAGCTGTCTTGAGGTGCCGACTGCGATGGCACGTTCCTGGCAAGATGATACCTCGATTTGCCCGGGCATGGCGTTTTGCCGGCTCTTGCGGCTGGGCACGAATTGGTCGAGGTTTCCGGGGTGGCGGCGACCCATGTGGCGAACATGTCCTTCTCCTTTTGTGGGCTTCCCCGAAATCGATAACCGGCAATGAGGAAGGCGAAGATCATTATAATCTCGGCTGGCTTCGTTGCGGCGATCGCCATTTGGGCGACTTTCGGTCGCCGCGGTGACTCTGGCGCTGACACGCTGCCGCCGGCTACGACTGGGGCGGCATCGACGAACAGGATGCCGACTGGAATGCGACCGGCTGCGGCCGAGGCGAGCACCGGTTCGGCCGTTCTGACCGAGGACGCTTTCGCGAACCGATTCGGACTCGGATCGCTCGAAATGGGGTACGTCCGGAAAGCGAGTGAATTGCTGTGGGCCTATCTGGTCGACCTCCGCGGCCAGCAGGCGCAGATCACAAGTCTCGGAGCCAAGACCGTGACTATCGTGCTTCCCGTGTTGCAGGTCGACGAGCGCGACGTCACGGCTCGACTCACAAAGGAACTCGTATCGTCCCTCGGTGCGGACGCCACGACGCGTATCCTCTCAGACCCAGAGGCGGTCGCCTGGTTGAACCGGCAGATGCGCCTGAGCGGGTTCAGCAGTCCGCTGACAGTTGCGATCGCGCGAGTGAAGGAACCAGCCGCGGTCGACTCGGGCGAGGATCCCACGGCGCTCTTTTCCGTGAAATGCTACTGGAACGGTGAGTTGACGATCGATAGCCCGGCGATGGATCTCACGGACAAATACCTGATTGGCTTGGGAGATGTCGCGGCGTCCAAGGTGTCCGATGATTTCTTTGCCGGCGTCGGCGCTGACCCGCGGATTGTAACGGGAACCGCCACGCGAGTGATCGGTGACCTTGATACCGGCGTGGTGCACGTCACCGACGGCACAGGCAAAACGACGACCATCGTAGTCCCGCCGACGACGAAGTAGGGGGCGACGCGGCTGGCGGTCGCGCCGCCGCGACGGAAGCAGCGGTTCGCTCCGTGAGAGGTCGCTGATCCCGTTCCCGGCCCGCTGCAATTCGAGCGAGCGCGCCGGGTACGACGCGCGTGCGGCGGGCGGCGGCGGCACGTGCGACGGCTGCGGGCTGGGGTTTGCCTAGTCGGCGCGGCTCGTGGCGAACGGGGTGACGCGAGCCAAATCCGGTGAGGAACGCGTGGCGGAGGGGGGCGACGCCGGCGGACTAATCCGAGATAACCAGCCAGATCTGGCGAGTTAGCCTTGGTAACACGCCAAATCTGGCGAGTTATCTCGAAAGGTCGCGGCGCGCGGGGTTCGGGCAGGAACCGGACAGGGGCGGTTTCGGAGCGGGACACGGAGGCCAAGGAGGGGGCACAGAGGTAACCGGGAGACGGACACAGGAATGTCCGTCCCCGGGGGGCGTCTTGACGCGCGGCTTGGACCCGACGTTGGGCAAGCGGCGCCGACCGAAGCGCGACGAGCGCGGGAAAATTCTGGCGGAAGCGCGCTAGCAGCTTCCAATGTCCGAAATCAAGTGGACCAACCAGCGGTCCCCGCGCAGCCTCGCATCTAACATGTCCGTCCCCTTTAGTTCATCCATCGCCGAGGTGAATGCCTCCGACGCGCTGCAACGGACGTATGTTTGGGGGCTGGACCTGGCGAGTTCGCTGAATGCGACGGGTGGGATCGGAGCGCTGGTGCAGATGGTCGATCACACCGGGACCGCGACGGCGTATCTGCCGGCGTATGACGGCGGCGGCAACGTGGCGGCGTTGATGAGCAGCGACGGCAACCCGGCGGCGGTCTATGAATACGGCCCGTTTGGCGAGCGGATGCGCGCGGAGGGGACCTACGCGACGACCAATCCGTTCCGGCACGCGACGAAGTTCACGGACGAGGAGTCGGGCTTGGTGTATTACGGCCGGCGGTATTATTCGCCGAGCCTGGGCCGGTTCATCAGCCGCGACCCCATCGGCGCCGCCGGCGGACCGAATCTGTACGGGTTTGTGGCCAACGATCCGGTCAACCGCTCGGACTATTTGGGTATGGCCCAAGACGATCCGCCGTCGGATCCTGGCCCGAATGTATATAGAAGGCCGCCGTATGATGAGCTAGGGAACACAGACTACGGGGTATACGGCCCGGGTGAGCCTCCGCCTTTGGGGCCGAGTGCTCCGGTAGCTCCAAACAAGGGTGTCCAAAACAAAGCAGACTGTGACAAGCTGCGCGCTCGTCTGCGCCAGGCCCAGCAGATTGGAGCAGTAAACGCCGCGCGAGTACTTCCCGGCGGCATGTACTCTGGTGGCATTGCGCTATCTAGCGATGATGCTACTTCGCTCTCCGCCGGCTTAATCGGTGCGCTTGCTGCTGGTGCGGTTCAGTTCTATGAAACGCGCCCAGTCGTCAACGGACCCAATGGGATGCAATACCTGACGAACGGAGGCCAAGCAGCGGAAATGTTTAGAACGACAGGATACGTCGTCGGCGGTATTTCCCTAGTAGTGGATGGAAAAGCGATGGTCACGGCCAACAATGGCACCGACCGGGCATTTGCGGGCGCAAATCTAGCCACCGATGCTTTTCTACTCGGAGGGAAAGGTGCGATCACTGCCTGGACAGGTTCAGCGCCGTCTTGGCTTGGGCCGTGGGGTATCGCCCTCGCGGGCGCGCAGTTTAGCATCAATGCTGGAACTGCATACAAACTGAGCGCCGATGCGAATGAGATACTGCGTGACAATGCGAAAGCCGCTATGGAAACCGCGAGCCGGGCGAATGCGACAGCGGCAGACATCCAGAAGCAGATGACAGATGGAGGGTGCGCGCCATGAGCAGAAAACTGCTCGCGATTCTGCCGTACATCATCGCAGCACTAGGGTTTGGGGCCGGCGTTGTGTTCGGCATCCGCAGTGCTTATCACAGTGCTCAAGCTGGGGATTGGCGGTGGGCCTGTTTCAGCCTGATTGCAGCATCTGCCGGAACAGTTTTAACAATGCTGATTGTTCGGCGGTGTATCTCGATCCTACAGGCGCGAAGTTGATGGAACGCACCCAAGGCGTCACGAAGGAGAAGATTTCCGACACCGTGAATCAGATGCAAAAACAGGGCTGTAAATGAGTGCGAACGGGCGGCGAATCTTCTTCATCTGCTGTGCGCTAGTATGCGTCATTAACTGCATTGTCGCTTTGCTGGCAGCTTATTGGGCCTTCAAAGCCGAAACACGGTGGTTTGCCACCGTGATCGGGATGATTGGGCTCGCGCAATTAGGGATCGCCAGACTGTGCGTGGAACGGGCGAATGCGTGTCAGAAGCTGGGCTCTTCAAAGTAGGCCGACGCTATTCCGCTGGTTGGCAATCGACCATTTTGGGAAATCGAACGTGTAACCGCGTAGGCTCAATCCGGAGGAACCGAGGAACCAGCGCTACACGCCGCAGCAGCGGCAGGAGTACGTGGATCGATTCGAGCGCAGCGGGACGACGCAGGCGGAGTTCTGCCGGCAGGCGAAGCTGCACCCGATGACGTTTTCAAATCGGCGACGGCAGCGGCAGGTATCCGCGTCGGCGATCTTCGCCGAGGTGCAGATGAATGCGCCGGCGCCGAACGGAGCCGGTCACGTGCCGGTTCTCGGCGGCGGGGCGGTCCTGCACCTGCTCAATGGCAGTCGATTGGAGCTGGCACTCGGGGATCCTGCCGCGTCGACGGGTCTGGGGCTCATGCTCAAAACGCTCCAAGCCTGACCGCCATGATCAGCTTGGACGGAGCAGCGGCGGCCGCGGTGGACGCGTGAACCCAGCGACGGGCGAGGCGTCGGCCGGCGGAGATAACTAGCCAGATCTGGCTAGTTAGCGTCGGTAACACGCCAAATCTGGCGAGTTATCTCGAAAGGTCGCGGCGCGCGGGGTTCGGGCAGGAACCGGACAGGGGAGGTTACGGAGCGGGACACGGAGCCCACCGAGGAGGCACAGAGCCCACCGAGGAGGCACAGAGCCCACGGAGTGGCGGGGCCGGACACAGGCAGGCGGTGGGTGCGACGAGCCGGGACACGGAGTTTCGGACTGGGACACGGAGGCCACGGAGGGGCGCAGAGGTCGCGGAGACGGACGCCGGAGATTCCGTCCCTGGGGGGAGCGGGGAAGCGCTGCTGTGGCGGAGAGACGGGGCCGCCCGTTTAGTTCTGGGGCGGGACGTCGTTGGCCGGGCGGGGCTGGGCTGCGGGTTCCGATTGGTGGTGCGGCGGCGACTCGGGGCGGCGGGGGAGGGCGACCTGGCCGGCGGCGGCGGTCGCCACGGCGATCGCGGTGGCGGCGGGCATCACGCGGCGGAGCGACGAGAACTCGCCGCGGGCGGCGTGCGCGGCCTGCGCGGCGGCGACGGTGCGGTGGTGGTCGGCGTGGGCCGCCTCCTCGAGGATCGACTGCGGCACGGGCTTCAGGCCCCAGATGAACCGCGTCAGCGAGAGCGCCTTCAGGCCGTAGTAGGTGGGATCGAATTCCCACCAGAAGAACCCGTTGCGCGTGGCGGACTGATACCGGTGGTGGTTGTTGTGCCAGCCTTCGCCGAGCGTGATGAACGCCAGGATCCAGCTGTTGCGCGAGTCGTCGTCCGTCTTGAACCGGCGCCGGCCCATCAGGTGCGCCATCGAATTGATGCAGGACGTGCCGTGGAAGAGCACGGTCGTGCTGATGAAGAACGCCCAGACCAGCATCTGCCAGCCGTTGGTGCCCAGGCCCGGCGCGACGCGCTCGAGCAGCACGCCGACGCCGAAGATCGCGATCGCGAAAAGGAACGGCACCACGGTGTCGAAGCGGTTGAGCCAGACGAGCTCGGGGTACTTCGCGAGGTCCTTCACCTTGGAGTAGTCGGTCGGGAAATTGCGCCGGCTGGTGATCCAGCCGATATGCGACCACCAGAACCCGTGCACGTGCGGCGAGTGGGCGTCCTCGGGGTCGTCGGAGTGCTGGTGATGGTGCCGGTGGTGAAACGCCCACCAGAGCGGGCCGCGCTGCACGGTCGTGCCGCCCCAGAGCGCCAGCAGGAACTGGCCAACGCGGGTCGTGCTGTAGGTCTTGTGAGAGAAGTAGCGGTGGTAGATGCCGGTGACGGCGAACATCCGCAGGAAGTAGAGGGCGATCGCGGCCCAGACCGCGACGGGGCTCCAGCCCACCCAGATCACGCCGAGACAGCCGGCGTGAAGGATGATGAAGGGAATGCAGCGCACCCAATCGACCCGGTCGGGCTCGGCGCGCATCTTGTCGGCGCCGTCGGGCGCATAGTCGGCATCAAACCACTGGACGCAGGCCGACGCGGCGCGACGCAGGAACGGGGAACGGACGGAGGACATATGGGAAAGCGGGCACGGAAGGCAGGGCGGCGTCCGCCGCAAGGCTGGCAGAGTGAAAATGGAAGTGAAAGTGAGAGTGAGGAGGGGAGTGAAAGTGAAGGTGAGAGTGAAAGTGGTGGGGCGGAGTGCAGGAGTGGGCTGGGAGGCCGGAGGAAGGATGGGTCACAGAGGCCACCGAGGGGGGGCGGGTGGAGGTCACGGAGGAGGGCGACGCCGTTGGGAGGGCAGAGGAGGGTGGGTCACAGAGGCCGCGGAGGGGGGAGATTGGACACAGAGGTCACGCAGGAGGTGGGAGAGGTCACAGAGTAGCCCTCGGCCGCTGGCGAGGCGCACTCCCGCCATGTCTCCGCAACGACAATCCTCCTCCGTGGCCTCTCCCTCAATCCTCCGTGACCTCAGTGTCCCGCAGTGATTCGGCCTCGGTGACCTGCGTACCCGGCGGCGGCAGACCTCTACCCGTTCTTCCAGCCTTCGAGCCCCTAGGGGAGGCCGTCGGCCGGAACAGCGCCCTGCCGGAGTGTTAAGATCAGGTGGCAACGAAACGTGCGTGTACGCACGTTTCGTTAAGTAAGAAGCTGTTGATTAAGATATTAGGATGCGGATTCCCGTTTTTTCAGTTTTCGCGCCAGCGAAAACTGAGGTGAATCCCTGTTTGACGCGGCGGCATAGGTCCTGCTTTCTCCGCCCTGTTCTTTGACTGCGTCTGCCGGTGCTTTCCGGTGGGGCGCAATGAATCCCGTGCTGGTTACGAGTTCCTGCGCGGCAGAGTCCCCAAGACTGAAGCTTTGGTTGCAGCGCGGACCTCCGCGGTGCGGCCAATCACCGAGGCCGATGGGTTGGCAACAGCCTGACGACCAAGGTGTTCCTCATAACACACAAAGAAACTAAACTCTCCGCGCGAACCGCGGGGTTTATCCGATGAAAGCAATCAGCAAACTCGTTCTGTTCAGCCTTGGCATCTTCAGTGCCGTCGCCGCTTCGGCCTCGGTTCCGGAAGCCGCCTACTTGGCCAACTGCCGCAAGGATCCGGGCGTTCCCGTGCCGATTTCCGTGGTCACTCCCACGGTCGGTCGCGAGTTCTCGGGCCTGAGCGTCGAGGTCGAGTTCACGGTTGATCAGAAAGGCAAGCCGGCCGACTTGGTCATCGCCCCCACTGTGGACGATGAGCTCGCCGAAGCCGTCTCGACCGCCGTCAAGAAGTGGAAGTTCAAGCCTGCCGAGCGCAATGGCCAGCCGGTGGCGACGCGAGTCGTCCTCCCGGTCAAGGTTGTTGACCCGATCTCGGAGCGCGCGACTTTCGCTTCCAACTAAGTAAATCAACCAGGGGCGCCCCCTTCACCGGGGGCGCCCCTGTGTCTTTTCCGGGGCCTTCAGCCCTACCTCTTTCTCGTTCTCGTACTCTTTCTCTTTCTCAAGCGGCCGCTGCGCGGCCGCTTACGTGGGGGGTGGAGGAAGACGCACGAAAAAAGCCGGGCTGCTGAGCCCGGCTTTTTTGTGTTACGGAAATCGAAGCCGCCGTGAAGCGGCGGCTTGAGAGTAAGGGAAAGAGGAAGAGTAACAGAAAGAGGTTGAGGAGCCATGTCCCCAGAGCCACGGGCGAGTGTCAGGGTGTAGTCGGTCCTGAAACTCGCAGGCTGCCCTAGGGAGGAGCGCCCACGGCACTAGCTGCCGTCGCCGCCTCCTCGAGGCGAGGAAGGCTCGGTGGCGACGAGCGCGGTTAACAGCAGAAGGACAATGACAACTGGGATCATTTGCTTGGTGTTGGTCGAAGAATGGGAAACACAACCGATCGGATTGTTTCCCCACAATTCGAATACGGAATTCGCAGGAGAGGAGTTACAGATTTCATCCTGGCTCAGGCGGGGTATAAGGCACCTCGGCCGAGAAGTCGGTTAGGTCACTTACAATCAGTAGGATAGGGATGGCGGGAGGGTATGCCGGAGAGGGCGGGAGGTTTCGTAATGGTCCACCTGACAGCAGCTTCTGAGGAGCCGCGCACGGGTTTGGCGCGGTCCCGTCCTGCAACCGCGTGTCGGGAGGTGCGATGCAAGCAGGGCAAAAACAAGAAAGCCGGCGGTGCGGGACCGCCGGCTCGGAAGGAGGGAATGGCAGGCCGGCTTACTTTTGCTCGAGTTTCCGGACGGTCACGTCGCCGTTCATCGTGGTGACGCTGATCTCGGGGCCGCCGCCGTTCAGCACGCCGGTCACGAGTTTGCCTCCCGTCACCACCGGGATGGGCGGCATCGGCGGCACCGGTGGCACGGGCGGGACCACGGTGGCGTCGTCGTCGACGGCCTCGCCGGTGGCTTCCTTGATGCCATGGCGGGCAGCCTCGGCGGCCTCGCGCACTGCCTCCGCGGCGCGGCGCCCTGCTTCGGCGCTGGCGCGGCCGGCCTGACGGATCGCCTCGCGCGTCTCGTCGTTGAGCGCGCCGTAGCGGCCGCGGCGGCTGGCGGCCGTCGCCTCAACCTTGGTGACGAGGGCCTTTTCGTCGAAATCGGTCAGGATGCTGCCGTTGTGGGTGCGGAGCCGGACGTTGGCCTTGGCATCGGCGGGTACGCGGAGGACGACCGGGCCGTTGGTGGAGACGAAGGAGACGGACTTGCCGGGCTTGATCTCACGGAGGTTGGCCGTGATCTCACCATTCATCGTTTCGACCAGCACGGCGCCGCGGACATCGTCCAGGTTGATCTCACCGTGCATGGTCTTGATCTCGATGTCGCCGGTGACGCCGCGGCAGTCGATGTCGCCGCCGAGGCCACTACTGACGACCACGTTGGTGCCGCGCGGCACTGTGACGTCGAAGTCGGAAGGGCTGCCCATCCAGCCGTCGGAGGCGGCGTCGAGCGTGATGACGTTATTGCTTTCCTTGAGGTTGAAGCCGGCGGCGGCGGTGAGGACGCGGAGCCCGTCCTTGCGGGTCTGCTGCTGGGGGGTGGCGTCGGAGTTGACGACGACCTCGGGCGTATCCGCGCCGCGGATCTTGAGATCGCCGCGGGCGAGCTTGATGCGGAGGGTGCCGGGCTTGGCGGGGTCCGAGAACTTGACGGTGGTGGCGTTGTTGTCGTCGGCACGGGCGCCAACCACGGCAAGCGCGAGGAGTGCGCTGGTGCCGAGGAGGCGGGGAAGGGAGCTGAGTTTCATGCGGGAGGTGAGTTGAGAATTTGGAGGGACGGACGGGTATCGGGTCCGTGGTGCGTAAAGGATCAGAGCTGGGTGAGCGCGCGGCGGGCGGCTTCGCGCACGTCGGTGTGCGTGAGCTCGTTGACGGCGAGTTTTTCGAGGGTGGGCTTGGCCTCGCGATCGCGGGCCGACGCGAGGAAATCGATCATGGAAACCTGGACGACCGGGTTGGGCTCGCGGGTGAGGGAGGCGAGGACGCCGGCGCGGACGACCTCCTGGTTGGCGTAGGGGAAGAGCGCCTCGAGGGCGCGGAGCCGGACGTTGACGCTGGAGTCGAGCGCGAGGGAGGTGATGAGCTCGTCGACGACGCGGTCCTGCGGCTCGCGGGTGCTGGTCGAGGTGAGGACGCCGTGGAAGCGTTCGCTGGCGGGCCGCTGCTGCTGCTGGAAGGAGGCGGCGACGAGCTGGTTCATCGATTCCATGCGGTCGACCTTGGCACGGAGGTCCTGGAGTTCGCGCCGGGTGGCGGCGTCAGCCACGAGCGTGGCCGGAGCCTGGGCCGGGGGGGCGACGCGGGTGCCGGCGATGAACCCGATGGCAAGGAAGGCGGCGGCGCCGAGGGGCGCGAGGACGAGGCGCCAGAGGGCGGCGCGGTGCTGGCGTTTCTCGCGATCGGCGGAGGCGCGGATGCTGGCGGCGGAGTTTTTCTCCTCCTCCAGCAGGGCGTAAAAATCGCGGCGCAACTGGGACGAGGGGGCGGGAGTGGGCAGGGCGTCGAGGGCGGCGAGGGTCTGCGACAGCGAGGCGAACTCGCGCTGGCAGTCGGGGCAGTTGGCCAGGTGGGCGCGGACGGCGTCGATCTCGGCGGCGGACTCCGCATCGCGGGGGGCGGCGGGGCGCGAATCGAGGAGCTCGGCGAAGCTCTGGCGGGCGCGTTGGCAGTTCATGGCGAAAAGGGAGGGAGCGGGATGGCCCGGCGGCTCATTCGAGGGAGGAGGCCCGGGACGGGTTTTGGAGGCGGAAGTAGATGTCGCGGAGCGCGTGGAGGGCGCGGTGGGCGCGGACCTTGGCGGCACCGACGGAACAGCCGAGGATGTCGGCGACTTCGGCAAAGGAGAGCTCCTGGAAGCGTGCGAGCAGGAGAACCTCGCGATCGTCGTGTTCGAGCCGGCTCAAGGCGGTGCGCAGGAGGGCGTGGTCGTCGCGGGAGGCTGCGTGCTGGCCGGCGTGGGGACGGTCGTCGGCGTGCTCGGCGAGGCCGGCGGGGTCGGTGGCGTGCGGGGCCTGGCTGCTGCGGCGGAAGTGGTCGGCGGCGCAGCGGCGCGCGAGGTGGTACATCCAGGCGGTGAAGCTGCCGTCGTCGCGGTACGTGTGCCGGTACTTCAGCATGCGCTGGAAGACGACCTGGGTGATGTCCTCGGCGGCGGAGCGGTCGGACGTGAGTTTGTACAGGAAGCCGAAGAGCGGGCGGTGATGCCGCTCGAAGAGTTCGCCGAGCGCGTCGAGTTCGCCGTCGCGAACCGCGAGCATGAGGGCATGATCTGAGCGTAGTTCTGACGCGGCAGCCACGGTGGGAGGAGTGGCGCGATTAACCATGGCGGCAGGCATGGGGGCGAGGCGATTCACGGACCCGGCGGCGGACTCAGAACGCGCCACGGCGGAGCGCGGCGGAGGAGCGGGATTGGCGAGTTCGGCGAGCACGGCGGGAAGGGAACATGGGACGGTGTTGTCGGGGAGAACCGGCCGCCGGCAGAAAGGTTACCCAGAAAGTGAAAGTGAGGGTGAAAGTGAGAGTGGCCTTCGGAGTGAAAGTGAGAGTGAGGGTGAAAGTGGCCCGGAGTGAACGGAGGGCTAAGGGTGACCTGTGCGGAGTGAGGGTGAAGATGGGCCGCGCGTGGGCCGCGGAGTGTGGGTGACCTGCGGAGTAAAAGGGAAAGTGGGAGGCGGGAGCGATGTGGGTAGGTCGCGAATATAGTCCAAGGCATTTTACAGGAGGAAAGGGAGGCAACGGAGACTGATATTTAGGGGGCTGTTGCTCCCTGTATGAAACCTCCCTTGCCTCTGTTTCCTCCTGTGAGACGGATCGGGGCATTGTGCTCTGCTGATCGGGATCTTTCTTTTGCTCCTACTCTTCCTCTTTCTCCCGATGGGCGCGGCCGCGGCGCAGCGAAAACGGAGGAGGTGCGATTCCTCGGTGGACGCACGGGGTGAATGGGTTACGGTCCGCGGCATGAATCGCCGCGATTTTCTCCGGAACGCTTCGATGCTAGCCGCCGCGGGGCTCGTTGCCCGCTCGAGTCTGTTGGGCCAGTCCAGCAACCCGGCCGCGGCTCCGGCCGCTCCGGCCACGCCGGCGGCTCCCGCCGCGGGGTTCACGGCCTTCCGGCCGTTGCGGCGCAACGTCGGCGTGTTCACCGGGCGCGGCGGCACGATTGCCTGGCTCGCGGGGAAGGATGCGCTCGCGGTGGTGGATACGCAGTTTCCGGATACGGCGGCGCTCTGTATCGCGGGCCTACCCGGGCGGGGCGACCGCCAGATCGATGTCGTGCTCAACACGCATCATCATGCGGACCACACCGGCGGCAACCGGGCCTTCAAGGCCGTCTCGCGCACGATCGTGGCGCACAAGAACGTGCCGAAGCTGCAGTTCGAGGCGGCGCAACGCGCGGAGAAGGACCAGAAGGCCGGCAGCACGAACCGGCTTGAGCAGCAGGTGTACGCCGACACGACCTTCGGCGACTTCTGGCGGCGCGACCTCGGCGACGAGGTCGTCAGCGCGCAGTACCATGGCGCGGCGCATACCAGCGGCGACGCGATCGTGATGTTTGAGAAGGCCAACGTCGTCCACATGGGCGACTTGGTCTTCAACCGCATGTACCCGGTCATCGATCCCGCGGCGGGCGCGAGTGCGCGCCACTGGATCACGGTGCTGGAGGAGGCGGTGCGGACCTATCCGGCGGACGCGATCTACGTCTTCGGTCACGGCAACGCGAAGTTCGACATCGTCGGCAAGCGCGACGACCTGCTCGTCATGCGCGATTACTGGACTGCGGTGCTCGCCCACGTCGAAAAGGAGATCGCGGCCGGCAAGTCGCGCGCCGACATCATCGCGCTGCCGGCGCTCCCCGGTTTCACCGACTTCGACGGCGCGCGGCGCTTCGGCACCAATCTCGCCGCCGCCTACGACGAACTCACCAAGAAGAGCTGAGTTCTGCGACATACTGAGATTCCGCGCTCTTTAATCATTTAATTCCAGCCACTTAGGTTTTCGCGCCAGCGAAAACCTCTGGATTGCATTTGCCGGAGGCGGGGGCGCCGATTACGCCCTCCGCCCTCAACCAGCCACTTTCATGCTCAAGGTCGTACTCAAGACGTTCGCCATTCTCGCGATCCTTTTCGCCATGCTCTACGTGGGCATGAACAACACGCACCTGATCGACTTCAACTTCCCGGTCGCGACGAAGACGAAGCCCGTGCACGCCTCGGCGGCGCTGCTCTTTTTCGGCATGTTCGCCATCGGCCTGCTCGGCGGCGCGATCCTGACCGCGGGCGGCGGCAAGGGCGGCCGGCGCAGCAGCGGTGGCAAGGACAAGTAAGCCGCCGGTCGGCGCCTCCGGCCTCGGCTCGCCGCTCGCGCGCCGTCCCGTCCAGCCGGGCCATCCTTCTTCCCCATGAAATTCGCCCCACTTTCACTCGTCGCGGCCTCCGGGCTCGTGCTCGCGCTCGCGGGTTGCGGCCATCTTGAGCACGCGCGGGAGGGCGATCCAAACCGGGTTGTGACCGGCACCGTGAACGTGCGCATGGACCTCATGCCGCCTGCCGATGCGAAGCTCACCGTGCGCCTCGTGGCGCCGGCCAACGTCACCGCCGCGCCCGCGCAGGCTGCGCCCGATCTCGTGATCGGCGAGCGCGGCAGCCGCGCGCAGCCCGAGCAGATCGTCGCCGAGCAGGACATCCCGGTGCCGACGAGCATGCCGGCGCCGTTCCGCCTCGAGTTTCGCGCGAGCGACGCCGAGCTGCGTCATGGGTTGAACATCGAGGCGCGGCTTTCCTGGGGCGGCCGCATGCGTTTCCGCACTTTCGAATCACAGGTCGTCACGCTGGAGACCGTCGCCCGGCCGCAGACGGTCTGGATCGAAGCCGTGCGCTGAGGGAATTTGAGGGCGGGCGCGTAAGGGCCTGCTTCTTTCTCTTACTCCTACTCTTCCTCTTTCTCCCCCGGAGGCCGGTCGCTGCCGGCGACCGGCCGAGAACGAGAACGAGAACGAGAACGAGAACGAGAACGAGAACGAGAACGAGAACGAGAACGATGCCGGCGGATATGAAAAGGGCGCCATTCCCTCAATCCCTCAACGCGGGGAGAAAGAGTAGGAGTAAGCGAAAGAGGATGACGGCGACACCCCAAGGGGGTGGGTGAAGGGATTCGGTTCGTGGCGGGGTTAAGGGCGGTGAACCGAATTTCACCATGAAAAGCCCAATCCCCACCCTGAGCCTCCTTGCCCTGGCGCTCGCCGTTCTTCCGGTGTCGGCGCAGGTCCCGGCGTCCGCCCCCAACTTTGTTCCCCTGCGCGTCACGAGCACCGAGCTGCCGGTGTTTCCCCACGACCTGATCCAACTGGGCGTGCGGGAGGGCGAGGTTCGCATCGCCTTCAGCGTCGGGACCGATGGCAAACTCGAAGACTGCCTCGCCGTGGCCTACACGCATTCCGAGTTTGCCCGCGTGACGATGGGGGCGCTGCGCCGCTGGAAGTTCGAGGCTGCCCGGTACCGGGGCCAGCCGATTGCCACCGCGACCGAGGTGTCCGTCGTCTTCCAGGTTGAAGGCACCGTGGTCGTCTCGCTGACGCCGTCGGAGACGCTGAACGTCCGCTTGTTCTCCATCCTCGAGGGCAAGGAGCCATACCGGCCGCGCGCGCTGAAGGAGCTCGATCGCATTCCGACGCCGATCGCGGCGCCGTCGCCGGGCATCCCGGAGAACTTCGCGAAGGCGACGCTGGCGCGCAGCGTCACGGTGTCCTTTTACATCGATGAGGACGGCAAGGTCCGGCTGCCGAGCGTGGATTCCACGGAGGATGCGGAACTCGGCGCTGCCGCGATCATGGCGATGCGCGACTGGAAGTTCGAGCCGCCGACCTGCCGCGGCCGCCGGGTGCTGGTGCGGGCGTCGCAGGTGTTCAACTTCCGCCCGCCGACGCCGGCCCCCGCGGCCACGGCCTCCAACGGCTGAGCTCCGTTCGTTTGGGTGTTGCAGCCAGAGCAGCCCGCCCCCGGTCGGGCTGCTCCTTCTTTTGAAGGGCTTTTCGTTTCACCGGGGTTATGTTCCCCGCCGCGCCTTCCCCTGGCGCTTTTCCTATGTCCTCTCGCGATCCCCTCGATGACCTGCTGGACCGCTGGCACCCCCCCGCGCATCTCGTGCCCGACCTGCGGGCGGAGATTCGTCGCGAGATTGCGCGTGCCACGCCTTCGCATCGCGGCTCGTGGCTGACCCGGCTCGACCGGGCGTTCGCGCAGCCGTCGTTTGCGATCACCTTCGTGGCCGCGTGCGTGCTGCTCGGGCTCTTCCTGGCCGAGGCACGCGTGTCGCGGCTGCATGCCGCCTACGGCGCCCAGATCGCCCGCAGTTACGTGCAGCTGATCGACCCGCTGCTCGACGCCCAGCCCACGGCTCCCGCCGCGACGACCAACCCGGCCGCCAAGGCCACGCCATGAGCCGCACGCTCACCATTCTCGTGGCCGGCCTGGTCGCCGGCCTGATCGCGCACCTCTCCTGGTACGCGTCGCACCGCCCGTGCAACCGCGGCGAACTCGACTGCCAGCTCGCGTGGATCCGCACCGAGCTGAAGCTCACCGATGCGCAGTACGCCCGGGTGCGGGCGATTCACGAGGCGTCGAGCCCCCGCCTGCTCGCGCTCGCCGCGCAGGTCACGCAGATGCGCGACGAGTACGCGGCGTTTGAGCGCCAGCGCGTCACGGCGGGCCGCGTGGATTTCCTGGAGTTCGCCCGCTTCGTGGAGCAGCGCCGCGCGATCGACCGCGAGTGCCTCGCGATCACCCGCCAGCTCGTCGCCGCCACGAGCGACACCATGACCAGCACGCAACGCGAGCGGTACCTCGGTCTCCTGGGCCCGGCCTTCAGCGGCACGGGCGCAACCCTGCCGCAATAGCCTTGAACGCGGAATCCTTCACCGTCGCCGGCCGGCTGGAAGCGATCCAGGCAGGCGAAGAAGCGGCTTTCGATGCGCTCGTCGCCGAAGCGCAGCGACCGCTGTTCGCCTTTGCCTGGCGCTACCTGCGGAACAATGCCGACGCGGAGGATCTCGTGGTCGAAACCTTCGTGCGCCTGCACCAGGCGCGCGCGCGGCTGCGGCCGGACACCAACCTCTCGGCCTGGCTGTTCACCACGCTCTCGAACCTTTGCCACAACCGCTACCGCTGGCGGACGCGGCACCGCGAGGTGAGCCTGGACGCGCCGTCGCCGACGCCCACCGGCGAAACGCCGGCGGCCGGGGCCTCCCCCGATCGCGCCCTGGAGCGGGACGAAGCCGGCGCGGTGTTGCGTGCGGCCATCGACCAACTGCCGCACGACCAGCGCACCGTCATTCTCCTGCACCACTACGAGCACCTGAGCTATCGTGAGATCGGCGCGATCGTCGGTTGCTCCGAACGCGGGGTGGAGACGCGCCTCTATCGCGCACGGCAGCAGTTGCGCGAGCGGCTGAATCCCTTTTTCGGCGAGACCGTCGAAGCGAAGGCTGAAGGGCTGAAGGCCGAAGGGCTGAACGCGGAAGGGCTGAAGGGCTGAGGAAGGGGAAGGCTGAAAGAACGAAGGCGGAAGGCTGAAACGGAGCGTTACCCGAACGTAATGGGGAGACGGATGCAGTTGGGGTAACCACGAATGGACACTCATGGACACGAATTTTTCCTGAGCGGCAGCAACGCTGCCACGTCCGGCATGGCTCCACGCGTGCTCTGAGGTTTCAGCGCGCCCGAGCGCTTCAGGGTACGGTTTTAGGAGGGACCTCTGACATCTGGCCCCCAGGCTTCCGGCTTCTGGCCTCCGGCTTCCGGCTACCGATACAGCCAGTACTTCTTGCTGGCCTGCTGGTAGGCGAGGGCCTGCTCGTGCCAGCGGCGGACCCAACTGTCGACGTCGATGCGGGCGCCGTCGCGGCGGATGGCGGCGAGGAATTCCTGCGAACCGAGGTGGCGGAGGAAGCCGCTGAAATCGCGACCGGGCCAGAGCGCGAACGGGTTCCGGGGGTCGAATTTGCAGGCGAGCTTCATGAGATAGAAGTTCAGCTCGGTTGGCCGCCACGCGTCATAGTCGGTGATCTCGACGTATACGCCGGTGCCGGGCCGACCGTTGCGATCCGGCGCGCTCACGCGGCGGAACTGCAGGCCGGGGATCGAGAGCGCCCGCAGTTCGCGCTCGAGCACGTCGCTCTTCACCGACACGTGGGCGATGCCGCGGAAATCGTAGGTCGTGCCCACGCCATGGCGGAAACCGAGGTCGAACTTCACGGCCGGGTGAAAATAGGTGCCCAGCCCCACCATCGGATAGCCCTGGACGGCGGCGAAATCCTGGATGCGGGCGGAGGTTGGGACCCAGGTGAGACCGGTTTCCGGCCAGCGCATCGAGCGCCGCCAGCCACGCATTGGAATCACGGTGAGCTTGCCGCGTGCGCGGGCGGCGTCGGAGATCGCGAGGCCGCCCGGCGGGCGCAGGTCCTTGGCCATGCGCGCCAGTTCCCCAATGGTGAGCCCGTGGACGTACGGCACGCGAAACGCGCCCACGTAGTTGTTCACGGCGAGCTCGGCATCGAGCGGCGGACCGTCGACCTTGAGGCCGCCGAGCGGGTTGGGGCGGTCGAGCACGATGACTTCGACGCCATTCTCGAAGCAGGCCTCCATCGCCCACTTCATGGCGCTGGTGAACGTGTAGCTGCGGGTGCCGATATCCTGCAGGTCGATGACCAGGGCGTTGATGCCCTTGAGCATTTCCTTGGTCGGGCGGCGGAACTGTCCGTAAACCGAATACACCGGCAGGCCGGTGCGCTTGTCGATGCTGTTGGGCACCTTCACCTCGGCGGGGGCGTCGCCGTAGATGCCATGCTCGGGACCGTAGAGGGCGACGAGTTGCACGCCGGGGGCACGGCGGAGGACGTCGACCGTGCTGACGCCGCGCCGGTTGACGCCGGCGGGGTGGGTGAGCAGGCCGATGCGCTTGCCCTTCACGGCGGCAAAGCCGTCGGCCTCCAGCACATCGATGCCGAGCATGATCGCGGGCGCGCGAGCGCCGGCGGGTCGGGGTTCGGGCAACGCGGAGCGAAACAGGGGGGCGGCGGGGGCGGTCGGGGCCGGCCGCGTGGGGGGCTGGCTGGCGCTGCAGCCCGCCAGGGCGAGCAGGGGGGCAAGGAGGGGGAAGAGCTTCTGGAGTGAAAGCGGGAAGATCGCGCCGCGCATTGGAGCGAGAGATGTAGGGCCGCGGACCAAGTTCCAAGGCCCAAGTTGGGCGCCGCGTGGGCGACAGTTTCGGACCGCAAGGAGGACCCCGCCCGCCGCCGCTTCCGGGCCGCATCCCCAGTTCGAGGGAGAGATTCGGGTTTGGCTTGGCTGCAGCCGGCGCGCAACGTGGCGGCATGTTGCCTCGCTACCTCGCAATTTCGCTGCTGCTGGGAGGGTCTGCCATCGCCGCCGTGCCTTCCGCGGAGGACTTCGTCAATCGCACGGCTCCGGCCGCGATCTACCACGACGGTTGGAACGATCTGAACAAGAACGGCGTGAAGGATCCCTACGAGGACGCCGCGCTCCCGGTCGACCGCCGGATCGACGACCTGCTCGCGCGCATGTCGCTCGAGGAGAAGACCGCCCAGATGGTGACGCTCTACGGTTTCCCCCGCGTGGTGCAGGACGAGTTGCCCACGCCCGAGTGGGCAACGTCCTTCTGGAAGGACGGCATCGGCAACATCGACGAGCACATGAACGGGTGCACGGGCTTCAACAACGACCTGAAGCGCCCGAAGCACGACATGCCGTACTCGCTGCACGCGCGCGCCATCAACGAGGTGCAGCGGTTTTTCGTCGAGCGGACCCGCCTCGGTATCCCGGTCGACTTCACCAACGAAGGCATCCGCGGCCTGTTGCACACGCAGGCGACGAGCTTCCCCGCCCAACTCGGCGTGGCGGCGGCGTTCGATCGGGAGCTGGTGCGTGAGATTGGCCGGGCCACGGGCCGCGAGGCGCGGGCGCTCGGTTACACCAACGTGTATTCACCCATCCTCGATCTCGCGCGCGACCCGCGCTGGGGCCGGACGACGGAGACGTACGGCGAGGATCCCTATCTCGTCAGCGAGCTCGGGATCGAACAGGTGCGCGGCATCCAGGAGCAGAACGTGGTCTCCACGCTGAAGCACTTCGCGGTTTACAGCGTGCCGAAGGGCGGCCGCGACGGCGAGGCGCGCACCGATCCGCAGGTCACCTGGCGCGAGGTGCAGATGGTGTTTCTCACGCCGTTCCGTCGCGCGATCCAGGAGGCGGGCGCGCTGGGCGTCATGGCGTCGTACAATGATTACGACGGCGTGCCGATCGAGGGCAGCTCACTTTTTCTGACCGACATCCTGCGCAAGGAGTACGGCTTCAAGGGGTACGTGGTCTCCGACAGCGCGGCGGTGGAGTTCATTCACCAGAAGCACCGCGTCGCCGGCACGCCGATCGAGGCCATCCGGCAGTCGGTCGAGGCCGGGCTCAACATCCGGACGCATTTCACCCCGCCGCAGGCGTACGGCGAACCCTTGCGCGAGCTGGTCCGGAGCGGCCGCCTGGCGCAGGCGACCATCGATTCCCGCGTGCGCGACATCCTGCGCGTGAAGTACTGGCTCGGGCTGTTCGACCGGCCGTATGTCCCGAGCCCCGCGCAGGCCGAGCAACAGGTGCGCGCGCCGGCCCATCTGGCGGCAGCGGAGCGGGCGGCGCATGAGTCGATCGTGCTGCTGAAGAACGCCAACGACGTCCTGCCGTTGCGCAAGGACCTGAAGCGCGTGCTCGTCGCCGGGCCGATGGCGGACAACGGGCATGGCTGGTGGTCCCGCTACGGCCCGCAGCGGATCGAGTTCGTCACCCCGCTTGCGGCGATCCGCGTCAAGCTCGGCGCCGGCGTCGACGTGCGCTTTGCCAAAGGCTGCGAGCTGGTCGACGATCGATTCCCGGAGAGCGATGTGTACCGCGAGCCGCCGACGGCGGCCGAGCGGGCGGACATCGAGGCGGCAGTGAAGGCCGCGGCCGACGTGGATGTGATCGTCGCCGTGCTGGGCGAGAACGAGATTCTCTCCCAGGAGTCGGCCAGCCGGATCAGCCTGGATCTGCCGGGCCACCAGGACGACCTGCTGCGCGCGCTGCACGCGACCGGCAAGCCGGTCGTACTCGTGCTCACCAACGGTCGTCCGCTCTCGGTGAACTGGGCGGCGAAGCACGTGCCCGCCATCGTGGAACTCTGGTTTCCGGGCGAGCGCGGCAGCGTGGCGCTCGCGGACATCCTCTTCGGCGACTACAACCCGAGCGGCCGGCTGCCGATCACGTTCCCGCAGAGCGTCGGCCAGATCCCGTTCAACTTCCCGGCGCATCCCGGCTCGCAGGCGCGCGATCGCGGCCAGGTCTTCGGGCCGCTGTATCCCTTTGGCCATGGCCTCAGCTACACGACCTTCAGCTACGCCAACCTGCAGATCACGCCGGAGCGGATCCTGCCGGGGGCGACGGTCGAGGTGTCGTGCGACATCACCAACACCGGCAAGCTCGCCGGCGACGAAGTCGTGCAGCTGTACCTGCGCGACGACTACACCAGCGTGGCGACGTTCGACTGGCAGTTGCGGGGCTTCACGCGGGTGCACCTGGCGCCCGGCGAGACGAAGCGCGTGACGCTGAAGCTCGGGGCGGCCGACATGGCGCTGTACGACACGAGCCACCGGTGGACGGTGGAGCCGGGCCGTTTCACCGTGATGCTCGGCGCCTCCTCGGCGCAGGCGCACGTGCACGGCACCTTCCTGGTCACCGCGCCGGACGGCTCGGTGCCGGAGGAGCGGCCGGTCAAGGATCCGCGCCTCGATCCGCGCTGAGCGCGCGGTTTCAGGACCCGCCTCGGCCGCTCACGTAGCAACGACCGGAGGCGTGTCGGGCGGAGTACGCCTCAAAGGTAGTAACCGCGAATTACTACATAAGAATAGTATCCTTCCGTGGCGGATTTGCGTGCGTGAGGCCCGGGTGGGCGCTCCCGGGAGGACGCGGGCGCAGGCGCCTTTGCGCGGCCGGCCGGCCCGAGCGCCCGCAACGGCGGTGCGCCTCGGGTCCCGCGTGAGTCCGGCGCCTACGACTTCGTCGAGGCTTCGCGGTCGAAGACGATGGAGATTTCGACGGCGGTAAAGATCGGCTTCCCGTCGCGGATCGTGGGCAGGAATACCATGCGGCGAACGCATTCCTCGGCGGCGGCGGCCGTGGCGGCGTCGGTGAACTGGGCGGACTTGACCATGTCGGGAAGTCCATCCGCCCGGATGATGAAGCGCACGAGCGATTTCCCGCCCGCGCCGGCCAGCCGCAGCTCTTCGGGATACCGCGGGATGGGTTGGTAGAGGATGACCGGGTCACGGCGGTCGGCGGCGCCCGCGGCGGCGTCGATCTTGCGCTGCAACTCCGACTTCAGCGGCGGGAGGCGGTCGGCGGCCAGGGCGGTCTTCTGGCTGCGCAAATACTGAGCCACCATCTCGGGCTCGAGCGTGCTGGGGTCCACGCCGGCCTTGGCCAGGGGATGGCCGCGGTTGAAAGCGGCCTGCAGCCACTCGCGCGCCAGTTTGGGCGACAACTCCGCGCCGTTGCCGCAGGCGTGGGCGACCGCGAGTTCAAACATTGCATCGGTGTCGCCCTGGCCTGCGCGCTGCCGCAGTTCCCGGGCGTGCAGCCAGGCGTTCGCCTCTGTCCGATCGCCCAGGCGGGCGACGATGGGCGGCAGCTGGTGCCACGGCGCGGTGGTCCGCCGCTCGTCGAGAAGCTGTTCCAGGTAACTTTCCGCCGGGCTGACGCGGGCGCTCTGGATCGCCAGGCGCGGCCCATCGGCGGACTTCTCGGCCACGGCGGCCTTGTCTTGGCCGGAGGGCTTATCGGGCGCGGCGGTGCCCTGGGCGACGTTGGTCGCGCCTGCGGGTGCCGGCTCCGGCTCGAGGCGGGTACGCAGCGCGTTGGCCGCGCCGCGGGTGCGCAGGTCGGCGCGCTCCTGGGCGGCAACCAAGTCGAGGATTTTGCGCGCGCTCGGAGAATGGCCGCCGCGCCAGTGAATGATCGCCAACGCCAGCAGCGCCGCGCCGGGATCGCGCAGCTTCACCGTTCGCGGCTGCAGCCGGTTGACGAGCCGCGCGTCGATCTTGGGCGCGAGCGCTTCCACGAGCAGCGCGAGTTCGACGGCCTCGGTGTTGTCGGGACTCAGGGTCACTGCCTGGCGGGTCCACTTGCGCAGCTGCTCGATCCGGTCCTCGGGCAGGCGGACATCGAGCATGGCGGCGCCGCCGAAGGCGTTCAGGGAATCCCGGAGCAGTTGGATGTACACCCAGGCGTTTTCGCTGCCGCGGTCCGCGGCGAGACGCCAATGTTCAAGGGCGGAGGCGCTTTCTCCGGCCTGCGCCGCGATGGCGGCGAGCAACTCGTGCGGACGGGCGAGGCCCGGATCGCGTTCGAGGAGCGCGAGCGCGGCGGCTGCGGCCGCATCGTCGTGGTGAATGCGCCAGCGCAGGCTCAACAGCGCGGCGTCCCGTTCGACGTCGGAGACGGGTCGGAAGGAGACCGTGAAGTTCTGGGCGACGGCAGGCTTGCCGCGCTGGAAGTAGTCGCCGCCGCGGAAGTACTGGCGCAGCGCCAGTTCCTGGGCGGCGAGATCGGCGCCGAACACTTCGCGGAAGCTGGCGGCGGCGGGGGCGCGTTCGGCGAGCCGCTCAAGGAAGACGCCGAGTTTCGCGGCTTTCGTCTGGTCAGCGCCAAACAGCAGAAAGTGGGTGAGGCCCCACGACTCGGCATAGAACATGCCCACGCGTTCGCTCTCGCTGTACTCGGGGGAATCGTGCGTGACGGCGAAGAGCTTCTCCAACGGCAGCAGTCGCTCGTTCTGGAGCAGGGCCACGTGAGGCGGCTTGGGCTGGCCGTAGGCAACCTTGCCGTCCTCGATGGCGAACGTCGAAAACACCTCGGCCAAGCCCTCATCGAGCCAGAGTGGATAGCGCGCGTCGCGCACGTGCAGCAGCAGGTGCACGTACTCGTGGTAGATCACCTCGCGCGGATCGGTGCCGCCCTCGGGAAAGTCCGACGTGAGCGCGATGGTGACTTCGTCCGGGTGGTTCAGAAAGTAGCCGGCGACGTCCTTGGGTTTGCCCTCGTATAACGGCTTGTACGGGCGGAAGTCCCGGTCGCGGCTGAAGAGCACGATGGTGGTCCGCGGCTCGCTCGCGCCGCGGAGCGGGAAGACCTGCAGGAAGTTCGCGCGGAACTGCTCGAGCGCGGTCAAGAGCTCGCGCGACTCCTTCTCGGGTGCGGAGCTGTACATCTGGAAATGCTGGCTCTGACCCACGATCCACGTCTCCGCGGCGCGGGCGGCGAAGGACGCGGCGACGACGGCGAACAGGACAAGGCCGCGGCGAAGGAGACCAACGGGCGGAAAGGGGCGCGCAGGAGGTGGCATGCTGGAAGCCGCGACTGAACGCCCGTTGCGGGGCGGTTTTCAACCGCGTTTTTCCCGCGGGGATCGCGAAATCATGCGAGGTGCCAGGCTTGGCCGAAGGCCAATCACACAGATCGACGAAGCTCGCCGCGGATTTTGGGCTCGCCCGACGGGAGGCGCGGGGCTGACGTGACGGCCATGATGCGTCTGCTGCTCGTGCTCCTCGCCTGCATGCCCGGTCTCGCCTATGCCGCGGATCCGGTGGCCGCCGAGCCGCCCACGAAGATGTCCCCGATCGAGGTGCGGGCGAACTCGATGGAGTTCACCCGGTGGATCAAGGTCGGCTCGCCGAACTTCATCCTCTACACCGACGCGAAGGCGAGCGAGGCGACGACGATCTTGCGCGAGTTCGAGATGCTGCACTTTGCCGGGCAGGTGGCGTTCAATCGGCGGGCCGCGCGCTTCGGCCCGATCATTCTCGTGCTGCCGACGGCGCGCTCCGACTGGCGCAAGCTGGAGACGATGGGCGCGGACGTGGAATGGAAGTCGGCAGCGACGGCCCCGGCGGGACAGGTGCTGGACGTGGTGCTCGCGCAGTATGACTGGCAGGATGAAGGCCTTTCCATCGTGCGGGCGGTGTACGCCGCGCTTCACGCCCGCCGGATGGACGTCCACGGCCCGTTCTGGTTCGGGCGCGGCTTCGGCATGTTTTACCAGACCGCGGAATTTGACCGCGACCGCGTGGCGCTGGGGCGGGCGCATCCGCAGATGTGGCACCTGCAGGACGGGGGGTGGCTGCCGTGGGGCCGCTTCTTTGCGGTGAATCCGCGTTCGCCCGAGTTCACGAAGGAGTCGAAGATCGTCTTGTACGAGGCGCAGGTGGCGATCTTCACGCAATATCTCCTCGCCCATCAGGACCGCGCCTGGATGGGCCGGCTGGCGACGTGGATGGAGTACCTCGAGGCCGGCGGGGAGCCGACCGAGGCCAAGTTCCAGGAGATCTTTGGCGAAAACTGGAAAAGCTGGCAGGCCACGATGCAGACCTATCTGCGGAACGGGAGCTACAGCATCTTCCAGGTTCGGGTGCCGCCGGACGTCATGAAGTTCACCGAGATCAAATACAAACTGCCCGTCCGGGAAATCCGGGAGCTGTTTGTGCTCATGCAGACCTTGGTCCAGCGCACGCCCGAGAGTAAGGCCGCGCTGGAGTCGCTGCTCGAGAAGGGACTGCAGTCTGAGGCATTGCAGGAGCTGCTGGTGGACGCGTGCCTCGAGTGGGATCACGACGATGACGCGCTGAAACTGATGCGGAAACTCATTGCGGACGGATCGAAGAACCCGCGCGTTTACCGGATGGGCGACGCCCTGCTGACCCGGCATGCCGGGGCGTTCACGTTTGCGACGCGCTATGGCGCGGAGATTGCGGAGGTCCGCGAATGGGACCGCCGGGGCCTGGCGCTCGAGCCGGCTTTCTCCGAATTGAATGAGTCGCTCGCGGTCAATGAGGCCGGCGCGCCGGTCGTCGACCAGCAGAGCATCCTGACGATCGAGGAGTGCTATTCGCGCATTAAGGGGCGGGCACCCACCGACCGGGTGCTCGCGGCGCTCGCGATGGCGCTATGGCGCAGTGGCGACAAGGTCACGGCGACGGAGCTGGCCACCCGCCTGCGCGATGATCCGCTGTGCGCCAAGTCGGCCCGGAAAGTCGTGGAGGAAATGCTCGCGTCGGAATCGAAGGGCACCCTGCCTGCGGGCGCGACGCTGCTGCCGAAGTCCTGAACTGCGCGCGCCGTCGCGCGAGCGCAGGGGCGCGGCGCCGCGGGGGCACAAAAAAGACGCCCGTCGGGGGACGGGCGCCGGGGAGAGGCGGGGAGGTCGGAGCGCGGCTCGCTCAGAACGCGGAGCCGTCGGCCTTGGTGCCGCAGAGGTTGACCTCGAGACCGAGTTCGGCGGCGAGCGCGGCCTTGGCGTAGAGCGCGAGGTCGGCCTCCTTGGCGGAGTTGGCGTAGGCGACCTGGATGTGGTTGGCCTTGTGGCGGGCCATCATCTGGTCGCGCGACACGCCGTAAGTGACGGCGTGCATGATGGGCCAGACCTCGGTGGTCTCCTTCCAGCGGCGCTGCGTCTCGGCCTCGGGCAGGCTGATGGCCTTGGCGCGGCCGAGATCCATCTTGAGCTTGCCGCCCTCGACGAAGACGCGGCTCCAGACGATCTCGCCGGGCTTGGCGACGCCGCGGAGCGTGCCGCCGCCGAGGCGGAAATACATGGGCGACTGCCGCATCGAGTCGGAGCCCTTGAAGCCGCCGACGTGGTGCGCGGGCGGCGTGGCGCCGGAGATCAGGAACACCCAGACGTACTCGTCCGTGCTGCCGCTCTTGTCCCAATCACCCCAGCGCAGGTCGTGCAGCGTGTTCTCGACCGGCTGGCCGAGCGCGGTGTGCACGCGGTTGGTGAGGATGCCGTCGAGGCCGGCGCACTCGTCGACCTCGTTGAAATGCGTGAGCGGCTGGCCGGCGCGGATGACCTTGCCGGCGGCGTTCTTCACCGGCGGGCGCTCGCTGTTGTTGAGCAGGCCCTCGACGAGGTCGCTGGCGGGCAGGAGGTCCTTCATGCCCTGCTGGTACTGGATGCCGATCGCCTCGCAGCCGAACTCGTCGGCGATGCGGAGGGCGGCGACGTACATCTTGCACTGTGCGAGCACCTGGGCCTCGGTGAGCTCGGTCTCCTCGTTCTGGCCGAAGTGGAACGTGAGTCCCTTCTGCACGAGCCAGTCGTACACGGCGCGCGCTTCGGCGTCGGGCACCTGCGTGGTGGCGTAGTAGAGGGCCGACTGCGACAGGCGCTCCTTGTACACGCCGGTCGGGAAGAGCAGGTCGTCCGGGATGATGGCGTTGAACATGCCCATGCAGCCCTCGTCGAAGACGCCCATGATCGACTTGCGCGTGCGGAGTTCGGTGGCGATCCGCTTGGCGGCCGCCTTGGCCTTGGCCGGCACGGTGGCGCGGGCGAGGGGTTTCACGTGCGCGGTGCGGTGTTTGACGACGCCGGTCTTGAGCCAGGTCGAAAGCCCGTCGACGAAGGCGTCGTCGGTGAAGTCCTCGCTCCACAACGTAGAGTACTTCACGCCGGCCTTCGTGAGGGAGCCGTTGAGGTTCAGCATGCCGACGAGGCCCGGCCACATGCCGCTCCAGTTGGCGACGGTGAGGATCGGGGCCTGGTGCGAGATCAGGCCGGCGAGCACGTGGTGGGAGTACTGCCAGACTGATTCGGCGACGATGAGGGGAGTGCGGGGATCGAGTTGGGCGAACACCTCCATGCCCTCCTTTTGCGAGGCGATGAAGCCGTGCTTCACGGCGGGCTTGTAGGGATGGGCGCGGACGAGGGTGTAGCCGAGGCGGGCAACGGCGGCGGTGAGCGCCTTTTCCATCGCCTGCTGGGCGGGCCAGCACGTTTCGTTGGCCGACTGGCGGAGGTCGCCACTGGCGACGAGAAGGATTTTTTTCGCGGAAGCCATGATGGGGAGGATAGAGAAAGTTGTCCGGGTAACAACGTTGAGAATGCACTCGAAAATCCCGGCGGGGAATGGATAGATCCAGCTTTCGCATGGCAAAAATTGTCCGTCCCGACCCCTCCCGGCTCTTGTCGCAGCAGGTCACCGGCGGCCGCTATTTCGTGCTGAACCTCGCGCCGGAGCCGGCAGGCGCGCTGACGCTCGTACTGGGCGGGCGCGAGCGCTGCAACCCGGACTATCAGATGCGGCGGACGACGTTTCCATTTCACGTGCTGGAGTATGTGGAGTCCGGCCGCGGGAGCGTGCAGCTCGGCGACCGCACCTTTCCGCTCGGTCCGGGGACGGTGTTCGCCTACGCGCCCACCACGGCCTGCGAGATCCGGACGGAGCCGAACGATCCCATGGTGAAGTACTTCCTGGCGCTGGCGGGGCGCGACGTGCGTGCGCGATTGCGGCAATGCGGCTTGGCCCTTGACGAGGCGCGACCGCTGCCGGCGCACGCGGAGGTGACCAGCGTGTTCGAGGACATGGTGCGTGAGGGCAACCGGTCGGGAGCGCTGGCGCAGCGGATCTGCGGGACGTTGCTCGAGCTGCTGCTGCTGAAGATCGAGGACACCACGCGGCTCGCGCCCCAGGTGCAGGAGCCGGCGCGGGAGGCGTTCCTGCGGTGCAAGGCGCTGATCGACGCGGAGGCGGAGCGGCTCGGCACGTTGAACGAGATCGCCGCGGCGGCGGGAGTCGAGGCCTCGAGCGTCTGCCGCTGGTTCCGCCGCTACCAAGGCACCAGCCCGTACCAGTACCTCATGCGCCGAAAAATGAACCTCGCGGCCGAGCACCTGATCGAGAACGGCGGCCTGGTGAAGGAGGCGGCGCAACGCGTCGGCTTTGACGATCCGTACCACTTCTCCCGCGCCTTCAAGGCCGTGCACGGCATCGCCCCGCGGAATCTGCTCCGGTATCGGCCGGCGGGGTGACCGAGAGCCCGCCCCTCGCGGGCGGGCTCGAGCTCTTTCTCTTCCTCTTCCTCTTTCTCTTACTCTCAATCCGTGGCCCGTCGCCGGCCGCCGGTCGCCAGCTCTGATCGGCCGAGCCGCTGCCAGCGATGAGAGAAAGAGAAAGAGGAAGAGTAGGAGGAAGAGGAAGAGAAAGAGCGGGGCGCCCGCACGCTGCCGCCTTCTCACCTTTGCGAGCCCCGCCCAAAACCCGCTGTTCAATTGGCCCGATTCGTGGTTCCTGTCGCACCTGACGATGACGCTCGCATCCCAGATCACCTCCGCCGCGGTCTCGCCGCTGAACCTGCCGCTCTTCATGCCCTTTGGCATTTCGGGCGGGGCGCACGCGACGGCGGACAATGTCCTGTTTCGGGTGACGCTGGCCGACGGGACAGTCGGCTACGGCGAAGGCGCACCCCTGCCGCCCTACAATGGCGAGACGCAGCAGGACGCGCTGACGGCGCTCGCGACCGCGCCGGAACTCCTGGCGGGCCGCGACGCGCGCGACTGGCACGGGCTCGCGGCCGAGTTTCGCGCCAGCGGCGGGCACAAGTCCGGCAGCGCCCAGGCGGCGCTCGAGATGGCGTTGCTCGACGCGGTGGCCCAGCAGCAGGGCCGCTCGCTCACGACCTTGTTTGGCGGTGCGACAACCGAGCTCGAAACGGACATGACTGTGACCACGGGCACGGCGGCCGACGCGCGCGTGGCGGCGGAGGATATCCGCCGGCGCGGGATCCGCTGGATCAAGGTCAAGGTCGGCGGGGCGCACGACACGGCCCACGACCTGGCGCGGATCGATGCGATCCGCGAGGTCGCCCCGGAAGCGCCGTTGATTCTCGACGCCAACGCCGGGCTCGATCGCGGGCGTGCGGGCGAACTCGTGCGCGGGCTTAAGGGGCGGGGCGTGACGCCCGCGCTGCTCGAACAATGGCTGCCGAAGGCGGACCTCGACGGCATGCGCGCGCTGCACCTCGAATCCGGCTGGCTCGTGGCCGCGGACGAAAGCGTGAGTACGGCGGCCGACGTGGCGAAGATCGCCACGGCTGGGGCGGCGCAGGTGGTGAACATCAAGCTGATGAAGGCGGGGATCGTCGCGGCGCTCGACGTGGTGCGGGCCGCACGGCAGTACGGCCTCGAGCTGATGATCGGCGGCAACGTCGAATCGATCCTGGCGATGACGACTGCCGCGTGTTTTGCCGCCGGGCACGGAGGGTTCCGCTTCGCGGATCTCGATACCCCCCTCTTTCTCGCCGAGAACCCGTTCACGGGCGGCTACCGGCTGACCGGCGGCACGATCTCGGTGGCACATCTGCACGCGGGCCACGGCGTTCGCCCGGCCTGAGCGGCGGGGCTGTGCCAAACAAAAACCCTGCCGCGAGGGCGGCAGGGTCTTTGATGACCTAATCCTGTCGGGCGCGCTCAGGCGCGCGCGACCTTTACTGGGCCTGGGCCCCGACCTTGATGTCGGAGCTGACCTTGGTGACGCCCTCCGTGTCGAGCGCGAGGGCGATCGCGCGACCGATCTGGGCGGCGGACTGGGCGTTGCCCTTCAGGGTCACTTCGCCGTGCTGGGCCTGCACATCGAGATTGAGTGACGAGAGCTCGGTGTCGGCCTGGAGCTTGTTTTTCACCATCGTGATGATCACGGAGTCATCCATGGAACCCGTCGGCGCGCCGGCGCCGAGCTGGCGGGTGCGGACGATCGTGGCGCTGCGATCGAGGTCGGCCTGGATGTCAGCCGGCGCGAGGCGCCACTGGGTGATGTTCTGGCTGACGTTGGTGCTGCTGCTGCTGGTCGACGCAAAACCCGAGGTGGAGCTGGTCGAGGTCCCCGCCGTGCCGCTCATGCTGGCGGAATCCGTGCTGCTGCCGGAGCCGGTGCCCGTGCTCGCGTAGGTCGAGGCGGTGCCGGACGTGGTGCCGGTGGAGCCGCTCGTGCTGCCAGTCTGCGACGTGCCGGTGCTGGCGTAGGTGGAGCCGGTGGTCGTGGTGTTGCCGGCGCTGCTGCTCGCGAAGGCGTCGGTGCTGCCGGTCGGGCTCATCGAGCTGGTCGAGCCGGTGGCCGAACCCGCGGTGCTTCCCGAACTCGCGACCGAGCTACCGTTCGAATCGGTCGAAGACGTCGCCCCCGTCATACCGCTGCCGGTCGAGCCGGTGGAACTGGCGAAGCCGCCCGTGCTGCTGGTGCCCGTCGTGTTGCCGGTCGCCCCGTACAGGCTGCCGGAGCTCGTGGCGTTACCTGTGCTGCCCGTGCTGCCGTACACGCCCGAGGCGCCGGTGCCGGTCGTGCTGCCCGTCGGGCTCAGCGAGTCAGTCGCGCTGCTGCTCGAAGGCGAGGTCGAGGCCATCCCGGACGAGGACTGGCCGTAGGTGCTGTTGCCGAACGTTGTGTTGCCGCTGGCCGAGGAGGTGGCGCCGAAGCCACTGGTGCCGCCGGTCGCGCCGGTTGCGCCGGTTGCATTGTTGTTGCTCGCGTAACCACTGCCCGAGGTTGAGCCGGTGCCCGAGGAGGAACCCATCGCCGAGGTGGAGCCCGTGCCGGACGTGGACCCGTAGGTGGAGCCGGAACCCGACCCCGTCGCGCCGTAATTGCCCGAGGCGCCGTACGTGCCGGAGCTGGTGGTGTTGCCGCTGGCCGTGGCGTTCCCGCTCCACGAGGAGCCTGTCGAGCCGGTGGTCCCCGTGGCGCCGTAGTTGTTCTGCGTGTTCTGCGTCGAGCTCGAGGCGTAGTTGTTATTCTGATTCGAGCTCGACTGGTTCGAGCCCGCCGTGCTGTTCGCGGCGATCGTGTTCGAGTCGGTGCCTGCGTTCGCGCCGTATGCGCCGCTCGCGGAGGCCGCGCCGCCGGTGCTGGTCATAGAGGTGTCGTTGTAGACGCCCGTGCTGGTGGTCGTGCCGGACGTGGAGGCCGTCGTGTCCGTGCTGGACGAACGCGTGGAGGAGCTGCAGCCGCTGAGGACGAACCCGAGCGCGAGGGGGATCAGAATGGTTTTGTTCATAGGCGAATTGGGTTGCGCGGCGACTGACCCACGGCCCCCGGATCGGTTCGCGGCGCGAGGGGCGGAGTTTTGCGCGGGGTGAATCCTGCCGGCCGGGCGTCGCGCTTGCTCCGGCGCCGGAGTGAGTTGCCCGTGCGCGGGTGCCGGCATGTCGACCCGCGTGGGCGCGGGCCGGACTCCTCGTCGCGCCGGCGGGCGGAAGGGGATCTTGCACAACGCGCGGTTTTCGCCGCCGTGCCGTGCAAACCGCAAGGCCCTCCGCCCGGCCGCCGCCGCGTGAAAACGAGGAGACCGCGGGCGCCTGGGCACCCGCGGTCTCGAATCACCGGTCGAAGTCCGGCGAAGCAGGTCGAGCTGATCGCTTACTTGTCGGCGTCGAGCTTGATCTTGGAGGTCACCTTCGTGACGCCCTCGGTGTCGAGCGCCAGCGCGATGGCGCGGCCCACATCCTCCGGCGTCTTGGCCTTGCCGGAGAGTTTGACCTCGCCCGTCTTGTTGGCGTCGACGTCGAGCTTCAGGGGCGCGATGGCACTGTCGGCGTTGAGCCGCCCCTTCACGAGGTTCTCGAGCACGTCAGCGTCGGCCTTGCCGGTCGGCGCGCCGGCCCCGGCATCCTTGGTGCGGATGATTTCGCGGTCCGCGGCCAGGTCGGCGGCGATGTCGCTCGGCTTGAGGTTCCACTCGGCAATACGGGCCGTCGTGGCAATGCCGCTGACCGCATCGCCGATGGCGCCCGAGGCCGAGTTGGCGGCGCTGCGCATGTCGTCCGCGGCGTTGTGCGTCGAGGCGGTGGCGTTGCCCGTCACGGCATGAGTGCTGTTGCCGGTGGCGGTGTAGTCCGAGGACGGCGCGGCGGCGGTATCGGCAGCGGCGGTGTCGTTGCTGTGAGTGGAGCGATTGCAGCCGGTGAGAGCGGCCGCGAGGGCAAGGGCAAACAGGAGTGAGGTTTTCATCGTGTGGTTGGGTTGAACGGGCCGACTGACCACGGGTTCGGCGATCGGTTCACGGGGGCGTCCGCCCCAGGCCGAGGGCGGCGGCGCGCAGGTCGGCGACAAAGGCGGCGCGCGCGCGTTCGCGGTCGGCGCCGGCGAGCCGCAGGATGGATGCCGGGTGAACAGTCGCGACGAACCCGCCTGCCCAGGAGACCTCGAAGCGCTGGCCATGCGATTGCGTGACGCGGAAGGCGCGGCCCATGAGCGTCTGCGCCGCGGTGGCGCCGAGCGCGATGACGAGCTCGGGTTGCAGCACACGCAGCTCGGCGTCGAGCCATGGGCGGCACGCGGCGATTTCGCGCGCGTCGGGTTTCTGGTGCAGCCGCCGTTTGCCGGCGGGCACCCATTTGAAGTGCTTCACCGCGTTGGTGGCGTACACCGCGGCGCGGTCGATGCCGGCCTCCGCCAGTGCGGCGTCGAGCAGGCGCCCGGCGGGGCCGACAAAGGGATGTCCGGTCTTGTCCTCCTGATCGCCGGGTTGTTCACCCACCATCACCACCCGCGCGCGGCGCGGCCCTTCGCCGAAGACGGTCTGCGTGCCGGTTTTCCAGAGCGGGCAGGCGCGGCAACCCGCGGCGGCGGCGCGCAGCGAGGGGAGGGTCGGGCGCGGGGGTACGAGCGGCGCGGCGGTTGTGATGGCGGTCACCCGTTTCATGCGGCTCCGGACCCGGGCGAAGGGGGGAGGTTCGGACCTTCCGCACGCTTGGGGGGGCCTGCGCGGCCAAGCTGGAACCCCCGCGGATTTTTCCAGTACTGCCGGATTTCGTTTACGATGCCGCCGGCGACGGCAGGATGCCGGGCTTCCTGTTTCGCCTATGCAATCACTTCCCCTGATTCTCTCGCGTCCCGCGTTTGCCGCCTGGCTGCCCGGGATCGGCGGTTCGCTCCTGAGCATGGCGGTGTTCGCCCTGGTCGGCGTGCTCCTGGCGGTCGTTGGCTACAAGATCTTCGACTACTGCACGCCCGGCGACCTGCACCAGGAGATCGTCAAGAATCGCAACGTCGCCGCCGCCATCGTCGGCGCGGCCATCATCCTGGGCGTCTGCCTCATCGTTGCCGCCGCCATCGTGGGATGAGTACCCCGGGTTCGCCTGAACCGGCCGGCGGGATGCGACGCAGCCACCAGGTCGCGCTCGTGCTGCTCGGCACCGCCGGCGTGGTCGGCGTGGCGATGGTGTGGGACGCGGCCCGCCGGCAGCGGACGGAAAGCACCGCCACGGCGTCGTTGCCTCCGGGGGAGCCCGTCTCCGCCGACCGTACGTACAGCAACAACGAGTTCGTGCCGGGCGTCGGTTATTATCACGCGCCGTATCACGCGTGGTTCCCCTATCCATACAACCACCACGACCCGGCGCGCGGCTATTTCGCCGGCGGCGCCTGGCAGGCGGTGCCCTGGATCGCGGCGTTGACGCAATCGCGACCGGCGGCGCCGGCGGTGAGTTCCGCCCTCGCGGCGCAGCAGGCGTACGCGCAGAAGCGGCGGGACGACCCGCCGCGCGCGCAGGCCGGCGGTGGGAGCAGTGGATTCACCTCGCGTCCGGCGGGTACCCGCGCACCCACGTCGCGCCCGATCTTTCGCGGCGGGTTCGGCTCCTCGGCTCACCCGAGCGGCAGCTGAGCGCGGCGCCAACGCGCCGCCCCATTGGCATGAAACGGATTTCCATCCCGGAGCGCCCCGACTGGCGCGCGAAGGTCGAGACGCTCGGTTTCACCTATCACACCCATGACACCGGCCCGTACTGGGACGAGACGGCGTACTACGCGTTCAGCGCCCGCGAGGTTGATGCGCTCGAGGCCGCGGCGAATGCGCTGCACCAACTCTGCATCGATGCGGCGCAGGTGGTAATCGACCGAGGCTGGTGGAGTCGCCTCGGCATCCCGACGGCGGCGGTCCCGGCCATCCTGGCATCGTGGGAACGAGATGACCCCAGTCTGTACGGCCGTTTTGACCTGGCCTACGACGGGGTGAACGCGCCGAAGCTGCTCGAGTACAACGCCGACACGCCCACCTCCCTGATCGAGGCGTCGGTCGTGCAGTGGTACTGGCTGCAGGAACGATTTCCGGCGGAGGATCAGTTCAACTCGATCCATGAGCACCTGATCGAAGCCTGGCGCAATGTCGCCGCCCAGCGGGTGCACTTTGCCGCCGTGCAGGACCTGCCGGAGGACACGCAGACCGTCACCTACCTCATGGACACCTGCCAGCAGGCTGGCTTTCAGACGCAGGCGATCGCGATGGACGATATTGGGTGGGACGAGGCTCGCGGCCTGTTCGTGGATGTCGACGCCGACGAGATCAACGCGCTGTTCAAGCTTTATCCCTGGGAGTGGATGTGGCACGAGCCGTTCGCCCGTTACCTCGGCGACGCAAAGAACCTGTTCATCGAGCCACCCTGGAAACTGCTGCTCAGCAACAAGGGGCTGCTGCCCGTGCTTTGGGAACTATATCCGGATCATCCGAATCTTCTCCCGGCCTACGAGATGCAGGACGCCAGGCTCGCCGGCAGCTACGCGAAGAAACCCCGCTTCAGCCGCGAAGGCGCGAACGTCACGCTCGTGCACCAGGGGAAATTGGTGGAGTCCACCGGCGGCGAATACGGCGAAGAGGGTTTCGTGTATCAGGCGCTCGCGCCGATCCCTGACTTTGCGGGGCACCATCCGGTGTGCGGCGTCTGGGTGGTGAACCACGAGGCCTGCGGGCTCGGTCTGCGTGAGGACACCCGCTGGATCACCGGCAACGTGAGCCGCTTTGTGCCGCACCTCATGACGAAGTGATCCGGCGCCGCGGGAACTCCGGTGGCGGCAAGCCGGGGGCCGGGCGCCGCCGCCGGGGTGGGAGCGGAAGACGAGGGCGGTGAGGCCCCAAGCGGCTTGGCTGGCGGGCTACAAGCGCCGCGGAAGTTTCCAAAACCGCCGGTTTCTATTTACGGCGTGGTCACTGGAAACATGCTACCGGCAACTTTCCCTCACCGATGACGGCGCTGCTTCCACTTCTCTCCCAGCTTCCGGGCACGGGCGGGCACGCGTGGCTCGGGCAGTCGGTGCTCGCGGCGCTCGTGCTCGCGCTCGCCGGGATGCTGCTCGTGATCGCGGCCGTGGCGTTGGTGGACGCGGATCCAACCACGCCGAACAGCCCGGCGAGTGGCGCGGGCGAGGAACCCAGAGTGGCAAGTTGAACGTGGAAAAGTTGCAGATTGAAGGGGCCAAGAACTCGGGTGGCAGGTTGGAAGGTTCGAACGTTCCAGATTCCGGACCGGGGAGGCCCTGAGTTCCGAACCACGAATGATCCGCGTTCGCGATGGACCGCGGACGGAGAAAAAGGGAAACCGCGAAAGGCGCGAAGAGGCGCGAAAACGTTGGGTGGACGGGCGGGGGGAAGGAATGCGTGAGCGGGGGCGCGCGACCGCGGATTTTCGCGGCTGGGTTCGCGGCGTTCGCGGTAAACCCATTTCCGGCAGTTCGCGCTTTTCGCGGTTACCCGGATTGAAGACCGGTTCGCGGTTGAGAAAGTACGGCGGGTGCGGAAAGTGGCGCCGCATGAAACGCTTCCCCATCCCCAGCTGGCGCGTCGTGTTGCTCCTGGCGGCCCTGGTGCCCGGGACGACCCGCGCGGCCTCCGCCGCCGACACCAC
Source organism: Opitutus sp. ER46 (assembly GCF_003054705.1). Taxonomy (NCBI): domain Bacteria; kingdom Pseudomonadati; phylum Verrucomicrobiota; class Opitutia; order Opitutales; family Opitutaceae; genus Opitutus; species Opitutus sp. ER46. Next base: position 37,415 of record NZ_QAYX01000021.1, read on the forward strand.
CTTCGAGCAGTTGGCGCGCACCTGCATCGAGGACTACCTCACCACGTCACCCGAGGCCGCGACGGCGCTCGGCGACCATCGCTTCGACGACCGGCTCACCGACTACAGCCCTGAGGCGCGGGAGCGCCAGGTGGCCTCGCTCCAGCAGCATCTCGCCGCGCTGGCGCAGATCGACGCCGCGGGCCTGAACGCCGCCAACCGCATCGACGCGCAGATCCTGCGCGTGAACCTGGAGGCGCAGCTCTTCGATCTGACCGAGGAGCAGTCCTTCGCGTGGAATCCACTCTCGTACAACGGCAGCCTGGGCGACGCCCTTTTCGCGCTCGTGGCGCGGGAGTTTGCCCCGCCGGAGCAGAGGCTCCGCGCCGCAGCCCGCCGGCTCGAGGCCATCCCGCGCGTGCTCGAGCAGATGCGCGCCAACCTGAAGCACCCGCCGCGGATCCACACCGAGACGGCGATCCGTCAGACCGCCGGGGCGATTGAACTCGTGCGCACCGGGCTCGACCCGCTGCTGGAGCGCGCGCCGGCCCTGCGTGCCGAGCTCGCGCCCGCGCAGGCGAAGGCGATCGCCGCGCTGGAGCAGCACCGCAAGTGGCTCGAGCAGGACGTGCTACCGAAGGCCGATGGAGACTTCCGCCTCGGCGAGGCCCGGTTCCGCCGCAAGCTGCGGCTGGCGCTCGATTCCGAGCTCTCGCTCGAGGAACTGCTCGCGCGCGCCGAACGCGAACTCGCGACCACGACCGAGGCGATGTACGCGACGGCCCGGCCGCTTTACGAGCGTGCGTTTCCGCAGGCCACCGCGGCGGAGCTCGCGGACCGTCCCCGCGTGATCAAAGCCGTGCTCGACCGGCTGGCGGAGCGCCGCGCCAATGACGACACGGTGGTCGCGCGCGTGAAGGAGATCACCGCCGACGCCACGACGTTCGTCCGCCAGCGCGGCCTCGTCACCGTCCCAGATGCGCCGCTGCAGGTGATTGTGCTCCCGGAGTTCCAGCGCGGCGTGGCGATCGCGTACTGTGATCCGCCCGGCGCGCTCGAGCCCAACGGCGAGACCTTCTACAAGGTGTCGCCCACGCCGGCCGATTGGACGCCGCAGCGCAAGGACTCCTTCTTCCGCGAGTACAACGACTACATGCTGCACGACCTCACCGTGCACGAGGCGATGCCCGGGCATTACCTGCAGCTTGCGCATTCGAACCGGTTTCGCGCCCCCACGCTCGTGCGTGCGATCTGGTGGAGCGGCACCTTCGTCGAAGGTTGGGCGGTGTACGCGGAGCGGATCATGGCTGATGCCGGCTACGGCGGGCCCGAGGTGAAGCTCCAGCAGCTCAAGATGCGGCTGCGCGCGATCATCAACGCCATCCTCGACCAGAAGATCCACGTCGCGGGCATGACCGAGCGTGAGGCGCTGGCGCTGATGATGGAGCGCGGCTTCCAGGAGGAGGGCGAAGCCGTGGGCAAATGGCGGCGCGCCTGCCAGAGCTCGACCCAGCTCTCGACCTACTTCGTCGGAGCCGTCGAGCACGACGACATGCGCGCGGCGGCGGAGAAGAAGGCGGGCGCCGCCTTCGACCTGCGCAAGTACCACGACACCGCGCTCTCGATCGGCAGCCCGCCGGTGAAATACGTCCGCCAGACCTTCGGCTGGTAAGTGATTCCCGTCATCCGGCCCGCATGACACGTTTCGGGGTTTGAAACCCCCGCGGGCCCGCGTAACTCGGCTATCTCCCATCCCATGAGCTCACTCGGATTCGGCACCAAAGCCCTCCACGCCGGCCAGCAGCCGGACCCCACCACCGGCTCGCGCGCCGTGCCGCTGTATCAGACCTCCAGCTACGTGTTCCGGGACACCGAGCACGCCGCGAATCTCTTCGCGCTGAAGGAACTCGGCAACATCTACACCCGGATCATGAATCCGACGACGGACGTCTTCGAGCAGCGGATCGCCGCGCTCGAGGGCGGCACCGCCGCGCTGGCGTTCGCCTCCGGCCAGGCCGCGATCACCAACTGCATCCTGAACCTCGCGGGCGCGGGAGATCACGTCGTGTCGGTCGCGCAGCTCTATGGCGGCACGTACAACCTGTTCCACCACACCTTCCCGAAGCTTGGGATCGAGGTGTCGTTCGTGGACGCCGGGGATCCGGCGGCGTTCCGGCGGGCGCTGCGGCCGAACACGAAGGCGTTTTACGGCGAAGGCCTGGGCAACCCGGCGCTGAATATCTTCCCCTTTGCGGAAGTGGCGGCGATCGCACGCGACGCCGGCGTGCCGCTGATCATCGACAACACCTGCCTCTCGCCGTACCTGAACCGCCCCTTCGAGTGGGGTGCGAACCTCGTGGTCCACTCCACGACGAAGTACATCGGCGGCCACGGCACCTCGATCGGCGGCATCGTCGTCGACGGCGGCAACTTCGACTGGGGCAACGGCCGGTTCCCCGGCTTCACGCAACCCGACGCGAGTTACCACGGGCTGGTGCACTGGGACGCGTTTCGCGCTTTCGCTCCGGCGGGCGGCGCGAACATCGCGTTCGCGATGAAGATGCGCTTGCAGCTTCTGCGCGACATGGGCGCGTGCATTTCGCCCTTCAACGCTTGGACCGGGCTGCAGGGCCTCGAGACCCTGCACCTGCGCATGGAGCGGACCTGCACGAATGCGCTGCAGCTCGCGGAGTTCCTGGCGACGCACCCGAAGGTCGCGTGGGTCAACTATCCCGGCCTGCCGAGTTCGGCGAGCCACGCCGCGGCGAAGAAGTACCTGCGCGGCGGCTACGGCGGCCTGCTCGGCTTCGGGCTCAAGAGCGGGTATGAAGGCGGCAGCCGCTTCATCGAAGCGCTGAAGCTCTTCTCGCACCTGGCGAACATCGGCGACGCGAAGTCGCTGGCGATCCATCCCGCGAGCACGACGCACAGCCAGCTCAACGCCGAGGAGCAGGTGGCCTCCGGCGTGTCGCCGGACTTCGTCCGTCTCTCGATCGGCATCGAAGATTTCGCCGACCTGCGCGCCGACCTTGAGCAGGCGCTCGCCAAAGCCTGAGTGTGCTTTGCGAACGGCGCGGCGCTGAGTGGCGACGCGCCGTTTGGCCGGTGGCCTGCGGGGAAGGACGTTGCAGGTGGCAGGTGATGTTGCAGGTCGCAGGTGGGCAAGTTGCCGGTTCGGCAATAGATCACGGCACACGCCGCCATCGCGCCGAACGAGGCGCACCGGCGTGCTCAGCGCGATGATCCCGCCGAGCGGCGGAGGCTCGTGACGATCCGCGCCAGTTCGAGCGCGAGGAGAGGGACGAAGATCCAGAGCACCTGCACGGGGAAAACCTTCCGGGCGGAGATCTGGTGGTAGGCGACGAGGGCCGCGGCGAGATAGACGAAACGGTGGATGAATTTCCAGCGGCGGGCGCCGAGCCGGCGGAGGATGGCGTGCGGGCTGGTCACGGCGAGGACCAGCAGGATGACGAACGCGATCAGGCCGGTGAGCTGGAACGGTTTTTCCACGGCGGTGGCGAGAATCGCGGGCAGGAAGGCGACGTCGGTACCGCCTTCGTAGAGGAGGTGCGTCGCGAAATGCAGGGCGGCGTACGCCGCCGCGGCCACGCCGACCAGGCGCCGGTGCCGGTTCAGCGCCTGCACGAGCGGCGCGTGGGGAAATAGGACGCGCAGGGGCGTGAACGTGAGCACCGTGACGAGGACGACGCAGGCCACGAAGCCAAGGTGGTGCAGGATGAACTTGAGCGGATCGGCGAGGACGCTCGGGTTGCGCGTCACGAAAATCGGCCACGCCGGCCAGAGCCCGGGCAGCACGAGGAGCGTCCAGACGACGGGTTTCCGCTGGAGCAGGCGGGCGAGGGCAGATGGCGTGGCGGGAGTGGGAGGCAAGGGGTGGCGGCGAAAGACGTCCGCGAAGGGTGGCGATGCAGGGTGAGAACGACGAACGGTGGCGCGAGGTGTGGAGCGGCGGGCGGATGTCGGTGGAGGCGCGGCGACGCGTGGGTGGCGCGGCGGGGCCAGCGCACGCCGGGCTAGTAGAACTTGGCGAGGTCCATGCCCTGGTAGAGGGCGGCGACCTCCTTTTCGTAGCCGTTGAACATGAGGGTGCGCTGGCGGCGGCCGAGCGCGCCGCCGGCGCCGATCACGCGCTCGCTCGCCTGCGACCAGCGCGGGTGGTCGACCTTGGGGTTTACGTTGGCGAAGAAGCCGTATTCGCGGGCGGCCATCACGTTCCACGTGTTGCGCGGCTGCTTCGCGACGAACTCCACCTTCACGATCGATTTGATGCCCTTGAACCCGTACTTCCACGGCACGACCAGCCGCAGCGGCGCGCCGTTCTGGTTCGGGATCGCGCGCCCGTAGATGCCGGTCGCGATGAACGCGAGATCGTGCCGGGCCTCGTCGAGCCGCAGCCCCTCGACATACGGCCAGTCGAGCGTGCCGGTGCGCTGGCCGGGGATGTTCTTCGGGTCCAGCACCGTGGTGAACTTCACGTACTTCGCGTCCTCGGTGGGGTCGGCGAGCGCGACCAGTTTCGCCAGCGGAAAGCCGTCCCACGGGATCACCATCGACCATGCCTCGACGCAGCGGAACCGATACACCCGCTGCTCGAGGCCGCCGACCTTCGCGATGAGGTCGTTGACGTCGATCTTGGCGGGGTTGCGGCAGAGGCCGGCGAGCTCGACGGTCCACGGCTCGGTCTTCCAGCCCTTGTTGGCGGCCTCGACCGGGTCGGACTTGTCGGTGCCGAACTCGTAGAAGTTGTTGTAACTCGTGATGAGCTCGTAGGGCGTGGGCTTCAGCTCGGGGTCGCGGTAAGCGCGGTTGACCTTGGCGGGAAACCCGGCGGTGGCGGCGCGGAGGGCTGGCGGCAGGAGCGAGGTGGCGGCCAGCCCGAGGCCGAGCGTTTTGAGAAAGTCGCGCCGGGCCGGGCCGGCGTCGCTGCGGGGACGTTGCGCGTAGTCGGCCTCGGGCGTGGCGGCGGACTCGGGCAATTCCCAGGATTTGGGGGAGCGGATGAGCATGGGAACAGCCAACCGCCGGGACACGCCCGGCGGTTGGCTGAGGAAATCGCTACGCGATTTCTGGGAAAGGGGAAGGCGGGGGATCAGTTTTTGGGTCTGGGGAGGCGGGGAGCGGTGCCCGCCGGCGGAGGGAGGGGCGCGGGGCGTGGGGGGCTGATTCCCGCAAATGCGCGGGGCGAGGGTCCGACTGCAGCGAAAGAAAGGCGGGCGGGCGAGGCGGGCGGCGAGGCCGCCGCCGGCGGCGGGCGTCACCACTTGCCGCGGAGGCCGGCGTAGGCGAACCACCTGAATATTAGGCGGATTCGCGGTATCGAAACCGTATTTCGTGCTGGGCATCCGCCCCACCTTCTGTGATGGGTGGCGTCCCGCGCATCGGCCCGGGGTTATATATGTCACTTTGGGAATACAAAGTCATCACGAGCGGCAAGGGCGGCTTTGCGACGCCGGCCTTGCTGGAGAAGTTCCTCAACGACCTCGGACGCGAGGAGTGGGAGATCATTCAATTTCACACGCAGCCGGACAACTTCCTGGCCTTCACCGGCCTGGCCCGTCGGCCGACGCAGCGTGACTGGACCCTGGAGGATGCGGCGGCGGCGGCGGCGAAAGCCGAAGCCGACAAGCTGCGCGCCGAGTTCGAGGCCAAGTTCAAGGCGGCCACGACCACGGCGGCGGCCGGCACCGAAGAGGCCCCTGCCAGCTTCCTCGAGGAGAAGGTCGCGCCCGACGACGGCCTGCGGAAGCTCGTCGACACGTCGCGCGATGCGGATGCCGATGCCGACGAGGACGAGAAGGACGAGGACGATTGGGACAAGCTCACCGCCGCCGAGGAGGACGAGCTGCCGACGTTCTTTGACGCGATCAAGCCGCACATGCGCCGCAACCAGCGCGGCCCGGGCATGTCGGTCGGCGTCGATTACCTCGCGAAGAAGTGGGACCAGTCCGAGGAGGACCTGAAGGGTGCGCTTGTCGAGTGCGGCTTCACCATCCCCGAGGACGAGGATGCGAAGGCCGAGTACCTGGAATTCGAAGGCGACCTTTACTGGATCAACGTCAACCGCCGCGGCGAACTCTGGATCAACACCAAGGAGAAGCCGCGTCCGGTCTTCCGCGCCGTGAAGGCGCAGAAGATCGCCGTCGAGGAGCCCGCCGAGGCGCCGAAGCAGGAAGGTCGCGGACGGCGCCACGAGGAGCGTGCCCAGAAAACGGAGACGGTGCCGAAGCCCGAGGGCGAGGCGTCGGCACCCGCCGCCACCGAGGCAGGCGCAGCCCCGGCTGGGACCGAGGCTCCGGCGGCTGCGGAAGCGGCGCCCGAGGCGGCGACGCCCGGCCAGCCGCTGCCGGAAGGCCCGGCGTTGCTCGAGAAGATTCGTCCACTCATGCGCCGCAATCGCCGGGGACCCGGTGGTTCGGGCAGTGCGAGTTTCCTGTCCCGCGCGCTCAAGTGCCGCGAAGCCGACCTGGTGGCCGGGTTCAAGGCGCTCGGCCTGGTCGTGCCGGCCTCGGCCAACGAGAAGCCGGTGAACGTCGAGATCGGCGGCAGCATCTGGTGGGTGAACGTCGATTCGCGGGGCAACGTGTGGATCAACGGTCGCGACAAGAAGCCGGGTGAAACGATCGAGTCCGGTGTGGCGTCCGCCGATGCGAGCGCGACGCCGACGACGGAAGGCGCTGCCGCCCCTGCGGCGACGGAACCGGCCACCGATTCTGCTGCGCCCGTGGTGCCGGCTGAGTCCGTGCCCGCATCCGCCACGCCTGTTGCGGTGCCCGCGCCCGAGGTTGCGCCGGCCGCGACCGTCGAAGCGGCGGCTACGACCGTCGCTCCGACCGAGCCCGCTCCCGTGTCCGCTGCCGAGCCTGCAGTCGCCGCGGCATCGTCGCCTTCCGCCGAAGCGTCGGCTCCGGCGCCGGTCGAAGCGCCCGTCAATCCCACGCTCGCCTCGGTGCGTGGCCTCCTGAAGGAGACCCGTTCCGGTGCGCTCGCCGGGAAGTTGGAGCGTCTCGCCGCCGACGTCGGCAAGTCCCCGGAGGAATTCGCGGCGCTGATGGTTTCCACGGGACTCATCGTGCCGGACAAGCCGCGCGAGAAGCCGGTGTACGTGGCGAGCGGCGCCGAGCAGTTCTGGCTGAGCCGCAACGCCCGCGGTGAGCTCTGGCTCAACGCCAAGCCCGCGCGCAAGGCCGACACCGACGAATCTGAGACCGACGGCGAAGCCGAAGCCGACGCCGGCGACCGCAAGACCCGCCGCCCGCGCAGCCGCCGCAGCAAGAGCGACGAAGGCTCGACCGAGTCCTGAGTCGTTGCCCCGCCTGCCCCCTCCGTCACATTCCCATGACGGAGCCGGATCTGTGATTTCCTACCTAAGATCCTAATCATCAGTGGCATTGCCCCATTCTGACGCCGTGCCAAAGGCGCGGCGTCAGAGGAAACCAATTGGCGGCGGTCGCGTCTAACCGCGCCATGAGCCCGAACCTGTTGCGTGGTTCCCTGCGGTCGCTGCGGGGTGGACTTCGGCTAGCCGGCGTCGCTTCGGCGCTGGCTTTGGCGCTGCCGCTGTGGGCGGAAGACGCCGCGACGGCCCCCGTCCCGCCGGGCGCCTTGGTGGAGCGGCCCTTGACGCCGGCCACGAACGACACGCCGGACGAGCAGCCTTCGATGCAGCACGTCTGGGTGCCCGGGCACTGGCGCTGGAGCCAGGGCTCGTACGTCTGGGTCGCGGGCGACTGGCAACTGCCCCCGGTGCCGCAGGCGTCCTGGATCCAACCGAGTTGGGAGCAGCGTCCGGGTGGCTACGTCCTGCGCGAAGGCTTCTGGCAGCAGAATCCGCCGCCGACGCCGAGCGCCTCCGCCCCGGCGAGCGTGACCGAGATTGCCACGACGCAGCCGCCACCTCCGCCGCGGGCCGAGGCGATTCCGGAGCGGCCCTCGCCGGCGCACATTTGGATGCCGGGCTTTTGGGACTGGAAGGACAACCAGTTCGTGTGGGTCGTGGGGCGCTGGGAGAACGCGCCGCGCGCGAACCTCGTGTGGATCGCACCGCGCTGGGAGTCGCGCGGGGATCGCTTCGTCCTGGTGTCGGGTTATTGGCGCGAAACCGTGACCGTCGCGACGCCGGTTCCGGCTCCGGTCCCGGCCGCGCCCGCTCCCGTGGTCGTCACCCAGCCCACCCCGGCGCCGCAGGTGGTCGTGGTCTCGGCCCCGCCGCCGCCGCGCCATGAGATCGTGTACGCGCGACCCTCCCCGCACCACGTCTGGGTGGGCGGCTACTGGGCGTGGCGCGGCGATCGCTACGTGTGGGTATCCGGACACTGGACACGTCCGCCCCGCGGCCATGGCGTGTGGGTCGAGCCGCGCTGGGAGCACCGCGGCGGCAGCTACATCTTCATCAGCGGCCACTGGCGGTGAGGGCACGGCCAAGGGCGGTAAGCTTTAGGCGGTAAGCGGTAAGCTGTAGGCTATAAGCGTCCGTCCCTCTCTCACCCCGCACTTTCACTCTCACTTCGCCGGCGCGATCGCGCCGGCGAGCGGCACGCGCTGGGAGGTCCGCGCGGCGGCGTAGATGGCCTCGATGATGGCGAGGTCGCGGCGGCCCATCTCGCCGGAAACGCGGGAAGCGCGGTGCTCCTGCACGCAGAGCGCGAAGTCGTCCATCTGGCGCGCCTGCTGGTTGACGGACTCGAAGTGGAGCGGTCCACGGCTCGTGCGGGCGCGCAGGCCGCCGTACGAGTACGCGGGGGCCATCTCGATCCAGCCGTGCGCGGCGTCGGCGCGCAGCTTGTTGGCCTGCTCCTGGTAACTCGTCCGCCCCTCGGCGTGGGCGCCGTCGGCAAACTCGAGCGTCCAGGCGATCGTCTCCTCGACGTCGGCGAACAGGTCGGGCCGCTGCTTCTCGATCTCGCGCGCGGTGACGGCGACGGGCATGACGAGGGGCTGGCCGGCCACGGCCGGGCCGCCGACGGCCATGCACGCGCCCTGGATCACGTAGATGCCGAGGTCCATGAGCGGGCCGCCGCCGGCGAGCGCCTTCTGCGCGCGCCAGACGCGTCGGTTCAGGTTGAAGGAGAAGGCGCCGTCGACGCGCTGGAACGGCCCGAACTCCCGCGCCTGCGCGAGCCGCATGAGTTCGCCGGCGTAGGGGTCGAAATGCATCCGGTAGCCGATCGAGAGCTGCACGCCAGCCTGGCGGCAGGCGGCGATCATGGCGTCGCACTCCGCCACGCTGATCGCCATCGGCTTTTCGCAGATCACGTGTTTGCCGGCGCGGGCCGCGGCGATCGTGTGCTCGGCGTGGAGGGCATTGGGCGTGACGACGTACACGATGTCGATGTCGGGGTTGTCGGCCAACCGGGTCATCGTGTCGTAGCCGTACACGTTCTTCTCGGGGAAGCCGTGCTGGCGGGCCCAGGCGAGGCCCTTGGCGCGGTCGCCGGTGACGACGCCGGCGAGGCGGCAATGCCGGGTCTCACGCAGCGCCGGCGCCAACTGGCCGGTGCTGTAGCCACCGAGGCCGACGAGGGCGACGCCGAGTTTCCGGGCGGCGGGGTCGGCGGCAAAGGAGCGGGAGGAGGGAAGCATGGCGACAGCCGCACCGGCGGCGACGTGGCCGACGAATTGCCGGCGCGAGAGCGAAGGTGAAAAGGACACGGGGGACGGGGAGTGAGGGTGTGAGGGAAAGTGAAGGTGGAAGTGAGCGAAAGGAAAGTGGCGCGGCCACTGGCGGGTGGAAAACAGGCGGCGGCGGGGCTGGCCGGAAAACTGGCGCGGGCGAAAAGCGGCCGCTTGTGCGGCGGATGGCGGACCGTTTAGCGTGTGGGCCTCATGTTCACCGGCATCGTCACTGGCGTATTTCCCATTGCCTCGCTCACCCGGAAGCCCGGCCTGGCGTCCTTTGCGGTGGAGCTCGACGCGCGGCATCTCGAAGGCCTCGCGATTGGCGCGAGCGTAAGCCTCAACGGCGTCTGCATGACGGTGACGAAGCTCGAGGGCACGCGCGCGCACTTCGACGCGGCGGCGGAGACTCTCAAGCGCACCACGCTCGGTCAGCTCGAGGTCGGCAGCCGGATCAATGTCGAGCGCTCGGCGAAGACCGGGGTGGAGATTGGCGGCCACCCGACCAGCGGCCACGTCGACGGGATGCTGGAGATCGTCGCGCTGGAGCGGCCGGAGAACAACTGCGTGCTGACGTTCCAGATTCCGCCCGACTACACGCGCTACGTCTTCAACAAGGGCTTCATTTCGCTCAACGGCTGCAGCCTTACGGTCTGCGACCTCGACAAGGCGACGGGCCGGTTCCGGGTGTACCTGATTCCCGAGACCCTGCGCCTCACGACGTTCGGCGAGGCCAAGGTCGGAGACCGCGTGAACTTCGAGATCGACCGTCAGACCCAGGTGATCGTCGACACCATCTTCGCCGCCATGGCGGCGGTGAAGGGGGCGTGAGGGAATGAGGGAGTAGGGGAATGAGGGACTGAGGGGCCGAGCTGGGGCGGCTGAAATAGTGGGCGGGGGGCCCGGCGAATCACTTTTTGCGCACGGGCGGTTCGTTGCTACACTGCGACGTGAATCCGCCCGTTTGTGATCCAGCGATCGGCGCGGCTCCGGCTCGCCGTCCACCCCACCGGCTTCGCCCGGCGTTTTCTACGATCTGGCGCGTGCTTCTCGTGACGGGCTGCCTCGGCGGCCTGACGTCTCTCGCGCGCGCCGGAGGCGAAATCTTCTGGTATCCGTTTGCCCGCGCCTGGGGCAGTCCTTCGGAGGCGGAACTGGCGAAGTGTCGCCAGGCGTACCGCCAGCTCAAGGGGGAGGCGGCGACGGAACCGTTGCTCGCGCTGCCGGTGCTGGTCGTGAAGCAGAGCGCGCCGCCGCGGTGGCGTGCCGACCTGGCCCGGCCCTGTGCCCGCGGGGTGGCGACCGCGCTGCACCGGCGCGTGACCTGCTTGGCGGAAGCGCCGGACGTCGCGCCGGCCGAGCTGGGCCACAACCAATTGCGCTATGCGTGGGCGCGGGCCCGCGAATATGCCGCGTTTGTAGCCCGCCAGCCGGCTGAGCCCGGCCACCGGGTGTTTGCTGAAGTCTGGGTGAACCGCGGCAACGTTGCGGCGCTGCACGTGTTCGTTATCTCCCCCGCCGGACAGATCGCGTACTGCCGGTGGTGGAATTCCCACCAATTCGGGCCGCGGCTGTCGTTTGGCGACGGCGACTGGATCCCGTTCTTGGTGGACCAAATCCACCGGGATTTCGCCCGCTCCGCCGAGGAGCTGTTTCCGCCGTACGGCGTGGGATAGGGCGCCACGGCGCACGACGCGACTGAGTGCCAGCGCCGGAGGCGCCAGCCGCATTGGCTTCGAAAAGCGGGGCATACCCGTCGCCGCCGGACTCCTTCGGCAGCCGAGATAACACGCCAAATCTGGCGCATTATCCCCGATAACACGCCAAATTTGGCGTGTTATCTCGGTTTCGGCTGTCAGCGGTCGGGGCGCCTACCTGGGCCATTCGGGTGCCTTGACCCCTGACGCCGGGGCGAACGCGACGGCCCTGCCGCCGGCTGGAGGTGCGAACGGGGCCGCCGACGCGGCGCGCGTTTTTGCCCTAGACCCGTCTATGGCTTCACGGGGCAGGGTCGCGGGATGCGTTGCCTGTCCTGCCCCAATTTCTCCCGCGGTCGGTCGATCGCGGCCCGGCCATGAAGAAGCTCCTGGCCGGGTTACTGCTCGTCGGCCTCGCCGGCGGCGTCTGCCTCCTGCACTTCGGTGCGCGGCCGGTCGAGCCGGCTGCGTCCTCCGGCGTGGAGACGGTGATCGTGGCGCGCCGTGACCTCGGGCTGACGGTGAAGGCGACCGGCGTGATCAAGCCGCGCGTGGGCGCCGAGGTGCGCGTCGGCTCGCGGCTGTCCGGCGTCGTCAACCGCTTGTACGTCCAGGTCGGTGACGCGGTGACCGCGGGCCAGTTGCTGGCGGAGCTCGATGTGCGGGACCTGGTGGCGCGCCGCCATGAGGCCGAGGCGACGCTCGAGCGGGCGCTGGCCGAGCTGCGCTATGCGGACGCGACGCTGCAGCGCCACCGGACGCTGCGGGCGGCGCAGGCGGTTTCGGCCGACGACCTGGAGGTGGCGGAGCGCGCGGGTGCGGTGGCCCGCCAGCAGGTGGCGGTGGCGCGCGCGTCGCTGGCCTACGCGGCGACGCAGGTCGATTACGCCCGGATCGTCGCGCCGATCAGCGGGGTGGTGGCGTCGGTGGCGACGCAGGAGGGCGAAACGGTGTCCGCGAGCCTCGCGGCGCCGACGTTCGTGACGCTGATCGATCTCTCGCGCCTCGAAGTGTGGGCCTATGTCGACGAGACCGACATCGGGCGTATCCAGCTCGGCCAGACGGCACGGTTCACGGTCGATACGTACGGCGAGGAGGAGTTCGCCGGGGTGGTGACGGCGATCTACCCCAAGGCGGAGATCCGGGACAACGTCGTGAACTACATCACGGTGGTGCGCTTCGAGCCGCCGGCGGGGCGCGTGCTCCGGCCCGAGATGACCGCGACCGTGCGCGTGACCATCACCGGACGGGCGAACGCCCTCGCCCTGCCGGCGCGAGCCGTCGGCTGGAATGGCGAGCAGGCATTCGTCCAGGTCGTGCGCGCCGATGGCACCACGGAGCCGCGGACAATCGGCGTGGGCGCCCGGGATGCGGAGTACGTGGAGATCACGACCGGGTTGCAGGAGGGCGAGCGCGTGCTCGCGAGCACTTTGGAGAAACCGAACCATGATTGACCTACACGAGATCAGAAAAACGTATCGCCGACCTGACGGCGGGACCGTCCAGGCGCTCGACGGCGTGTCGTTGCGCATCGCGCGCGGCGAATTTGTCGCGATCACCGGCGCGTCCGGCTGCGGCAAGTCCACGCTGATGAATATCCTCGGCTCGCTCGATCGACCGACGAGCGGCCGCTATCGCTTCGACGGCGAGGAGCTGGCGCAGCTGGGAGTCGCCGAACAGGCGCGGTTTCGCAACCGGCACCTCGGCTTCGTCTTCCAGGCGTTTCACCTGCTGCCGCGGACGAGCGCGCTGGAGAACGTGGAGCTGCCGCTGCTGTACGCGGACGGCGAGCCGCGCGCCGGCGCGGGCCGCCGGGCGCTCGAGGCCGTCGGGCTCGGCGACCGGACCCAACATGCGCCCGCCGAGCTATCGGGCGGGCAACAGCAACGCGTGGCGATCGCGCGGGCGCTGGTGAACGAGCCGGAGCTGCTCCTGGCGGACGAACCGACCGGCAATCTCGACCCGCAGGCCGCACAGGGGATTCTCGACCTGTTCGCGACGCTCAACGCCGCCGGCCGCACGATCGTGCTGGTGACGCATGACGCGACGGTGGCGGCGCGCGCGCAGCGGGTGATCCGCCTCGGCGCGGGTAAGGTGATGTCGGATACGGCGCGCGCGGCGGCGCCGGCGGTGACGGGAGGTGCGCGATGAGACCCGCCTCCTTCCTGCACCATGTCTTCGGCTCGCTGCGGCGGCACCGCCTGCGCAGCGGGTTCGTCATGCTCGCCAGCTTGGTCGGCGTGGCGGCGCTCACCTTCGTGCTCACGGCGGGGCAGGGCGCGCGCCGCAAGATGCTGACGACCGTGCGCCAGATCTTTGGCGACTCCTCGATCGTGGTGGTCACCGGCGGCATGCAGCTGATCAGCGGGCCGCGGGCCGACGCGGCGCGGCTGACGATCGACGACCTCGGCGCCGTGGCGAACGGCCTGCCGGGCGTCGTGGCGTGGGATCCGCAGCAGGTGGTGGTCGGCGCGGTGCGGCGCGGGAGCGCGTCCGCCACCGTGCGGGTGCTGGGTCAGTCTGAGCGCTCGCCCGAGGTGTGGTCGCGGCGGGCGGCGCGCGGCCGCTTCTTTGACGCCGCCGAAGTGAAGCGGTTGGAGCGCGTGGCGGTGATCGGCGAGACGGCGGCGCGCGAGCTCTTTGGCGCGACCGATCCGCTGCAGGGCGAGGTGATGATCGGCAGCGTGCCGTTCACGGTGATCGGCGTGCTGGAACGTTTCGGCACCGACCTGCACGGGATGGATCGGGACAACGAGATCGTGGTCCCGATCTCCACGCTGCAGCGCCGGGTCGCGAACGTGGACACGATCAGCGTGGCCAAGCTGCGGTTGCGCGACGGCGTGGCGCCGGAAGGCGTCACGGCCGAGGTGCGTTCGCGGCTGCGCGCGCGCCATGCGCTCACCGCCGGGCAGCCGGATGATTTCACGCTGCTCACGCCGCTCGAGATCCGGCAGCTCCTCGGAAAAATGGAGAAGCTGGTGACGCTCTACCTGCCGCTCGCGGCGCTCGTGATCCTGTTGGTGGGCGGCGTGGTGGCCGCGGCGCTGATGCTCGGGGCGGTGAACGCGCGCGTGGGCGAGATCGGACTGCGCCGGGCGGTCGGAGCGCAGCCGCGCGACATCGCGCGCCAGTTCCTGGCGGAATGCGCGATCACCATGGTCGGCGGCGGCGTGCTCGGGACGATCGTCGGCGCGGGCGCGGCGCAGTTGCTCGCGGCGCACCTGAAGTTCGGCCCGGTGTTCACCTGGTGGGCGGTGCTCGCGGGGCTCGCGCTGGCGCTGCTCACGGGTCTCCTGGCGGGCGTGCTCCCGGCGCGGCGCGCGGCCCGGCTGCTGCCCGTGGACGCGTTGCGATGAGATTCCGCCGGCGCATCACCTCCGCGCTGCGGCCGCTCCTGACCCACCCGCTGCGCACCACGCTGGCGGCGGCGGGAGTGGCCGTTGGCGTGGCTGCGTTCGTGGTCTCGCGGGCGATCGGCGGCGGCGCGGAGGCTGAAGTCGCGCGCACTGTCGAGGCGATGGGCACGGATCTCCTGCTGGTGAAACCGCTGCCCATGCCCCGGCGGGTGGCGCGGCGGGAGATCACGGGCCTGGCGCAGACGTTGCGCCCGGAGGATGCGGCCGCGCTGGCGCAGTTGCGGCTCGTGCGCGCGGTCGCGCCCGCGATCGAGGACACGCTGCGGGTGAAAGTGGGCGGGAGCGCGAGCCGGGTGAAGGTGCGCGGCACGACGCCCGAGTATCTGGAGCTCCGGCGGTACGAACTCGCCGCGGGGCGGGGCCTGACGGCGGACGACGAGCAACGCGCGGCGCGCGTGGCGGTGCTGGGTGCGGCGCTCGCGCAGCAGTTCTTTCCCCGCGGCGGAGCGCTGGGCGGGGAACTGCGCGTGCGCGGAGTGCCCTTTGAGATTGTCGGCGTATTGCGGGCGAAAGGGACGACTGCGGACGGCGCGGACCAGGATCAACTCGTGTTGGTGCCGCTGCGGACCGCGCTGCGCCGCGTGTTCAATGCGCGCGGGCTGACGTCCACCTATGTCGGCGTCACTGAGCCGGCGCGGTTGGCGGAGGCGGAGGAAAAGGTCGGCGCGCTGCTGCGCCGCCGGCACGGGCGGGCGGACGCGAAGCAGCCCGACGATTTTGCGGTGCAGAACACGGCGCGCACGCGGGCGTTTCAGCAGGAGATGACCGCGGCGTTGAGCAAGTACGGCGCGGGCCTGGCGGCGCTGGCGCTGGCGGTGGGCGGGGTGGGCGTGCTCGCGTTGATGTTCGTGGCGGTGCGGGAACGCACGAGCGAGATCGGGCTGCGGATCGCGATCGGGGCGGAGCCGAAGGACATCCTGTGGCAGTTTCTGATCGAGGCGGCACTGCTGGCGGTGGCCGGGTGGCTGGCCGGCGCTATCCTCGGCGGCGGCGCGTGCGCGCTGATCGCGTTGACGGCTTCGTGGCCGATGAGCGTGCCGACCGGCGCGGTGATCGGGGCGCTGCTGATGGCGCTTGGGATCGGACTCGGGTGCGGCGTACTCCCGGCGCGGGCGGCGGCGCGCATCCCGCCGATCGAGGCACTGACAAAGCGGTAAGCGGGAGGCTCCCGGAGAGAGCTTCCAACTTACCGCTGCGCATCGCCTATGGCTGGGCGGGGGAGGCGGGAATTATTCCCAGTAGCCCTCGTAGAAGCGCCACGCGCCGCTTTCCGGCTGCCACCGCGGCGGGACCCACACGGCGCCCGAGCGCGGCGGGATTTCCCAGTGGCCGGCGGTCCACTCATAGTGGTCGACGCGCCAGGACCAGTAGCCGGGGACCCATACGTGGTCGGACGACGGCCGGGCGGTGGGGATTTCCTGCTGGGCGACGGGCGGTTGTTGCATCACCACGATGGAGCTGCCGCCGGTGGGATTGGGCACGGTGGCGACGGCGGCGGCGGGATAGGTTGGAGTCGTCGTGTAGACGGTGGCCGGAGCCGCGGCGGGTGGGGGCGGCGGGGGCGCGGACACCAGCGTGGAGTCGGGTTCGGTCGCACAGCCGGCCAACAGCAGGCCGGCGGCGCCGCAGGCAATCAGCGCACCGATCGAGCCGGCGCGCGGCACAGCGTGGGGGAGGGATATGCGTTTCATGGCAGCCCGCAGACTCCCGAAATCGGCCGGGGTTCGCGTCCAGCTGTTTAGCCAACATGGGTTGTGCGCCCTAGAGCCGCCTGCGAGCCGCCTGCGGACCTGGGTCCGCAGGCGGCTTAGCAAAATGGCTGCGCCATTTTGGGGGAGGGGACGCGCGCCGGGGCGGGCACGAAGAGCGTTGCCTAAGGGCGCGCCGATGGCTTCGTTCAGCCCCCAAAAACTCCATGCAACGCACTCTCGTCAAAGACGCCCTGAATGCGACCGCGCCGAGCGACGCCATCGTGCTCGAAGGCTGGGTCCGCACGCGGCGCGACGCCAAGGCCTTCTCCTTCATCGAGCTGAACGACGGCTCATCGTTCAAAGGCATCCAGGTCATCGCCAATGCCTCGCTGCCCGACTACGCGCACATCGACAAGGTGACCACCGGCGCGTCGATTCGCATCCAAGGCAAACTCGTCGCCTCCCAAGGCCAGGGGCAGAAGTGGGAAGTGGTGGCGGACAGCTTCACGGTGGTGGGCGAGGCCGATGCCACGTATCCGCTGCAAAAGAAGGGGCACACGTTGGAGTTCCTGCGCGAGATCGCGCACCTGCGTCCGCGGTCGAACCTGTTCGGCGCGGTGTTCCGGGTGCGGAGCCGGCTGGCGTACGCGGTGCACCAGTTTTTCCAGTCGCGCAGCTTCTTCTACGTGCACACGCCGATCGTGACGGCGAGCGACTGCGAAGGCGCCGGCGAGATGTTCCGGGTGTCCACGCTCGATCCGAAGAATCCGCCGAAGACGCCGGAGGGCGCGATCGACTACAAACAAGACTTCTTTGCGCGCCCGACGTACCTGACCGTGAGCGGTCAGCTCGAGGC
Source organism: Opitutus sp. ER46 (assembly GCF_003054705.1). NCBI lineage: Bacteria > Pseudomonadati > Verrucomicrobiota > Opitutia > Opitutales > Opitutaceae > Opitutus > Opitutus sp. ER46. Next base: position 54,687 of record NZ_QAYX01000021.1, read on the forward strand.
GGAGGTCTTCGCCTGTGCGCTGTCGAACGTGTACACGTTTGGCCCGACCTTCCGCGCGGAGAACTCCAACACCTCGCGGCATGCGGCCGAGTTCTGGATGATCGAGCCCGAGATGGCGTTCTGCGACCTGCAGGGCGACATGGCGCTGGCGGAGGACTTCGTGAAGTACCTCATCCGCGATGCGAAGGAGCACTGCGCGGCGGACCTGGAGTTCTTCTCCAAGTTCGTGGACAAGGAGCTCCTGAGCCGGCTCGACTTCGTGCTCGAGCGGCCCTTCCAGCGCTGCTCGTACACCGAGGCGATCGACATTCTCAACAAGAGCGGCCGCAAGTGGGACCACCCGGTGATCTGGGGCGACAACATGCAGAGCGAGCACGAGCGCTACCTCGCCGAGGAGCACTTCAAGTGCCCGGTGACGGTCTACAACTACCCGCGCACGCTAAAGCCGTTCTACATGCGCGTGAATGAGGACGGGAAGACGGTGGCCGCGATGGATCTGCTGGTGCCCGGCATCGGCGAGATCATCGGTGGCAGCCAGCGCGAGGAGCGGCTCGACGTGCTGCGCGAGAACATGGCCCACCATAAACTCAGCGAGAAGGACTACTGGTGGTACCTGGACCTGCGGAAGTACGGCAGCGTCCCGCACGCCGGCTTCGGCATGGGCTTCGAGCGCATGCTGATGTTCGTGACCGGCGTGGGTAACATCCGCGACGTCCTCCCCTTTGCCCGCACCCCGGGAACGGCGGAGTTCTGAGGCCGGAGGCCGGGGGCCAGATGTCGGATGTCAGACGTCAGAGGTCAGAACCCTGACGGCCACTGATGACGGCTGGGACTGGCTGGCTGGCGCGTTCTCGTTCTCGTTCTCGTTCTCGTTCTCGTTCTCGTTCTCGACGCTCGGCGGCTAGCCGGGAATCGACGACGGGGCAATGGACGAGAACAGGGACGAAGCGCGCTGCGCGGCCTAAGCACGCGGCGGCGGGCGCGTGACGCTTCCGGACAGTATCCGGACATTATTCCGAGTATCTGGACATTATCCCGTAAGTGTCCCGACTCGGGGTGATTATAATTGTTACGCTCGGCCCCTGGGCTCCTGGCGGACGCCGTTTCCGGGGGGCGGCCGGCCGGTCTGAGAGAACGAGAACGATTTCGAGAACGAGTGAGGCCCCGCACCGGGCTTCTATTCTGACATCTGACGTCTGATTTCTGACATCTGGCTCAGGCAGTCAGCCGCTTGGCGAAGGCGTCGACGGGGAGGGACTCTAGTGTTTTCCGGTCGGCGAAGAGGGCGGTGAGTTCGGCGGCGCGGGCGGGGCCGAAATGGGCGGCGAAGGCGGACTTCGCTTTCTGGATGAGGAGCGGGATGCCTTCGGCGCGGCGGCGACGGTGGCCGATCGGATATTCGACGACGACCTTCTCGGTGGCGGTGCCGTCGCGGAAGAACACCTGCACGGCGTTGGCGATCGAGCGCTTGGCGGGGTCGAGGTAGTCGCGGGTGTACGCGGGATCCTCGGTGACCACCATGGCGTTGCGGAGCGCGTCGATGCGCGGGTCGCGCGCGCAGGCGTCCTCGTAATGTGCCGCGGTGAGCTGGCCGAAGATCAGGCCGATGGCGGTCATGTATTGGAGGCAGTGGTCGCGGTCGGCGGGATTATGCAGCGGGCCGGACTTGTCGATGATGCGGACGGCGGACTCCTGCGTAGTGATATCGACGCGCTGAATCTGGTCGAGCCGGTGGTGGACGAGCGGGTGCAGCTGCAGGGCGGCCTCGACGGCGGTCTGGGCGTGGAACTCGGCGGGGAAAGAGATTTTGAAGAGCACGTGCTCCATGACGTAGCTGCCGAGCGGACGGCCGAGCTTCACCGGCTGGCCGCGGAAGGAGGCGTCCTCGAAGCCCCAAGTCTTGGCGGTGAGGGCGGACGGGTAACCGAGCTCGCCAGTGAGTGCGATGAGGGCGAGGTGGACGCCGCGGCTGGTGGCGTCGCCCGCGGCCCAGGATTTGCGCGGGCCGGTGTTGGGCGCGTGGCGGTAAGTGCGGAGGGCGGAGCCGTCGATCCAGGCGTGGGAAAGCGCGGCGATGACCTGCTCGCGAGTGCCGCCGAGGAGCGCGGTGACAACGGCGGTGGTGGCGACGCGGACCAGCAGCACGTGATCGAGCCCGGCGCGGTTGAAGGCATTCTCGAGGGCGAGGACGCCCTGGATCTCGTGGGCCCGGGTCATGGCGACGAGGACGTCGCGCACGGTCGGGGCGGGACGCTCGGGCAGCGGGGTGTGGAACGCGGCGGGGCGCTCGCCGGCGCGGCGGTGGCGCGCAAGCCAGTCGGTGACCGCGAGGATGCCGCCGAGGTTGTCGGACGGATGGCCCCATTCGGCGGCGAGCCACGTGTCGTTGAAGTCGAGCCAGCGGATGGCGGCGCCGATGTTGAAGGCGGCCTGGATGGGATCGAGCACGTGGTCGGTGCCGGGGACGCGGGCGCCGAGCGGGAGCGACGCGCCGGGTACGATCGGCCCGAGCAGCCGGGTGCACGCCGGGTAGGCGAGCGCGAGGATGCCGCAGGCGAGGGTGTCGAGGAGGCACCAGCGCGCGGTATCAAGGGCTTCCTCGCTGGGCGGCGCGGAGCCCAGCGCGTAATCGGCGAGCTCGGCGAGGAGGGGGTCGGGGGGAGGACGAACGTTGAGGGCGGGAGCGGACACGGAGGGGAGCGGAGTGAAGATGGGGACGGGAGATCGGACGGACGGGCGAGACTAGGTCCGGGCGCTGAGCGGGGCGAACGGGACGTCCTCCGGACCGGTGTAGGTGGCGCTGGGGCGGATGATTTTGCCGTCGAGGCGTTGTTCGATGATGTGGGCGCACCAGCCGGCGGTGCGGGCGATGACGAAGAGCGGGGTGAACATGGCGGTCGGGACGCCGAGCTGATGGTACACGGGGGCGCTGTACCAATCGAGGTTGGGGAACATGCGTTTCTCGGCGGCCATGACCTGTTCGATGCGTTCGCAGATGGCGAAGAAGTTCGCGTCGCCGGCGCGCGTGCAGAGATCGCGGGCAACCTCCTTGATGAGCGCGCTGCGCGGGTCGACGAGCGTGTACACCGGGTGGCCGAAGCCGATGACGATTTCCTTGCGGGCGAGGCGGGCGCGGATGTCGGCCTCGGCCTCGTCGGGCGTGCGGTAGCGCAGCTGGATCTCGTGGGCGACCTCGTTGGCGCCGCCATGCTTGGGACCGCGGAGGGCGCCGATGGCGCCGGTGACGCAGGAGTAAACGCCGGCGCCGGTGCCGGCGATGACGCGGGCGGTGAAGGTGGAGGCGTTGAACTCATGCTCGGCGTAGAGAATGAGCGACTGGTCGAGGGCGTGGACGTGTTCGGCGGACGGACGACGCTGGTGGAGCAGGTGGAGGAAATGCGCGGCGGTGGTCGGGTCGTCGGTGCGAACCTCGATGCGCCGGCCGGTGGTGGCGAAGTGATGCCAGTAGAGCAGCATCGAGGCGAAGCACGCGATGAGCCGGTCGCCGATGGCGCGGGCGATGGCGGCGTTGTTGGGACCGCTGCCATCGGCGGCGCGGGGCTCCGGGTCGATCGCGCCCAACGCGGAGCAGCCGGTGCGCATCACGTTCATCGGGTGCGTCGAGGCGGGGAGTTGCTCGAGCATCGTGCGCACCGCGGGCGGCAGGTAGCGCAGTTGGGCGAGCCGGGCGCGGTAACCCTCGAGTTCGGCCCGGTTGGGCAGGCGCTCGTGGATCAACAGGTGGGCGACCTCCTCGAAGGAGGCGTCGCGGGTGAGATCCTCGATGGCGTAGCCGCGGTATTGGAGGTCGTGGCCGCTGGGCCCGACGGTGCAGATGGCGGTGTGGCCGGCGGGAATGCCGGACAGCGCGACGGATTTTTTCGCGGAAAGAGCGAGTGGGGCGCTCATGGGGGATGTGGCGTTGGGTTGGGTAAACCCGCTGGCAGGGGTAGCGGAACGAACCACGTTGCGCGCGAGTTGCCAGCGCTCCGCGCGAATTTTCGCCGCGGACGTCGCGGACGCGAGGATGAGCCCGGCGTTCCGTCGCCGGCTAAAGTCAGACGCGTTCCGAGCGACTGGCGTCGAGCTCCTGCTCGTACCGATGGTAATCGAGGACGTCGTAGAGCTCGGTCCGCGGCTGCATGCGATCGAGCACGGCCCGCTGGTTGCCGTCGCGGCGGATCGCAGTGTACACGTCGCTGGCGGCGGCGCTCATGGCGCGGAAGGCGGAGAGCGGGTAGAGCACCATGGCGATGCCGGCGCCGCGCAGTTCCTCGAGGGAGAAGGTGGGCGTCTTGCCGAACTCGGTGAGGTTGGCGAGCACCGGGACGCGCACGGCGGTGGTGAAAGCCTGGTATTCGGCGAGGGAGGTGAGCGCCTCGGCGAAGAGCATGTCGGCCCCGGCGGCGACGTAGGCCTGGGCGCGGGCGATGGCGGCGTCGAGTCCCTCGACCGCGGCGGCGTCGGTTCGCGCCATGAGCACGAGGTCGGAGTCGGCGCGGGCGGCGTGGGCGGCGCGGACGCGGGCGATCATTTCCTCGGTGCTGACGAGGACCTTGCCCGGGCGGTGGCCGCAGCGTTTGGCGGCGACCTGGTCCTCGAGGTGGACGGCGGCGATCCCGGCGCGGGCGCAGGCGCGGATTGTATCGGTGATCGCGGGGGCGTCGCCCCAGCCGGTGTCGATGTCGACGAGCAACGGCAGGTCGACGCGGCCGGTGATGCGGCGGGCGTCGGTGAGGACGTCGTCGAGCGTGGTGAGGCCGAGGTCGGGCAGGCCGAGCGAGGCGTTGGCGACGCCGGCGCCGGAGAGATAGAGGGCGCGGAAGCCGGCACGCTGGGCGAGGAGGGCAGAGTAGGCGTTGATGGCGCCGGCGATCTGGAGCGGCTGCTCGGTGGCGAGGGCAGTGCGAAAGCGGGCGCCGGGGGTGGTGAGATTTAGCATGGGGCCTGACCGCGAGTGGCGGTGAAGAGACGGTGGAAGGGGCCTGACCGAGGCGGGGTACCGGGCGAGGCGTGCAGAGGGCAGGAAAGCGCGATCCGCGCGCGTGCCAAGTCGGGGGATTGAAAACGCCAGCGTGGCGGCGATCGGCCTCCAGGCCCTGAGTCCCTCTCCCCGATCAAGATGCCGCAGCCATTTTGATGAGCAGCCCGCCGGACCGGCAGGCTGCTAGCGGGCGGCGGTCAGCGCGATGCAGCTGCCGACGGCGACGATGCCGCCGAGGAGGGCGCGACGCGTGGGGCGGTCGCCCTCCATCCAGTAGGCGATCGGGATGGAAAGGAGTGGCGCGGTGGCGGCGATGGGCAGGACGATGCCGCTGGGCGTGGTGGCGAGGGCCCATTGGTAGCAGCCGACGCCGAAGACGGGGCCGGTGAGCCCGGTGGCGAAGAGCCAGCCGATGGGGTGGCGTCGATCGCGCTCGTTGGCGGCGGTGGCGGGGGGCGGCGGCGGCACGCGGTTGAGCAGGCGGAGAACGACGTACCAGAGCACCATGAACAGCAGGCCGGCTAGGATGCGCTGGTACGCGGCGGTGAGGCCGAAGGTGAGGTTGCGGGTGGCTTCGCCGGCGGCGGTGGCGGTCATGACGCCCTTGCGGCTGACGAGCGCGCCGAGGCCCATGCCGGCGGCGGCGAGGAGGCCGAACAGGAAGCCGGCGGGGCGGACCTTCACGCGGGGTGGGCTCTTGCGGCTGGGCATGATGGCGATGCCGACGCCCACGAGGATCATCGTGCCCCAGAGAATCTGGGCGTGGGTGAGGGCCGTGCCGAGCCACCACCATTCGCCGAGCGCGGCGATGGGAGCGGCGAGACATTGCGTGATGAGGATCGTGATACGCGAACCGAGGAGGGGCAGGGCGCCGAAGGTGCCGATGTCACCAATGCCCATGCCGATGACGCCGCTGAGCATGAACCAGCCAACGCTCGCGCTGGTGAAACCGTTGCCGAGCAGGTGCCCGTACAGCGCGAGGACCGAACTCGCGACGATCAGCCGCCCGATGTTGAGCCGGAGCGGCCCATGCACGCGCACCCCGTGGACGCCGAACGCGGCGCTGAACGCGAAAAACAAAGCAGCAAAGAAGGCGGCAAACATCGGAGCAGTGAAAGTGAGAGTGAAAGTGAAAGTGGGAGAGCGAAAAAGTGGAAGGAGGAGTCTGTAGGTTGGAGGAGCGGTCTTGTCCGGTGGCGGCAGGAGAAGTGGCGAAACCTATCGTAGGCGGCGAGTGCCGTCACGGCCGGTGTCGTTTGCACGTCGGAGCTTGGGCCAAGGCATGGGTCGGTCCGGCGCGTTACCCCTTTCACTTTCACTCTCACTTTCACTCCCTTCGGGTGCTTTCCGCGGCGGCGATTTTGTGCTTCTTTGTCGGCTCCTGCTCACCCACCTTTATTCGCATCATGAAAGCCAAACGTCAGGGCAAGCGGCCCGAAGATATCCATGCCGCCCTTGCCGCCAAAAAGGGCCCGGTTTCCAAGTTCCTCGCCCGCAACTACCGCCACTTCAATGCCGCCGCCCTGATGGATGCGGCCATCGCCTACGACGCCCATCTGGCCGCCGGGGGCAAGATGCTGATGACCGTGGCCGGGGCGATGTCGACGGCTGAGCTGGGGATCTCCCTGGCCGAGATGATCCGGCGCGACAAGGTGCATGCGATCGTCTGCACCGGGGCCAATTTGGAGGAGGACGTGTTCAATCTCGTCGCGCATGACTACTACGAGCGGGTTCCGCACTACCGGCAGTTGTCGCCCTCCGAGGAGCACGCGCTGCTCAAGCGGCACATGAACCGCGTGACCGACACCTGCATCCCGGAGATGGAGGCGATGCGGCGGATCGAGGCAGCGGTGTTGGAGGAATGGGTCGCCGCGGATCGCGCCGGGGAGCGCTACTTCCCGCACGAGTTCATGTATCGGCTGCTGCGCAGCGGTAAGTTGAAGAAAAGCTACCAGATCGATCCGAAGAACTCGTGGCTGCTGGCCGCGTGCGAGAAGAACCTGCCGATCTTCGTCCCGGGCTGGGAGGACTCGACGCTGGGCAACATGTACACCGGCCACGTGATCACGGGTGACGTGAAGAACGTCCACACGGTGCGCACGGGGATCGAGTACATGCAGGAGCTGGCGGCCTACTACACGAAGACCGCCAAGACGCTGCGGAACGGCGAGGGCTCGATCGGCTTCTTCCAGATTGCCGGCGGCATCGCGGGCGACTTCCCCATCTGCGTCGTGCCGATGCTGCATCAGGACCTCCAGCGCACGGGCGTGCCGCTCTGGGGCTACTTCTGCCAGATCAGCGACTCGACGACGAGCTACGGCAGCTATTCCGGCGCCGTGCCGAACGAGAAGATCACCTGGGGCAAGCTCGGCCAGCACACGCCGAAGTTCATCATCGAGAGCGATGCCACCATCGTGGCGCCGCTCGTGTTCGGCTGGGTGCTGGGCCAGTAAGCGGCGCGGCTCTTTCCGGCAGAGGCGAGCGCCCGGCGGTCACGTCGGCGCTCGCGGCTGTTGGTGAGGAGACGTGAACGTGGGCGGAGTGACCGTGCGCGAGGGGGCTGGGGCCCCGCGCGAAGTCCGGAATTGCCGCCTACGTTGAAAGAGCCATCGTTCCCCGCATTGTAGATGCTTCGCATCTGTCTCGCCGCCCGCTTCCATCCGCCATGGTAGTGCCCAATTCAGCCGCCGCCGGATCGCGGGCGCCCTTCGCCAGCGCGCGCTCACTGCAGCTCATTCCGTTGGTGATCCTGCTGCTGGGCCTGGCGGGATGTGCGGTCTTCTTCGTCCAGGCGCGGAATGAGATACTGCGGTCCGATGCGCAGGACTTCGTCCGGCTGTCGGCGAACGCCGAGCAGGCCGTTCGGAGGCGGGTGGAAACGTACCTTGACGCGATGAACGCCGCCGCGGCGTTCTTGCGCGCGTCCACCACGGTGGAGCGCGCCGAGTGGCGTGAGTTTGTGGCGACGCTCGACCTGCCGAGCCGCTATCCCGGCATTCGCGGGCTCGTGGTGATCTACCCTGTGCCGGCAGGCCAGACCGCAGCCTTTCGGCAGCGGGCGCAGGAGCTCGGGGCGCAGGAGCTGACGTTGCATGGGCTCGAGGGGCCGCTGGCGCCCAATGCGGACTACGCGATCATCACTTTCGCCGAGCCGGAGCAGTCGAACTACCGGATTCTGGGCCTGGACGTGTATTCCGAAGCGGACCGGCGGGAGGCGGCGCTGCGCGCGCGCGATACGGGCCAGCCCTGCATGACGGCCCGGCTGCGCATGGCCAACGACGGTCTGAGGCGGTATGGCGCGGCACTGTACGTGCCGGTGTATCGAGCCGGGACGAACGCGCGTACCGTGGAGGAGCGGCGCGCCCTGCACGTGGGCTGGGTCGGGGCGCCGTTCATCGTCGAGGAGGTGTTCGAGGGCGCGCTCGCGCCGCGGGCGGGCAAGTTGCGACTGGAGTTTTTCGAAGGGAGCGGCCGGCAGCGCGAACGCCTCATCTATAGCTCCGACGAATCGTCCGGGCCGATCCAGGAGCCCGAGCGCGTGCAGTATATCGAACTCGCCGGGCAGCGTTTCACGATGGCCTGGGCACGGGGGCGCGAGTTCGTCGTCACCTCGCAGGCGCCGGTTTACTGGACCACGGCTGGCGCCGTCCTCGGCACGCTCCTGCTCACCGGCCTGCTCTGGAGCATCCAGAACACGGGCCGGCGCGCCCAGCGGTTGGCGGACAAGCTGACGCAGGAGATGGCCCAGACGCAGCACGAGCTCGAGGCGGTGACCCGGCTGCAGCGCGGCGTGCTCGACGCCAGCGTGCACGCGATCATCGCGACGCGACCGGACGGCGTGATCACCGTGTTCAACCTCGGCGCCGAGAGAATGCTTGGCCACCAGGAGGCGGAGGTGGTCGGGCGCGAACTGCCACTGCGGTTTCATGATCCGGCGGAACTCTCCGCGCGGGCGGCGGAGCTGTCGGCCGCCACGGGGCGGACCGTTACTCCGGGCTTTGAGGTGTTCACGGTCGTGCCGGATCGCGGACAGGTCGACGAGCGGGAGTGGACGTATGAGCGGAAAGACGGCGGGCACCTGCCCGTGCTGCTGAGCGTCACGGCGCAGCGGAACGCGGCGGGCGGAATCGCGGGCTATCTCTTCATCGCCCAGGACCTGACGCTGCGGAAGCAGGCCGAGGTGGCGTTGCGGCAGAGCGAAGAAAGGCTGAGCAGCGTGCTTGGGCACGCCGACTGTCTCGTGTGGGAGGCGACGGTGATGCTCAAGCCGGACGACTGGACCTGGCGGATGGTCGTGTATCCCTCGGCGCTCTATCGGAGGCTGCTGGGCAATCGGGAGGCGCGGCAGGAGGCCGGACTGTGGTACCATTTCAAGATTCCCGAGCAGGCCGAGATGAACCACCGCGCGCGGGCGGCGATGGAAGAAGGGCGGGAAGGCTACACGCAGGAATTCCGGTTGCTGGATGGCACGGAGACGGTGTGGCTGCGCGAAACGGTGGCGATCACGCGGGAGGGCCCGACCCAGTTCTGGCTGGTGGGTGTCGCGACAGATATCACCCAGGGAAAACGCGCCGAGGTCGCCCAGCGGGCGAGCGAGCAGCGGCTGGCGGATGTCTTCCGCTCGATGGCGGAGGGCGTGGTCGTGGTGGTGGAGGGCAAGGTGGTGGAGTGCAACACCGCGGCGCTGGAGATGCTGCAGCTGGAGCGCGAGCAGTTGATTGGTCGCAGCCTCATCGGTCCCGCGTGGCAGCTCCGCGGGGAGGATGGCATCGTGTTGCCGGAAAGTGAGTATCCATCGGCACGGGCGCGGCGCAGCGGCGAGCCGCAACGCGATGTGGTGCTGGCCCTGCGGACTTCGGGCCAAACGGAGCGGTGGCTGTCGGTGAACACCATGCCGGTGCGGGATGAGGACGGTGCGATGAGCGCAGTGGTGGTGAGCTTCATCGACATCACGCGGCGCAAACTGGCCGAGGCCGGGCTGGTCCAGAGCCAGCGGCTGCTGGAGACCGTGCTGGGCATCCTGCCCGGCATGGTCGCGTACTGGGACGCCGGCCTGCTATGCCGGTTCTCGAATTCCGAGTACATCGACTGGTTCGGGCGGACGGCCGAGCAAATGCGGGGCATGCACATGCGTGACCTGCTGGGCCCGGAACTCTTCGCCCTGAACGAACCCTACGTCCGCGAAGTGCTCGCCGGGAGGTCACAGCGCTTCGAGCGCACGCTCACGAAGCGGGATGGTACGGTGCGGCTCACGTGGGCGCAGTACATCCCGGATTTCGACGTCGACCAGGTGACGGTGCGCGGGTTCGTGGTGCTCGTATCGGATGTCACCGAGATCAAGCAGCAGGAGGCGGCGCTGCGGGCGAGCGAGGCCAAGCTGCGGGAGTCGCTGCGCGAGGTGAACAACCTGAAACTGGCGCTCGACGAGCATGCCATCGTCACGATGACGGACCCGCAGGGGGTGATCACGTATGCAAACGAGAAGTTCTGCCGGGTCACCCAGCAGTCGCTCGAGGAGGTGATCGGCCAACCCTATGACGCGGTGGCGCCGGCGGTGGTGTCGATGGAGACCCATGCGGAGGTGCACAAGCTGGTTCAGCAGGGCCAGGTCTGGCATGGGGAGATCTGCCATCGGCGGCAGGACGGGACGTGCTACTGGGTGGACGCGACGGTGGTGCCGATCCTGGGGGATGACCAGAAGCCGGTGCACTACATCACGGTGCGCACCGACATCACGCCCCGGAAGAACCTGGAGCAGAGTCTGGCGGTGGCGCGGGATCAGGCCTTGGAGGCGTCGCGGCTGAAGTCGGAGTTCCTGGCGACGATGAGCCACGAGATCCGGACGCCGATGAATGCGATCATCGGCATGGCGGGGCTGCTGTCCGACACGGCCCTGAGCCCGGAGCAGGCCGACATGGTCCGGATCGTCTCCGGCGCGGCGGAGGGGCTGCTCGCGATCATCAATGACATCCTGGATTTTTCGCGCATCGAGGCGGGCCAGCTGCGGCTGGATGTCGGGGAATTTGACCTGGCGCGGGTCATTGAGGACACGGTGAAGCTGCTGGAGGCGCGGGCGCGGGAGAAGGGCATCGGGCTGCGGAGCGAGTTCGATCCGCCGCCGCCCGCGCGGCTCCTGGGGGATGCCGGGCGCGTCCGCCAGGTCCTGATGAACCTGCTGGGAAATGCGGTGAAGTTTACAGTGCAGGGCGAAGTGGTGGTGACCGGCACGGTGGTCAGCACGACGCCGGAGCGGGTGCGTGTGCGGGTGGCGGTGAAGGACACGGGCGTGGGGATCGCGCCGGAAGCGCGGGATCGGCTGTTCCGACCATTCGTCCAGGGGGACGGCAGCACGACGCGACGCTTTGGTGGCACGGGCCTGGGCCTGGCGATCACGCGGCAGCTCGTGGTGGCGATGGGCGGCACGATCGATTTCGAGAGTGAGCCGGGCAAGGGCTCCACGTTCACCTTTGAGCTCGAATTCGGCGGTGGCGGCACGCTCGCGGCGGCGACGTCGGCGGCGCTGCCGCCCGGGAAGCGGGCGCTGGTCGTCGACGACAATGCGACGAACCGGGCGATCCTGGTGCGCCAGCTCGAGCACTGCGGGGTGGAAGCGGAAACCGTGGGCAACGGGGTGGCGGCGCTGGCGCGGCTGCGGGACCCGGCGGGGGCGCGCATCGACCTGCTGGTGCTCGACGTCGCGATGCCCGGGATGGACGGATGGCAGTTTGTCCGGATGCTCCGGGCAGATGCCGCGCTGGCGACGGTGCCGGTGGTGCTGCTTTCGTCGGACGATGCGGTCGATCCAGGGGAGGCGAAGGCGTTGCAGGTGGTGTCCTGGGCGCGGAAGCCGGTGACCGAGGAGGCGCTAGGACGCTGCGTGGCGCGGGCGCTGGCGGACCGGACGCCGGTGGCGGCGGAGGCCCGGCCGGCGCCGGCGGTGGCGAGCCCGCGCCCGCGGCGGCTGAAGGTCCTGCTGGTGGAGGACAACCTCGCGAACCAGCAGGTGGCCTCGCTGCTCCTAGTGAAACTGGGGCACGACGTGCAGATCGCGGGCGACGGACACCAGGCGCTCGAGCGGTTGGCGGACGGTGAGTTCGATGTGGTGCTGATGGATTGCCAGATGCCGGAGCTCGACGGCTACGAAACCACGCGGTGGATCCGGCACGGGCAGTTGCCGGGGATTGATCCGAAGATTCCGATCCTCGCGGTGACGGCGTACGCGCGGCCGGAGGACCGGAGGCGCTGCGTCGAGGCGGGAATGGACGGTTATCTTTCGAAGCCCGTGCGTTTCGACGAGCTGAGGACGGCGCTTGATGCCATCGCGGGCGGGGAGCCGGCGGGGAATGCAGCGAGGGAGGAAGGACGCGCGGACAATCCGGAGGTGATTGACGAGGTGGCCTACGAGACGACGCGGGCGCTGCCCGGCACCACCGGGGAGTCGCTCCTGCCGGAGGTGATCGCGCTCTACCTGGGCGAGGAGCCGGCGCGGCTGGACCGGCTGGCCAAGCTCGTGGCGGACCGCGCGGCGAAGGAAGTGGCGGCGGAGGCGCACAGCTTTGGTGGCGGGGCGGTGGTGTTTGGCGGCATCGGCGTGCGCCGGGCGTCGCTCGAACTCGAGGCGGCGGCGCGGGCCGAAGACTGGGGACAGGCCGAGGACCGGCTTGCCAGGCTGAATGCGGCGGCGGAGCAGCTGCGGGCGGCGCTGCGCCAGCGCGGACTGGCCACCTGAAGTCCGGCGCCGGCGGCGCTTTGTCTTCCGGGGAAAGCTGGGTTTGCTGCGCGACCATGCCGAATGCGCTCGCCCAGGAAAAATCGCCCTACCTTCTCCAGCACGCGGACAATCCCGTGGCCTGGCTGCCCTGGGGGGAGACGGCGTGGGCGAAGGCGCGGGCGGAGCAGAAGCCGATCTTTCTGAGCATCGGCTACTCGACCTGTCACTGGTGCCACGTGATGGCGCACGAGTCGTTTGAGCACCCGGAGATCGCGGCGCTGCTGAACGCGCACTACGTGCCGGTGAAGGTGGACCGCGAGGAGCGGCCGGACGTGGACCGGGTTTACATGGCGTATGTGCAGGCGATGACAGGGCATGGTGGCTGGCCGCTGAACGCGTGGCTGACGCCGGACCTGAAGCCGTTTTATGGCGGCACGTATTTTCCGCCGGAGGACCGGCCTGGGCGGCCGGGATTCCCCGCGGTGCTCGGAGCGATCGCCCACGCGTGGGAGAACGAACGCGACAAGCTGATGGCGGAAGGCGAGCGGGTGATCGAGGCGCTGCGCGGGCATTTCGCGGGTGAAGCGGAAGGTGGTGTCGGCGAAGCGGGAAGTCCGCCTGCGGGCGGCGGGCTGGTGGAGGCGGCGAGCCGGGCTTTCGAGGACGGCTTCAAGCACTACTACGAAGGCTTCGATCCCACCCATGCGGGCTTCGGTGGCGCGCCGAAGTTCCCGCGGGCGGCGAATCTCACCTTCCTGTTGCGCGTGGCCGCGCTGCAGGGCGGCGACACCGAACTGGGACGCGAGGCGGTGATGATGGTGGCGGCGACGCTGCAGGCGATGGCGCGCGGCGGCCTGCACGATCACGTCGGCGGCGGGTTCCACCGCTACTCGGTCGATGACCGCTGGTTCGTGCCGCACTTTGAGAAGATGCTCTATGACCAGGCGCAGATCGCCGTGAACTGCCTGGAGGCGGGCCAGGCGACGGGTGACGAGCGCTTTGCCTGGCTGGCGCGGGACGTCCTCGATTACGTGCGGCGCGACCTGGCGGACCCGGCGGGCGGCTACTACACGGCCGAGGATGCCGACAGCCTGCTGGCGGCGGACCGGCCCGAGCACGCGGAGGGGGCGTATTACGTTTGGTCGTACGCGGACTTCCAGGCCGCGCTGGGCGACGATGCCGGCTGGGTCGCGGCGCATTTTGGGGTGAAGGAGGGCGGCAACGTGCCGGCGGAGTACGACCCGCACGGGGAGTTGCAGGGGAAGAACATCCTCGCGCAGCAGCGCCCGCTCACGGAGACCGCGGCCGCGGCGAAGCTTGACCCGGCCGAGGCCAACGACCGGTTGCTGACGGCGCTGGCCCGTCTGCGGGCGGCGCGGGCCGCGCGGCCACGGCCGCACCGCGACGACAAGATCGTGACCGCGAACAACGGGCTCATGATCTCGGCGCTGGCGCGCGCGCACCAGGTGCTCGGCGGTCGGCCCGAGGCGGGAACGGAGGCGGAGGAGTATCTCCTGGCGGCGGTGCGAGCGGCGGAGTTTGTGCGCCGCGAGCTGGCGGACGAGACGGGGGGCCGGCTGTGGCGCAGCTGGCGGCAGGGGCGGTCGAACATCCCCGGTTTCGCCGAGGACTACGCGTTCCTGATCCAAGGGCTGCTGGACCTCTACGAGGCCGGCTTCGATCTGCGTTGGCTGCAGTGGGCGGAGCAGTTGCAGGGCACGATGGACGCCCAGTTCTGGGATGACCAGGCGGGCGGGTATTTCAACTCCGCGGCCGACGATCCGAGCCTCGTGCTGCGGCTGAAGGAGGATTACGACGGCGCGGAGCCGGCGCCGAGCAGCGTGGCGGCGCTCAATCTATTCCGGCTGGCGGCGATGCTGAACCGGGAGGAGTTGCGCGCCCAGGGGCGGCGCACCCTCGAGGCATTCCGGGCGCGCTGGACCCGCGCGCCACACGCGCTGCCGCAGATGATGAGCGCGCTGGAGCTCGCTTTGGAGCCGCCGCGGCATGGGGTGATTGCCGGGGATCCGGCGACCCCGGAATTCCGGCGTTTGGTGTCGGTTTTGCACGAAAAACTCGGGCCGCGCCGCGTGCTGCTGGCGGCAACCGGGGGAGAATCCCAGGCCTGGCTCGCGCAACGTTCGCCCTGGCTGAAGGAAATGATCGCCGTCGACGGCCGGCCAACGGTGTACCTGTGTGAGGAGTTTACCTGCCGCGCTCCAGTGTCTGATCCCGGTGTACTCCGGCAGCAGCTGGGGTGAAGACGGGGATTGCTGTTGCCTGCCCGCGGGTGAGCCGGCACACCCGGGGACCGCATTTTCCCCGCGGTCCCACGTGAAAATCCTCGCCGTAGAAGATGATGCTGTCGCCCGGGCGGTCCTCCGCCAGGCCCTCCGTCGCCTGGGACACGACGTGATCGAGGCGCATGACGGCGATGCGGCGTGGAATCTCCTGAACGACGACGTGGTGCGGGTCGTCGTGAGCGACTGGGTGATGCCGCGGGCCGACGGGCTGGAGTTGTGCCGGCGGATCCGGGAGCGCACCGGCGTGGAGTACATCTACTTCATCCTGCTGACCGGACTGGATGCCACGAATGACAACCAGCGGACGGCGGCGGACGCCGGGGTCGACGATTTTCTGACGAAGCCGCTGAATGTGGCGGAACTCTGGACGCGGCTGCGGGTGGCGGAGCGTATCCTGCGTTACACGACGCAGGTGCGGCAGCTCGAGCAGATGCTGCCGATCTGTTCCTACTGTAAGAAGATCCGCGACGATCAGAACTACTGGCAGCAGATCGAGGGCTACATCAGCGAGCGGACCGGCAGTGATTTCAGCCACTCGGTGTGCCCGGACTGCTACGAGCGCGTGGTGATTCCGGAGATTGACCGGATGAAGGAGGAGTTCCCACGCTCGGTGCCCCATGTTGAACGAAGATAGTCGCCGGCTGGAGGAGAAGATCGCCTACCTTGAGCGGCATGTGACCGAGCAGGACAAGGCGATGTTCGAGATGGCGGAGGACATCGCGAAGCTTCGGCGCGAGCTGAAGCAACTGCGCGAGCAGCCGAGCAGCCGCAGCGGAGCGGACGAAGACCTCCCCGACGAACGTCCGCCGCACTACTGAGGTTATTCGCGCTAGAACGTGGCGGTGACCTCGTGCTGGTGGCCGGGGTCGATGGCGAGTTCGCCGAGGGCGCTGCACTCCTGTTCGTCGTTCTTGTACAGCTTGCAGCGGATCGGGCCGCTGGCGTCGCTGGTTTCCCAGCGCCACTTGCCGATGGAGATGAACTGGAGCGGCACGCCCTTTTCCCAGCTCAGGCCCGGGCCTTCGCCGCGGACAAACAGCCGGTTGCCGATGCCGATGTAGGCGGTGACGACGAGGCGCGTGGCGCCGTCGGAGGTCAGCACGCGTTCGACGACGCCGGCGGGCTCGCCATTGGCGTCGCCCATGTCGCCGAGATCGAGGCCGAGACCGGGTTGGTCGTCGTCGACGCGGCGCGAGGCGCGCTTCCGCGCCGGCTTCGGAAGTTCGGGCGCCGCCGAGGGAGCGGGGACCGCGGTGGGCTCGGGCGTCGGAGCCGCGACGGAAACGGGCTCAACGGCCGGCTCCGAGGCAGCGGAAGCGACGGGCACGGGGGCCGGCGCGGAAGAGGGGGGCTCGACGGGAGTCACGGTCGGGGCCGGGGTGTCGGCGACAGCCGCCGGCGTGGGCTGAGGCTCAAGGCGGGGTGACTCGCTCGGGGCGGATGCGGCGGTGGGCTCCGACGGGGCGGACGCGGTGGTTTCGGGGGCCGGGGTGGTGACGGCGTCGGCGGGGGTTGCCGGTTCGGTCGAAGCGGGCGCGGTCTCAGTCGGAGCAGGCGCTTCGGTCGTCGCGGTGGGTGAAATCACGGGTGCGACGGGCGCCGGCTCCTCGCGGCGCTTGCGCGAACGCTTAGCGGGGGCAGGAGCCGGGGCTGGCGTGGCTTCGACCGGTATGGAGGGCGACGACTCAGCACCCGACGAGCTGGGCATCGGGCTGACGGCTTCGGCGGCGCTCGGCGTCGAAATGGGTTCAGCGGGCGAGGGAGTGGACGCACTCGGCTCGGAGGCGGGCGCCGTAGGGGCCGGGGCGGCGACTGCAGTCGCGGTCGTCGGGAGGGACGCTGCCGGGGCGGTGGCGAGTGAGGTCACGGCGGCCTGCAAGGCGACTATCTTGCCGTCGAGCTGCTGGCTGAGCTCGGTGAGCCGGACGAAGGAAGCGTCAAACTGGGTGGCGAGGCTGGAGATTGCCGCGATGCGGGCGGTCTCGATGGCCTGGAGGCTGGCGGCGGTCGACTGGCTGATCTCGCGGTTGGCCTGGCCCTGGGTGTCAGTGAGCGCCTGGCTTGCGGCGGCCTGGGCTTGGGCGACGGCGGCGGTGGTGCCGGTGGCGAGCTTGGCCAGGGCCTCGGTGGCGCCCTTGAGATGCTGCTGGGTGGCGGCTTCGAGTTTGGCCAACTCGGCGGTGGTCTTGGCGATGCGATCGGCGGTCGACTGCAGGCGTTCGCTTTCGCTCGAGCGAAGCTCCTCGAGCTCCTTTTCCAATTCCTCTTTTTCGACGTCACCGGCGTTGGCGAGCTGGGCCTGGAACTCGGCGATCTTCTCCTGCAGCTTGTGCGGCAGCTGTTCGGCGGCCTTGAGGTTCTTCTGCGCGACCTCGGCGATCTCGTGCAGGCCATTGGCCGCGATGCTGATCTGCTCGGCTGAGTTCGAGACCGTGCGGGCAAGGGCTTCGAGCGCCCGCTGGCGGTCGTCGAGCATCTCGTTCTTCTGGCGCTCGTAGAAAATGATCAGCGGCACAAGGCCGATGACGGCGCCACCGATGATGCAGGCCACCACGGCGAACATCGCCGGTTCGGACAGCGGGCGCGGGCTCGTGTAGGCGATGTAGCCGGCGGCTGCGAGGAACGCGACGTCGGTGACGAGATAGATCCAGAGCGGCAGTTTCGGAGCGGGGGAGGTCATTGGCTTCGTCCCGCGTCCGCGTCGGGCTCTGGGGCCGGTCCTTCCGATGGGCAAATCCCACGCGAACAGGTACTGGCGACAGAAGCGGCGCGACCGACGGGTGCGGAATGTTTCTGCGCGTCGCGTTGGCGCGGCTCAAGGACAAAGGCGAGGCCGGGCTGGGCGCTCAGCGCAGGTGTCGCCACCAGAGCATGGCGCACAGGGCGAACAGGAGGCCGATGCGGATGGCGCCCTCGAGCGTGAGAATGACGAGAATCCACTTGAGCGGGGCGCCGCGGCGGATGGCGAAGCCGAGCATCGACACGGCCAGGAGCGCGATACCCTGGCTCCGGCCGGTGCGGGTGAAAAGGAGCAATGCCATCCAGGCCCAGTAGACGAAGAGCGTGGTGGACCAGAAGAACGCGGTGACCTCGCGGAGCCCGAGCGTGCGCGGATCGGCGCCCCGGGCGATTTGTTTCAACCCCAGGTAGCGTTCGCTGATGACGAGCTGCCACACCTCAAACAGGAGGAAGAGCGGGGCGAGGAACGTCAGCAGGTCCACGGACGGAAGGAACGCGCTTCGGCGGGCGGAGGCAAGGCGGTGGGCGGGCGACCGGGCGGCCGGCCTCGATTTGGCGCATTGGTTTTACCGATTACCCGGCGAGGGCCGCCTGGGTGTAGCGTGCCGGCGTTCAACCCATGGCAACATGAAGACAATCCTCGGAACCATGCTCCTTGCCGGGATGCTTGCATCCCTTCTCCCAACGTCGACGACGGCCGCGGAAGCCTGCGCTGCGCCCGCGATGGAAAAAGTCGGCGTGTACGATTCTCGCGTGCTGGCCTACGCCCATTTCTGGAACCCGGAGACCACGCGCGCACGAAATGAGCTGGTCCGGTCGGCCCGCCAAGCCCGGAAGGATGGCAACGACGCGGAGTATCAGAATCTCCACGACAGGATCGAGCAGCTGGACCGGCGCAATCACCTCCAGGTGTTCAGCACGGAGTCGGTGGCGGAGCTGCTGGCGGCAATCGCGCCGCGGCTGGAGTCGCTGCAGCGCGAACTCGGGGTGGTGCGGTTGGTGTCGCGTTGGGACGAAGCCGCGCTCGCGGCGGTGCCGGAGACGGCGCGGGTGGATGTGACGGACCGGCTGGCGGCGGAGTTCCTGCCGGCACCGACGGACCGGCAGCGCGAAATCATGGCGCAAATGAAGGAGAAGGCGCCGTTGCCGCTGCCGGTGGCGCGGATGATGGCCGCGGCGAACAAGCTCTAGCAGCCTGTCGGACTTTGTCCGCAGGCTGCTTATCAAAATGGCTGCGCCATTTTGGTTGAGGTGAAGGAGCGCGGAGTCGGATGGGAGCTTTTTGGGGAAAAGGGGCGGTGTTTTGTCATGCCAATCAGCCAAGTAGGCCGTCGATACGTCTGCGGCGAAAATGGCGCAAGCGAGGCGGGGGAAGCCCGGGGGCTACGCGCTCATGCTGCGCTCGGTGGGGCGCGCGGAGAACTCGCGGACTGGCGCGTAGCCGTCGGGCATGGCGTGGTCGAACTTGGCGATGAGCCGCTTGCGCCAATGCGTCGGCGTGAAGGCGTGGGCGCGCTTGTACTCGCGGCAGAGGTGGCTGGCGCTGACGAAGCCGCACTGCCGGGCGATGGCGTCGAGCTTGTACGCGGAGCTGCTCATCAACTCGTTGGCGCGCTCGAGCTGCAGACGTTGGAAGGCGGTCTTGGGGCTGGTGCGGCGGACCTGCCAGAAGAGCCGGCGCAGGTGGCTGGGCGAGACGTGAACGGCGTCGGCCACTTCGCGCACGGCCGGGTTGCGGCTCATGTGTTCGGTGTACCAGGAGATCGCGCTCTCGACCTTGAAGTTGGCCAGATCGGGCAACGCAGGTGTCTGGCTGGTGGCGAAATCGGCGAGCACGATCGTCGCGAGATCCATCAGCCGTGCCTGGAAGAACAGTGGGCTGAGGAGGCTGGGATTGACGAAGTGCGGCTCGAGCTCGGCGGCGATCTGCCGGACGCGCTCGATTTCGGCGGGGGTGAGCTCCTTGGCGAACCAGCCGCGCTCGCGGACGATCTCATCGAGCGGGTACGGCACGCTGCTGAAGTGCAGGGCGATGCGGTGGAACGAACGGTGGTCATCGCCCCAACCGTGGGAGCAGCCCGGGGCGAAGACCCACAGCGTCTTTTCGGTGAGGAGGGGGGCCTCGCCGTCGCGGAAGATCGGGCCGCAGCGGCCGCGGATCACGGCATAGAACTCCCAGTTTGTTCGGGTGTTGCAGCGGATCCATTCCTTCCAACGGATGCGACCGTTCGCGAAGTAGCGCAGCATGGGGAGAGGGGTGAGAGCGGACGTTGTGCGATATGGGGGACCCCACAACTGGAATGCTGCCGGCCAGTCCGACCAAAAAGAAGGCGCGGCCGCGGAGGACCGCGACCGCGCCTGTAACCAGGCCGGCGAACCCGAGGGACCGGACCTAGAACTTGTAGGTGAAGGACGTCTTCCAGTTGCGCGGCGTGCCGACCACGACGGACGTGCGGCTGCCGGCGGCCTGGATGTAATCCTCGTCGAGGACGTTGTTGACCATGAGCGCGACGCTCCAGTTCTTGGCGCGGTAGCTGATACCCGCGTTCACGAGCGTGCGGCCCTTGACCCAGAAGGAAGGCTGGTTGGCGACGAAGGTGCCGTTCGGCAGCGGACGGGTCGTGGTGTAACCGGTAGCATTTTCACCGGCGACGTCATCCTTGTAGTCGACGCCGACGTTCACGCCGAAGCCGTTGAGCGCGCCGGAGGTAAACTTGTAGTCGGCGAATGCGCCCCAGCTCCGATCGGGCACGCCGCGGAGGCGGACGTCGGTGACCGGCTGGCGGATCTTCATCGTGGTGAGATTGGCCACGAGGGTGAGGTTCTTGTTCACCGACCACGTGCCTTCGAACTCCCAACCCTTGGACTTGAGGTTCATGTAGAGCGCCTGCGGGAGGGCGGCCGCCTCGGCCAGCTTGCCGGCCGCGACGAGCGCGTAGTACTCACTGTTCGTCACTGCGTAGTTCTGTTGCTCGATATCGAAATGCGCGATCGAGCCGGTGAGCTTGCCATCGAAGAAGTCGGTCTTGACGCCGAACTCCTTCTGGCCACCGCGAGCGAGCTTGGCGGTCGGATCGGTGACGCCGGCGTTCAAGGAACCCGGGAGCGAACCGCCGGTGGTGTTGCGGCTGTAGAATACGGACACCTGCTTGATCGGCTTCACGACGACGCCGAAGGAGGTGGCGTTCGTGGTGAGGTTGTAGTCCGGCGAAGTCGGCAGCGAGGCCAGGATCGCGGAGCCGTTGGTGTCGGTGCGGCTAAGGGAGCCGAAGAAGCGCGAGACGCCGCCCGAAAGCTGGATCCGATTCTTCCAGAAGCCCAGGGTCTCATAGGAGAAGACCTGGAGGTCGTTCTGCAGGCCGGTGCGGTCGGTGCCGCGGTTGTCGGTCGTCAGGCCCGGCAGGATGGCGTTGAAGCTGTAGGGCGGGTAGGTGATCGAACCCAGGTTGTTATTCGGCACGTTGGGCCGTGCAACGGGCACCCAGGAACGGTAGCGAACCTTCGAGGTATTCGCGGCGAAGCCGGCGATGGTGGTGGACTTGACCCAGGGCCACTCGAACGCCGCGGCGTAGTCGTTCTTGACGTGCGCCTCGGTGTACTCGAGGTCCACCTTGCCGTTGTTGCGGGTGTAGAACCAGGTCGAGGGATCGGTGATCGGAGCGGCGGAGCCGACGAGAGTGACGGTGCCGTCCGCATTGTAGGCGGAGGTGTTCCAGTTCACACCCGGCTCGTACATGCCGGTGAAGGGGTTGCGGCTGCCGCCGCCGGCGCCGCCCACGGCGGCACTGGTGCCGCCGACGTCGATGCGGCGGATGTGGTCGGCCATGACGAAGAGGCGGGAGGTGATGTGCGAGGACAGCGTCGAAAGGAGCTCGGCGCTGATGCGCTGGGTCTTGCGGCGACGACGGTCGATCTCGTTGCCGAACTGGAAGTCCCGGGGTAGTCCGCGGGCGATGGTGGCGTAGTCATTGCTGCCGACGCTCGGATCCAGCGGCAGGCCGCCGAGGTTGGTCTCGCGGTTGAGGACGAAGTCGGCCTTGAGCGTGAGCTTGTGCGCCGGCCCGAGCTTGAACGAGAAGGACGGGGAGATCTCGTAGCCGTTACGTACCTGGCCATTGATGTAGTAGTCGGTCTTCCAGAAGGCCGCGATCAGGCGCGCGCTGATGCCGTATTTCTTCGAGAGGACACGGTCCACGTCGATGCTGACGGCGTTGGTCGCGTACTGGGCGATTTCAACGGTCAGCGAATTCTGGTTCGTGCCGGACGGCGCCTTGGTGATCGGGTTCATCACGCCACCGGGGCTGCCGCCGGGGACGAGGATGGCGTTGGGGCCTTTGATGACCTCGATGCGCTCAATGTTGTACGGCATCTGGGACATGCTGTAGCCGTCCGCGCCGGAGATGTTGGTGCCGTCGACGAACTCGGCGGACACGGTGAAGCCGCGGATGGTGTAGCGGTCGCCGCCGAACGGGAGGGTATTCTCCTGCACGGGCGTGACGTACTTCGCGACGTCGAGCATGCGCATGCCCTGGGTGTCCTGGATCAGCTCCTTGGGCACGACCGAGAGGGTCTGCGGGATGTCGAGGATGGGCATCGCGATACGGGAGGCGGAGAGCGCCTGCCGCGCCTGGTACGGATTGGATTTGCTCTCCGTGACCGTGAACTTGGGCAGCTCGACGACGTTCTCGTCGGTGGGTGGCTGCTCCTCGGCCTGCGCCCACGCGGCGGCGGGGAGGGCGAGAGCGGCGAGAGCGGTGGCGGCCACCAACCCTCGGACGGTATGAATCGAATGCAGTGCGGTTGTCATGGTTTGGGTGAGGCGTCCGCTCCGGACGGGACAACCTGAGCCGGTGCAACCCGGATTCGATCGGTGGCCGGACGCGAGGTACGGCCGGGACGAAGGGCGGGACGCGCTAGGGTTCGGGGTGTCGGGGTGGTCAGGAATCGCTCGCCTTGCGTTCGCTACGACATGCCGGGTGCAGAGGAGGTAAAGGCGGGGCGGCGCTCAGAAAATTGCACAGAACGCTCCTCCGTCCGAATTGGGCCGCGGTGGGCGCGAGCGACCGGAGTGATCAGCGGGCCAGGATGAGGCCGGTGACGCCGACGACGGCGAGAACCGCCCCGGCGTAGTATGGCGCGCGCGGGCGGCTGCCCTCGAGCCACGCGGCGAACGGTATCGTGAGCAGGGGCGCGGCGGCGACGATCGGCTGCACGATGCCGGCCGGCGTGGTGCGCAGAGCCCACTGAAAACAAGTCACGCCGAGCACGGGCCCGGTGAGCGCGTTGGCGGCAACCCACGGCGTGGCGGACGAAGCGGCGGGCGGGGTCGGCGTCCGCCGCCGCAGCAGCCAGCACATCGTGACGGCGGCAACGCCGAGTCCGCCCAGGGCACGCAGGTACGCCGCCGTGCCGGGGTCGGTGAGCACGTGGTGCGTGGCGGCGACGGCGAACGCCTTGCGGCTGATGACCACGCCGACGCCCTGTCCGAGGGCGGAGACGAGCGCCCACGCGACGCCGGCGGTCCACTCCCGGGGAGAGCGCCGAGGGAGGCTGCGCGGGAGGAGTCCGAGGGCGACGCCGAGGAGGGTGAGGGCGGCACAGGCGAGCTGGACGGCGGTGAGGCCGGTGCCGAGCCAGAGCCACTCGACGCCCGCGGCGACCACGGCGGAGACGCACTGGACGATGAGCGTGGAGAGGTTGGAGCCGAGGCGCGGGAGCGACTGGAACATCGCGACTCCGCCAACGCCGAAGCCGGCGATGCCGCCAAAGACGAACCAGCCCACGGCGGGGCCGTGCAGCCCGCGGCCGGCGAAATGCGCCCAGGCGCCGAGCAGGGAGGTGGCGACCAGGAGCCGCCAGAAGTTCGCGCGCAGGCTGCCGAGCAGGCGAGCCGCCCGATGGGCAAACACGGGGGTAAGCGCGAAAAGGAAAGTTGTGGCGAGGGCGCCGAGCATGGCGGGGGGCGGGGTGAGGCGAGCGTGGAACCGGTGGGTGAAGTCGTCCAGCGTGCCGCGCGTCGGGCGAACGCGCCGCCGCCGTGTTCACCAAGCGAGCTTCACGGCGAGCCATGGAGCGCGGCCGGGACTGGGCACGCGCTCGCCGGGCTGGAGGGACCCGCTCGCCGGCCGGGACGGCGACACCGGTGGGGAGAGATACTCGGTGTAGTTGCGATCGAAAAGGTTCTCGATCCCGGCGCTGACGCTCACGGTGTCGGTCAGCGAAAGACCCACGCGCAGGTGCCAGACGGAGAAGCCGGCGGTGGTTCCGAACAACGGGTTGTCGAGGGGGGCGGGGTTGGTGCGCGCGCCGGCAAGACGCGCGCCAAAGTCGAGCGCGCTGAGGTGCTGGCGCAGGCGGCCAGCGTAGCGAACGGCGGCGGAGGCCTCCCAGGGCGGGAGGTCGGGCAAGCCGGTGCCGGTGGCGCGGAGCCAGCCGGTGGCGCGCGCCAAGGTCAGTGGGATGCTCCAGCCGTCGGCGGGGCGCCAGGTGGCGCTGAGTTCGCCGCCGCAGAACGCGGCATCGGCGTTGCGATAGCCAAACACGACGACGCGGCTGGCGGTGGTGCCGATGGGGCGGCGCTGGATGAAGGCGTCGATTTGATACGCGTAGGCCGCGGCCTCGACCAGCAGCCAGGGCGTGCGCCAGGTCGCGCCGGTTTCAAGGGCGAGCTTGCGCTCGGCGGCGAGCGCGGGGTTGCCGAGCTCGAAGGCGTTGCCCCCGCGGCCATCGCCGCCGAGGGCGTTCAGAAACGCGCGGTAGCGCTCCGTGGCGGCGGCGGGTTGGGCGCTGAGCCCGGCGCCCAGGAAGGCGGAGAACGGGGAGCTGGGTTGCCAGCGCAGGAGGAGATTGGCGGCGCCGACGGCGTCATGGCGTGAGACCCTGGCGGCGGCCGGCCCATTGTAGGCGATGAATTGCTCCCGCACCGACCGGCCGAGCGCGGGCTGGTCGGCCGCGCGCGCGTCACTGCGCAGGGCGTCGCCGCGCGCACCGGCGCGAAGCGACCAGCCGGGGGCGAGATCGCCATTCCACTCCGCGTATAAGCCGAGTTGGGACGTGATGACGTCGGGCCAGATGTGATCACGGCCGGCACTGGTGGTGCGGATGGCGCGGCGCTGGTGCCACGAGGCATCGGCGCCGACCACCAGCGTGGCGGTCGGCGCGGGGTGCCAGGTGGAGGCAAGCCCGGCCCCGGCGGAGCGGGCGACGCTTTGCGAGAAGATGAGCGGGGAGGCCGGCCGGGCGGCGTTGGTGAGGTAGGGATCGGCGGAGGCGTACCCGATCCGCCATGACACGGCCTGGAGCGACGCCGGGGCGAGCGTGGTCCAGCGGTCGCGCAAGGCCACGACGAGCGTGTCGGTATCGCGAACGTCGAGCGGCAGCGCGAGCGTGTCCTGCCGGAGCAGCCGCCGATGGGTCACTTCGAGGCGGGCGTCGTGTTGGGCGTGCTGCCAGCCGAGTGCGACGGAGCCGCCGTGGTCCTCGTAACGAGCGGCGACGTCGCGACCTCCGCCGATGTAGTTGCCGAGCCGGTGCTGGAACAACGAGGCGTCGACGTACGCAGTGTCGTGTCGGGCGCTGACGCTGGCGACCGTGCTGAAGCCAGCGCGGCCGGCGTCGTAGCTGGACGTGAGCGAGGCGGAGTTGGCCGTCACGGTGGCCGCGCGTGATCCGCCGTGCAGGACGATGCGGCCGCCGGTGGGGACGGGACCGAGGGTGACGGACGGGAGCGCCTTGCTCACGGTGATCGCGGCGGCGGCGGTTGGGCCGAGCAGGGCGATGGGAGCGCCGGTGCGGTCGGGGGAGGCGTTGAGGAGCGGGAGACCGTCGAAGCTGGTGGCGATGCGATCGAAACTGAAACCGCGGATGCCGGGCTCGAGCGCATCGGCGCCGCGGGCTTGGCCGAACACGCCCGGCAGGGCGAGGAGATCGGCGGCGAGGTTGGGGCTGGGCGCGCGCAGGCCCTCGCGGGGTACAGGGAGCTCGAGCTGACCGACGCGCTCGCCCGGCACGAGAAACTCAGGGAGGCGTGTCGGAGTATCGCTGCTGGACGTGGACTGGCCGCCGCGGGTGGTGGCCGCGAGGAGGGCGAGGGTGGCGGCGAGCGGGAGGAGGCGACGCGTCAGGCAGGCCATGGGGCGGGCGTGCGTGGAGGAAAGGCGAGGCAGGGTGGGACGAGTATCCGGACATTATTTCCAAGTATCCGGACATTATTCCGGAGTATCTGGACATTATCCCGGTACTGATTGCCGTTGTGGTGGTTATAATTGTTGGCCTCGTTGCCTCTGTGTCCTGGGGGGTGGTGGTGAGGAGGGCGCAGACGGGAAGATGAGAGAAAGAGTAGGAGTAAGAGAAAGATATCCCGGGCCGGCGCCGAAACGGCGCCGGGGGTTGCATCCCACGTTCAGTTTTCGCGCAGCGAAGACTACGAGAACCGGGGGATGGCTGTCGCCCCCCCGGTTGGTTCGAGGAGGGCTATCGCTTGTAAACCGGGCGGGCGGTGTAGCGGGTGTGGAGGAGCTCGTGGGCGCGCTGGCCGAGCGGTTTGCCGAGGAACTCCTGATACAGGCGGATGACCTCCGGGTTCTCGTGGGAGAAGCGGATCGAGCAGTCGCGGTCATCCTGATACAGCCCGGCGGTGCGCAGCTTCCGGCGTTCGTTGTCGACGCCGTACGGCTGGCCGCCGCCGCCGATGCAGCCGCCGGGGCAGGCCATCACCTCGATGAAGTGGTAGGGCGTTTCGCGGCCGGCGTTGCGCGCCTCGCGCACGCGATCGAGCACCTGCTCGACGTTGGCGAGCCCGTGGGCAACGGCGACGCGGATCGGGGCGCCGCCGACTACGACGGTGCCTTCCTTCACGCCCTGGAGCCCGCGGATCGACTCGAGCTCGACCTTTTCGAGCTTCTTGCCGGTGGCGTAGAAGTAGGCCGTGCGGACCGCGGCCTCCATGACGCCGCCGGTGGCGCCGAAGATCGTGCCGGCGCCGGAGTAGTCGCCGAGGATGGAATCGGCGGCGCCGTCGGCCAGCTGGAGGAACTCGATGCCCGACTGCTTGAGCATGCGGGCGAGCTCGCGGGTGGTGAGGGCGACGTCGACGTCCTTGTGGCCGGAGGCGTACATCTCCTCGGTCCGTGACAGCTCATACTTCTTGGCGGTGCACGGCATGATGGAGACGACGTACATCTTCGCCGGGTCGATCCCGAGTTTCTTCGCGTAGTAGGTCTTGGCGAGGACGCCGAGCATCTGCTGGGGCGACTTGGCGGTGGAGAAGTTGTCGATGAAGTCGTAGTGGCGCTTCTCCATGAAGTCGGTCCACGACGGGCAGCACGACGTGATGAGCGGCAACTGGCCGCGTTTGTGGACGAAGCGTTCGATGAACTCGCTGGCCTCCTCGACGATGGTGACGTCGGCGGAGAAGTTCGTGTCGAACACGGCCTTGAAGCCGAGGCGCCGGAGGCCGGCGTAGAGCTTCTTGGTGAGGTTGGTGCCGGGCGGGAGCCCGAAGGCTTCGCCGACGGTGACGCGGACCGACGGGGCGATCTGGACGACGCAGACCTTGTCGGGGTCGTGGAGGGCACGCCAGACCTCGGCGGTCTCGTCGTTTTCGACGATGGCGCCGGTGGGGCAGTGGGCGGAGCACTGGCCGCATTTCACGCAGGGGGATTCGGCGAGGGTGATGTCACCGGCCGGCGCCATGCGGGTGTTGATGCCGCGCTCGAGAAACGACAGGGCCCAGACGTTCTGCATCTCCTGGCAGACCTGGATGCAGCGGCCGCATTTGATGCACTTCTGGAACTCGAGGATGATCGAGCCGGTGGAGCGGTCGGGCGGCGTGTCCTTCACGTACCGCTTGATGGACTCCATCGGGATATTGAAGTCGGCGGCGAGGGACTGGAGCTCGCATTCGCCGTTGCGGCCGCAGGTGAGGCACGCCTGGGGGTGGTTGGACAGGATGAGCTCGAGCGTGGAGCGGCGGACGTCGACGATCTCGCGGTCGTGCGTCGTGATCTCCATGCCGTTTTCGAGCGGGGTGCAGCAGGCGCGGATGAGTTTGTTGCCGCCCTTGTTGCGGACGATGCAGATCCCGCAGGCGGCGGTGGCGAGCAGGTCCTTGTGCTTGCAGAGGGTGGGGATCTTGACCTGCACCTGGCGGGCGGCGTCGAGAATGCTGGTGCCCTCGGGGACCTCGACTTCGATCTGGTTGATGCGGGCTTTGATCATGGCTTGGACCCTCCTTTCGCGGCGAGTTCAGTGGGGAGCGGCGCGATCATGGGGGGCGCCGAGGGAGGAGGTGGAACCGCAGCGCCGCCGCCGCGGCTCATCTTGCGGGCGTAGCTCGGGCCGCCCTCGATGAACGCCTGATACTCTTCTCCGAAGTAGCGGAGCGTGGAGAGGACCGGGTTGGGGGCGGTCTGGCCGAGGCCGCAGAGGGAGGCGCGCTGCATGGCGACGCAGATGCGGTGGATGAGCGGGATGTCGTCGGCGGTGCCGCGGCCGCGGGAGATGCGGTCGAGAATCTGGAGCAGCTGGTAGCCGCCGATGCGGCACGGCGCGCATTTGCCGCAGGACTCGTCGACGCAGAACTTGAGGTAGAACTTGGCCACCTCGACCATGGAGTCGGACTTGTCCATGACCAGCATGCCGCCGGAGCCCATGATGGACCCGAGCTGCTGGAGGGATTCGTAGCTGACGGGTGTCTTGAGGTGTTTGACCGGGATGACGCCGCCGGACGGACCGCCGGTCTGGACGGCCTTGATTTCCTTCCCGTCGAAGACCCCGCCGCAGACGTCGTAGATGATCTCATGCAATGTGGTGCCCATGGGCACCTCCACGAGCTGGGCATTGCGGACCTTGCCGGTGACGGCGAAGACCTTGGTGCCCTTGGAAGTGTCCGTGCCGAAGCCGGCGTACCAGGCGCCGCCGCGGATGAGGATGGCCGGAACGCTGGCGAGGGTTTCGACGTTGTTGATGGCGGTGGGCATCTGCCACAGCCCGCGTACGGACGGGTAGGGCGGCCGGGGCGTGGGACTGCCGCGGCGGCCCTCGATCGAGGCGATGAGGGCGGTTTCCTCGCCGCAGACGAAGGCGCCGGCGCCGAGCCGGATCTTCGCGTTGAAGGAGAAACCGCTGCCGAGGATGTTTTCCCCGAGCAGGCCGCGTTCGCGGGCCTGGGCGATCGCGTGCTCGACGCGTTCGACGGCCTTGGGGTACTCGGCGCGGATGTAGAAGTAACCCTTGCTGGAGCCCATCGCGTAGGCCGCGATGATCATGCCCTCGAGCACGGCGTGCGGATCACTCTCGAGCACGCTGCGGTCCATGAACGCGCCGGGATCGCCTTCGTCGCCGTTGCAGATGACGTAGCGCTGGGGCGAAGGCTGGGCGCGGGTGAGCTGCCACTTCATCCACGTGGGGAAGCCGGCGCCGCCGCGGCCGCGCAGGGCGCTGGCCTTCATCTCGGCGATGACCTGCTCCGGGGTGAGCTCAAACAAGGCGCGGCGGAGCCCTTGGTAGCCCTGCATGCGCTGGAGATAATCATCGAGACTCTCGGGATCGACGTCGCCGCAGTGGCGCAGGACGACGCGGACCTGCCGGTCCGAGGTCTTCCAGAGCAAGTCCTCGACGACGCGGCCGCCCTCGACCGACTCGCTGACGATGCGTGGGATGTCGTGGGCGAGGACGTTGGCGTAGGTGACGCCGCTGGGCAGCAACTGCACCACGGCGCCTTCGTCGTAGATGCCGATATCGAGCACGCGGACGACCGGGATGCGATCACTGAGGCCGCGGCGCTTGAGTTCCTCGACGAACGAGAACTGCAGGAACGGCGTCTTGGCCGCGCCCTCCGCACCGGTGTCGCGGACGAGCAGGTGGGTGACGGGAGCGGTGAGGGTGAGGCTGCGCTGGCGCGGGGCGACGATGTGGTCGTCGACGAGGCGGTGCCCAACGAGGTGCTGATCCGCGATTCGAAGGGCGGCTTCAGGGGTGACGTGGCCGTAGTGGATGCGGGGCAGGCCGGCGGCCTGGACCTCGATCACGGGATCAGCGAAAGAGTAGCCGACGGAGCCGGCGCGCAGGATGGGGGCGCTGAGATGGCGCTCCTCGACGTGCTGGCAGAGGGCTTCGTAGACGGCCTGGGCGCCGGCGGCGATGCCGCCGGTGTCGAGCTGGACGCGGATCCACTCGGGCGGATCGGAGACGGGCGTCCGGGCCAGGTGCTCGAGGTCGGCGCGGGTCAGCGGGTTCATTTCTTCACCTCCGTTTTCTTGGCGCGGACGGTGGCGATGTGGCCGGCGATGTCGGCCGGCTTGGCATGTCCGCAGGTCTTGCCGTCGACGACCATGGCCGGGGCCATGCCGCAGCAGCCGATACAGCGGACAACATCGAGGTGGATCTGGCGGTCGGCGGTGGTCTGGCCCTCGGCGACGCCCAGCTGCGTGCGCAGCTCGTTGAGCAGGTCGGTGGAGCCCTTCAGGTAGCACGCGGTGCCATTGCACACGGTGATGTTGTGAGCACCCGGGGGCTGCAGTTTGAAGTAGTGGTAGAAGGTGATGACCTCGTAGATGCGGGCCAGCTTCACCCCGAGCTCGCGGGCGAGCTCCATCGCGACCTCACGCGGCACGTAGCCGTGCTGATTCTGGATCGCGTGCAGAATCATGATCAGATTGCCCTCTTCGTCGCGCCACCGGGCGACGTGGTTCTGGACGTCGCGGCGAATCGTGGTGTCGAGTTTGGACTGAATCCGCCGCAGGCGCTCGAGTTTCACCTCGACCATGCGGGAGATCTCGTCGGAGACCTCGCGGGGAATGAATCCGTGTTTCTGAACGAGTTGATCGAGGAGATCGATCAACGCGGCTTCGTCGCGTTTCACCAGATCGGGTTCGGCGCTGCTCTCCGCGAATCTGGGGTGTGATGCGGTGGGGTTCATGACCGAAAACGGTGACAGGGTGGACCGGGGGCAAAAGGTTAGCCACTCGCAACGGCCCGGCGGACGAAGTGTTAGGGGAGATAATCTTTAGGATGATAGCCTTGCATCCGGCGGCGGCTGAAATTGTCCCACGTAAACAGAAAATGCGCATTGCGCGCCGCCGGGCGGGCCGGCAGGTAAACGGAGCATGAACGCGGCCCACGAGCGGAACCGGATCTGGAAGGTGGTGACGGGCTGGTGGGGGCGACGGACGCTGCGTTTTCGCCTGGCGCTTTGGTATGCGGCCGGCGGGACGGTGCTGCTGACGCTGTTCAGCGTGACGCTGTATCTCTTTGTGAGCGCGCGGATGGCGACACCGCTGGACGGTGAACTCCGGCGCGATTTGGGCATCATCCAGCAGCGGCTCAGCGTGAGCACGGACGGACGCCTCTGGTGGGCGGGCCGGCCCTTGCCGGAGCGCGGGGCATGGGGGACGCAGAATCCGTGGTTTGAGCTGTGGGATGATGAGAGCCGGCTGGTCACGCGCATGTGGCCGTTCACGGACAACCGCGTGGAGCAGATGCCCGCGGCGCCGGTGCGCGGACGGGAGACGATCTCGGTGTTCAACGTCGCGCAGGACCTGCGGCTGCGCGTGCTGTCGGTGCCCTACACCGGGCCGGGGGGCGACACGTCGTGGATGATCCGTGTGATGCGCGTGCACGAACCGGCGGCGGATGCGCTCGGGGCGCTGCGGTTGATCATCCTGGTGGCGCTGCCTGTCGTCGTGGCGCTGCTGGTGATCGGCGGCTATGTGCTGACGCGCCGCTGGCTCGCGCCGTTGAACGAGATGGTGGCGGAGGCGAACCGGATCACGGCGGACAACCTCGGGCGGCGGCTGCCGACGCCGAACCCGAATGATGAGCTCGGCCGGCTGGCCCGGGTTTTCAACGAGACGCTGGACCGGCTGGAGGCCTCGTTCACGGCGCTGGATCGTTTTGTGACGGATGCCTCACACGAGCTGCGCACCCCGCTGACGACGCTGCGGAGCGTGGGGGAAGTCGGCCTGCGGCGCGGCCGGTCGGTCGAGGAGTATCGCGAGATCATCGGGAGCATGCTCGAGGAGGCGCAGCGGCTGCAGGTGCTGATCGAGCGCCTGCTGGAGCTGGCGAGCGCCGAAGGCGGAGCCGCGGTGCCGCATCCGGCGGAGGTCCGCGTCGACCAGGTGGTGGCGGCCAGCGTGACGGAGCTTGGGATCCTGGCGGAGGCGAAACGGCAGCAGCTGCTCGTGGAGGCGGCGCCCTGTGCGGCGGTGACGGACGCGGTCCTGCTGCGGCAGGCGCTGCAGAACCTCATCGACAACGCGATCAAGTACAGCGCGGAAGGTGCGACGGTGACCGTGCGGGTGCAGGACCGGGAGACCGAGGTGCGGATCTCGGTGCAGGACGAGGGTCCGGGCATCAGCGAGGCCCATCGATGCCATCTCACGGAACGCTTTTTCCGGCCGGACCGTTCGCGGGGGCGCGATCGGGGCGGCTTTGGCCTGGGGCTCTCGATCACGAAGGCCTACATGCGCGCGTTGCGGGGCGCGCTGGATTACGAGCCGGTGCAGCCGCACGGCAGCATTTTCCATCTCACGCTGCCGAAATGAGAGTCCAGGCGACGGGCTACTGGCCCTTGGGCCGGAACCGCCGGATTTCGATGTTGGGCAGGTCGGCGTAAAACGCCTGCACGTCCGAGAGCGGCGAGATGATCCACGGGATGGAGAAGGCGGCGCCGTTCTTGGTGAAGACGAGGTCGTCGGCGAGGTAGACGCACGAATGGATGACGACGGAGTCGGGCCGGACGAACATGATCAGGTCGCCGAGCCGGGGTTCGCCATAGACCGGGTAGTACTGGTCGAGGATCGTCTGGCGCACCACGTCGATGTCGGCGAAGCGTTCGTCGGGGTCGGCGTTGGCGAAGTTCAGCGACGTCCAGTGACAGTCGTGGTTGGCGTCGGCGGGGCGGTCGGAAGGGAGCGGGTAGGTGTAGACGTGCTGGCGGGCGAAGCGGGGGAGCAGGTGAACGATGTCGATGGAACCGCCCTGCGGGCGGCGGGCGAGGGACTGGAGCAGCGGGGTGAGATCCTTGCTCCGGCCGCCCCGGCCCCAGTACTCGGCGATGGCGCTGACATCCTGGCCGGGGAGAATGCGGAGCTGGACCATGAGGGCGGACTTGCGCGCGAGGGTCTTGATGTAACGGGTGCGTTGGGCGGCCGAGGTGAGCATCGGCAGCACGATGCGGTCGTCGGCGAAGCACATCACGTTGCCGCGCGAGTAGAAGAGCTGCTGGGTGAGCGTCACGACGGACTCGGGCAGTTCCGCCTGATCCAGCCAATGTGGGGCATCCTGGATGCGCAGCCGGAAGGGGTTGGCTTGGGAAAAGTTTTCCGGCCACTGCGCGAGAACGGCGTAGAGGTGGGCGCGGCTGTCGGGGGAGAGGCCGATGATGAAGTCGGCCTCGGGGTGCAGCAGAATGCCCTCGGGGTGGCTTTCGCGATGGGTGGGGGCGGTGAGAAACTCGCGCTGGGCGGAGGTCAGGTGGGCGGCGTCGGCGAGGGTGGCGAGCATCGCGTCCGAATAGCCCTTGAACAGCCACGGGCGGATGCCGTCCTGGGCGGCGTCGTCGGCGACGAACTCCTCCGGCGGCTCGAGCAGGATGCGCGCGTACTCAAGCTGCCCCCACGGGCCGGGGTGGCCGGCCTGGACATCGCCACTGGCGGCGGGCGCGGTGGCGACCGGAGGTGAGGCCGGGGCGGTGGCGTGACGCGCGCGGCCGTGCAGGATCCACCCGGCGAGCAGGATCCAGGGGGCAAGCAGGAGCAGGCTGAGTATCCAGAGACCGGATCGCGAGAGGTGAAACTGGACACTGCGATCGGCGGGCATGTTGGTGCTCAAGAGCATGCGGCGGGGGCGGGGCTGCCAAGCGTGAAACCCGCGGGATGGGAGGTGGAACACTACGCATGCGCGCAAACAAAGAGGCCACGGCGATCCGCCGTGGCCTCCCCGCAACCGGCAGGGGGATCCGGTCGCGCTGGTGTGGGGTTTACTTGGCCAGCGGAACACCCATGACCGGCGGGCCTTTCTGGTGCTCCGTGTCCGGGGAGTGGCCGGGCTCCGGCTGCGCCGGAATCCGCATCAGGTAGAACGAGCGGTAGACGAAGAAGAGGGCGACGACGAAGAAGACGGATCCGATCAGCGTCTTCGCCAGCTGGTCTTCCATCGTGACCGCGATCTCGACGGCGAGGAGGCCGAAGAGGGTGGTGAACTTGATGACCGGGTTCATCGCGACGGAGGAGGTGTCCTTGAACGGGTCGCCCACGGTGTCGCCCACGACGGTGGCCGCGTGGAGGTCGGTCCCCTTCTCGCGGAGCTCCACCTCGACGATCTTCTTGGCGTTGTCCCACGCGCCGCCGGCGTTGGCCATGAAGATGGCCTGGAAGAGGCCGAAGAACGCGATCGCGACGAGATAGCCGATGAAGAAGTAGGCGCTGAAGAACGGCAGGGCGAGAGCGAGGCAGAACACGACGATGAAGATGTTCCACATGCCCTTCTGGGCATACACGGTGCAGATCCGCACGACCTCCTTGCTGTCGCCTGCGGAGGCGGTGGTGGCATCGAGCTTCATGTGCTCCTTGATGTATACGACTGCCCGATACGCGCCGGTGACGACGGCCTGGCAGGAAGCGCCGGTGAACCAGTAGATGACGGCGCCGCCCATGAGCAGGCCGAGGATGATTTCGGGCTGCACGATGGACAGGCGGGTCACGACGTTGCCGAAGAGGTTTTCGAGCAGCATGATGATGCCGAACACCATGGTGGTGGCGCCGACGACGGCGGTGCCGATGAGCACGGGCTTGGCGGTCGCCTTGAAGGTGTTGCCGGCGCCGTCGCCCTTCTCGAGGAGGTACTTCGCGTGTTCGAAGTCGGGGGCGAAGCCAAACTGCTG
Source organism: Opitutus sp. ER46 (assembly GCF_003054705.1). Classification (NCBI taxonomy): domain Bacteria; kingdom Pseudomonadati; phylum Verrucomicrobiota; class Opitutia; order Opitutales; family Opitutaceae; genus Opitutus; species Opitutus sp. ER46. The sequence continues at coordinate 89,309 of NZ_QAYX01000021.1, forward strand.
TTCGATCTCCGCGGCAATGTTGGGCCGCGCCTCGATGCGCGACAGCTCGTACACGGACTGGGCGTTGTCGGTGACCGGGCCGTAGCTGTCGACCGCGATGGTCACGGGGCCCATGCCGAGGAAGCCGAAGGCCACGAGGCCGAACGCGAAGATCGGCGCGGCGAACAGGAACTTGTCCGGCATGATCGAGAGCAGGCCGGCGTGCTGCGAGAAGTAGTACGACGTGAACATCAGCAGCATGATCGCGAGCCCCATCCAGAAGGCAGAGAAGTTGCCGGCGACGAAGCCCGACAGGATGTTGAGCGAGGCGCCGCCGTGCCGGGAGCAGTTGGTGACCTCCTTCACGTGGCGGGAGTTCGTGCTGACGAAGATCTTCGTGAACTCCGGAATGACGGCACCGGCGATCGTGCCGCAGCTGATGATGGCGGAGAGCACCCACCAGAGGCCGGGGTGCAACCCCGGTTGATGGGCGAGGAGGAAGTAGGAGGCGGCGAAGGTGATCGCGATGGAAATCGCGGAGGTGAGCCACACCAGGTGGGTGAGCGGCGCCTCGAAGTCGAAGTCCTTGCGGTGGGCATAGAGCGCGCGGCTGATGACCTCGTTGACGAAGTACGCCGCGAGTGACGTCACGATCATGAGCGCGCGCATGGCGAACAGCCACACGATGAGCGTCGCGCAGACGACCGGGCTCGCCGCGAGGGCGAGGGCGAGGAAGGCGATGAGGGCGACGCCGGTCACGCCATAGGTCTCGAAGCCGTCGGCCGTGGGCCCGACGCTGTCGCCGGCGTTGTCGCCGGTGCAGTCGGCGATGACGCCCGGGTTCTTCGGGTCGTCCTCCGGCAGCTTGAAGACGATCTTCATGAGGTCGGAGCCGATGTCGGCGATCTTGGTGAAGATGCCGCCGCAGATGCGCAGGACGGAGGCGCCGAGCGACTCGCCGATGGCGAAGCCGATGAAGCAGGGCCCAACGAGGTTCCGCGGCAGGAACATCAGGATGCAGATCATGAAGAACAGTTCGACGCACACGAGGAGCAGGCCGACGCTCATGCCGGAGCGGAGCGGGATGCCGAGGGTGGCGAACGGGTGGCCCTTCAGGCCGGAGAAGGCGGTGCGGGAATTGGAGACGGTGTTGATGCGAATCCCGAACCAGGCGACGCCGTACGAACCGAGGATGCCGAGCACGGAGGACAGCAGGATCACGAGCACGTGGCCGAGAGGCTCCCCTTCGAGCACCTTGAAGTAATAGAAAATGCAGGCGGCAATGAGCAGCCAGAGGAGCGCGAGAAACTTCCCCTGGGTGAACAGGTAGGTCTTGCACGTCTCCCAGATGGAATGGGAGACGCTGGCCATCGATTCGTGCACGGGCAGCGCCTTCGTCTGGCGGTATTGCACGATGCCAAAGGCGGCGCCGATCGCGCAGAGGGCGATGCCGCCGTAGAGGAGGGTTTCACCGCTGATGCCTCCGAGGCCTTCAAACCGGACCTGAGTCAGTTCCGGGATCTTGATGTTCGCTTCGCTCGCGCGAAGGAGGGTGGGACAGAACGCAACCATGCCAGCTGCGCCCAGTTTCAGGGAGTCGCCGAGGTTCATAGGAGGGAAAGCAAATTTCCGGTTGTGGGCCGGATACCCGCCACAGGCGCGGGTAAGGGGGTGACCCCTTTCTGGCGATGCTCGCGCGACGCGGCCAGCTTTTAGTGGCGCGCGGGGGCGCGGGAAACCCCGAGTCCTTGGTAGGGATTGCGTTGATGCGGAAGATCGGGCGGCGGTTGCCGCGGGGCGGGCGGCATGCATCCGCGGCGTCACGACGGCGCGGGTCCGCGATGGATACGGTCGGCCGGCGGCCGACGGCGGCGAACCTCAGGAGGCGGCCGGGGTGGCGGCGCGACGGCGCCGATAGCGATGCCAGCCGAGGAGGGCGCCGCACGCGCTGAGGAGGATCGCGCCGTACGTGCCGGGCTCGGGGGTCGGACGGATTTCGTGGTCAAACCAGCCCGGCCAGGTGTTGTCGACCCAGGTGGTGGTGTTGCCGTTGCCGCCGATCGGATTGGGGAAGGTGATCTGGTCGAGGGGGGAGCCACCGTTCTGGTCCTGCCCGCCGAGCGTGCCATTGTTGATCGTGCTCAGCACGTACCAGATCGTGCTCTGGGAGGCGTTGTTCGCGGTGCTGACCCAATTGACGACCTGGATCTTGGCGTTGGGGTTTTGGATGTCCAACACCCCGGAGGTGAGGGTGGTGCCGCCGGAGCCGCCGAAATCCAGGATCGTGTCGCCGGTGATGATGATCTTGCCCACGGTCACATTGCTCCCGCCCAGGTACACGGTGACAGGGGCGCTGTTGTCGCCCGCGCTGCCGCCCGCGAGGACCAGGGTGAGGTTGGAGGCGTTGATGCTGCCGTTGAAGGTGAGCGAACTGTCACCGCTGATCTGCAGGGTGCCGGCGCTGGCGGAGTTGATCGTGTTGTTGTTGAACACGGCATCGCCGGTGACGTTCACGGTGCCGCCGCTGGCGATGAGCAGGGAGGTGCCGCTGGCCGCGGTGAAGTTGCCCGTGTTGAGCGTGCCGCCGGTGACGCTGATCTGGCCCTGATTGAGGGCGACGGTGCCGATCGAGCCGCCGCCGCCGAGTGTCAGGATGCCGTTGGTGCCGCTGACCGCGCCGCCGTTCTTCACCAGGTTCACCTCGTTGATGGCGCCGGAAATCTGCATGCCGCCGTTCTGGGTGGCGGTGCCAACGGTGAGCGTGCTGCTGCCGTTGCCGGTGAGGCTGCCGCCGATCGTCAGCCGCGTGCCGGTGTCGGCCGTGAGGAGCGAGGAGGATGCGAGGGAGACCGACCCGTTGAAGAGGTTGGCGCCGGCGGTATTGCGGAGGGCACCGGCGCCGCCGAAGCCCTGGCCGTTGAGGACGACGGTGCTGTTGACGGTCGCGAGGTTGCCGCCGGCTCCGGTGTTGTCGAAGGCGAGGGTCGCGCCGTTGTCGACGATCACGGTGTTATTGGTGCCGAGGGCGGTGTTGCTGCGGGCGCTCAGGACGCCGCCCTGGACGCTGACGTTGCCGCTGAAGGCATTGCCGCCCGAGAGAATGAGGGTGCCGTTGTCCTGTTTGGTGATGCCGGTCACGCCGGTGCCGATGTCGCCACTGACCGTAACCGTGCCCGCGCCGCCGGTCTGGAGGCTGCCGCCCGAGCTCGAGTTCATGTTGCCCGACAACGTGAGGGAGGTGCCGGCGTCCGCGGCGATGCGGGCGTTGGTGGTGGAAAGGACGGTCGAGCCGGTGATGGTGTTGTTGCCGGCAACGTTGTGGAGGGCGCCGGCGCCGTTGTAGCCGGTGCCGGAAAGGGTGAAGCGTTCGGCAATGGTGAGGTCGCCGTTGGTGGCGTTGCTGAGCTCGACGGTGCTGCCGGCGTTCACATAGGTGCGGCCCAGGTTGGAGCCGAGCGCCTTGTTGTGCTGCACGCTGACCACGCCATCCATAATCGAGAGCGCGCCGGTGAAGCTGCTGTTCCCCGTCAGGAGCAGGGTGCCGGATCCGTATTTGTCGATCTGGCCGTAACCGCTGAGTGCGGCGGACACCGTCAGGTCGTACTGGGCCGCGCTCGAGTCGTTGACCGTGAAGAAGTGAGTGCCGGAAGTCAGGACCACGTTGCCGCCGATCGTCGCGCCGTTCGGATTGTTCGTGGCGTCGTAGGTGACGTCGTGGCCCAGCGTGAGGGTGCCGGTTCCCATCGTGATCGCCGCGGTGGAGCCGGCGGCGCCGCCACCCATGATGATGTCACCCTGCGAGGTGGCGCTGTAATTCCCGAGCGCGAGGGTGCCGGAATAGATCGTGATCAGCGAATCGGTGTTGCGCGTGGGCAGGGCGTTGGAGGCGCCGAGGGCGAGGGTGCCGGTGCTGGAGCCGCCGGCCGTGCCGATGGTGGTGTTGCCGTAGTAGTAGTTACCCGAGTTCGCGAGAATGACCGTGCCGTTGCCCGTCTGGGCAACGTTGAGGGGGTAGGTAAAGTTCAGCGTGTCGTTGATCTTGCCCGTGACGTTGATCGTGGCCCCGCTGGCCGCGTCGAATGTGAGGGTCGTGCTGGCGGTGGTCGTGCTCGCCAGGTCGATGCCGCCCGACAGGTTGAGCGTGCCGCTCTGGGCCCCGATCGTCGTGTCGGCGTAGATCAGAATGTCGCCGGTCTGCGTGTTGGTGCCGGAGACGTTGTACAGGGCGCCGTTTCCGCTCACGCCCGAGCCCGAAAGGTCGAGCGCGGCGGCGTTGGTGATGCCGCCCATGAGGCCAAGGGAGGCGTTCGGGCTCACCGTCACGGTGGCGCTGCTGGACCCGAGGGCGGAGCTGTTGGCGGCGATGAGAGTGCCGCCGACGACGTTCATGGCGCCGTCGAAGGACGAACTGGCGCCGGAGAGAGTGAGCGTGCCGGTCCCGGCCTTGGTGATACTGGTGGCGGTATCGCCGGTGAAGACACCCTTGTATTCGGTGATCGCGGACGAATTGACCGTGAGGTCGTGGGCGCTGCCGAGAGCGATGGTGCCGCCGTTGCCGCTGAGCGAGCCGACGGTCTGCGCGGCGTTGTTGAGGTTCAACGTGCCGCCGTTGACGACCAGGCTGCTGGTGGCGGCGGCCAGCGATGCGCTGGCGTCGACGGTGAGGGTGCCTTCGCTGAGCGTGGTGGTCCCCGTATAGGAGTTGTTGCCGGCAAGGACCCAGAGTCCCGTGCCGGTCTTGGTCAGGCTCGTCTTGCCGGAGGAAGGATCACCGATCGCGCCCGAGACCGTGTTGAGGGCGGTGCTGGTGCCCGTGAGGGTGAGGGTGCGGTCACCGGTTCCCGTCACCTGGATCGTGCCGGCGAGTTGGAGGGCACCGGAGCCAGTGGAGGCAAGCGTCGCGCCCGCGGGGCCGAGCCGGAACGTGCGGTTGGTGTATCCGGTGCTGGCGCCGGTGTACTGCAGCGTGCCACCGTCGATCGTCAGGGTGTTGCTGGCGCTGCCGAGGGATCCGATCGAAGCGACGGAAAGCGTGCCGGCCGTGACGCTCGTGCCGCCGGTGTAGGTGTTGCTGCCGGAGAGGGTGAGAACACCGGTGCCGGTCTTGGCGATCGAACCGCCGCCGCCAATGTTGCCACTGGCGGTCATGGCGCCCGAACTCGAGACATCGAACGACAGCGTCGTGTTGGTCGTGACGTTGGCGTTGCCCGAGAGGGCGAGTGAACCCGTGTTGGCGACGATGGTGGCGTTGCCGGAGGTGGTGAGGGCGGCGGACACGGTGCTGGTGCCTCCGGCGTTGTAGAGGGCGCCACTGCCGCTCACACCGGTACCGGCCAGGGTGAGGTTGCCGACGCTGAGGGCGGAGCCGTTCACGCCGACCGCGGCGCCGGAGGAGACGGTGGCGCGGGCGCTGGTCCCGCCAAGGGCCCCGGCGCTGGTGGCAAGCAAGGTGCCCGCGGTGATGTTGATGTTGCCGGCGAAGGACGAACTGGCGCCCGAGAGTGTCAGGGCGCCGGTGCCGGTCTTGGTAAAGGACGTGGTACTGTCTCCAGTGAATGCACCGGCGAAGGTACTGCTACCGGTTCCGCCGGCGGTCAGACCGATGCCCGAGCCGAGCGCGATGGTGCCGCCACCACCCGATAGGGAGCCAACGGTCTGGTTGGAGAGAAGACCGAGCGTGCCGCCGTTGACCACGAGATTGCCCGAGGTCGCGCCCAGCTTGCCGGTCGCGGTGACAATAAGGTTGCCGGCGGAGACGGTGGTGCCGCCGGTGTAGTCATTTGCGGCGGTGAGATAGGTCGTGCCGCTGCCCGTGTTGGCGATGCCGAGCGAAGCGCTCGTGAGGGAGTCCGAGATCACGCCGCTCGCGGTGATCACGCTGCCGGTCGCGGCGTTCAGCGCCAGCGTGCTGCCGCTGGTGACGGTGCTGGCGAGATTGACGGTGTTGCCGAGGGTGAGGTTGCCGGCGGTGCTTCCGATGGTGGTGTCACCCAGCAGGGAGATCTTCCCGACGATGTTGTTGCCGCTCACGTTGTAGAGCGCGCCGCTGCCGCTGCCTGAGCCGGCGAGCACGATGCTGCCGGCGGCAAGGTTGATGCCGCCGGAAACGCCGAGGGCGCCGGAGGAGGAGACATTGGTCGTTGCGCTGCTGCCCCCAAGGGCGCCCGCGCTCGAGGCGATCACGGTGCCGCCGGTGATGTTGACGTTGCCCGCGTAGGAGGAGCTGGTACCGGAGAGGGTGAGGGTACCGGAGCCGGTCTTGTTGAGGGATGAACCGCTGGTGCCGGTAAGGTTGCCGGCGAAGGTGTTGGTCGCAGTCGAGTTGACGGTCAGTGCCGTGGACGAGCCGAGGGCGAGGTTACCCCCGGTTCCCGACAGGGCGGCGACCGTCTGGGCGGCGTTGTTCAGGGTAACGGTGCCCCCGTTAATCACCAGGCTGCTCGTGGCGGCGCCGAGACTTCCCGTGGTGGCGATCGTGAGGCTTCCGGCCGAAACGGTTGTGGTGCCGGTCTGGGAGTTGGTGCCGCTGAGCGTCAGGCTGCCCGTGCCGGACTTGGTGAGCGAACCGGCGCCGCTGATGTTTCCGGCGTACGACGCGGTGGTGGAGGAGTTGACGGTCAGGACGTGTCCGCTCCCGAGCACGATATTGCCGCCAGTGCCGCTGAGGGCGCTCACGGTTTGCGCGGCGTTGTTGAGCGAGAGGGTGCCGCCATTGACCGCGAGGCTGTTGGTTGCCGCGCCCAGCGTTCCGGTGGAACTGACGACGAGATTGCCCGAAGTAACGGTGGTGGTGCCGGAGTAGGTGTTGGCACCGCTGAGGGTCCAGGTGTTGGTTCCGGTCTTGTTGAGGCTGCCGCTTCCCGTGATGGCGGAGGTGACTCCGTAGGCCCCGGTACCGTTGCCGGTCAACCCGAGGGTAAATCCGTTCAGGGCGACGTTGCCGGCGATCGTAAGGCTCCCCGCGTTGCCCTGGAAGCTGGTGGCGGCGCCAAGGCGCAGGCTGAGCCGGTTGTTGCCCACGGTGTTTGAGAACGTGCTGTTTCCAACGATCCCGTAGCTTCCGAGGGTCAGTATCCGGTTGCTGGTGGCAGTAATCGAGTAGGCGCCCGTGGCTCCATTTCGAAATTCCAGCCCGGAAATGCTGCGATTCTGGTCGACCGTCACCGTTGCGCCCGTCCCCCGGAAGGAGGCAAAGTTGGTCGTGATCGAATTCGCAGGTACGGTGTTGCCGCTCCAATTGGAGGCCTTCGTCCAGTTGCCTGTCTTCGTGGTGTTGCCCCAGTAGACCGCGGTTTGCGCAAAGGCCGACGATCCGAACACACTCGCGATCGCCACGCCGAGGCCACTGACGAGCAGGGTTGCCAGGCTATGGGTACGGAACAGCCGCGAAAGCGCCGGCTTTCGAGTCGAAGCGCGGGCAGGGACTATCGGAGTGCGCGGCATGTCAGCGGGAGAGTCTCACCTTCATCGGTCCGGCGCCCAGGGTCAACGATCAAATTAGGGTGTACCCCCTAGGCTGCCTGGGTGACAAACAGCTGCATTTACCTCTGAAGCGCGGGGGAAACTCCCGATCTTTGCCCAAAAAAGGGGTGGACTTTCTGGGGGGATGTACCTAGGCCGGTTGCGGATCACTTCCTTTAACCCGTTCCCAACGGTTCTTTTCGGAGCACTCTCATGAACACGATCGCCCTACTCGCCGGACGGCTTCCTCGATGGATGCTGGTTGTTTGCGCATTTGCATCATTGGCGGCGGCATCGCTGCGAGCCACGGATGATGCTGGCCTGGTGATCTATCGCAACGGTGATCTGGCAAGCTATGGCGTCGCGGGAGTGCCGCCGGTCACGGGGACATTTACCTTGAGCATCACCGCCCCGAAGGGTCCCGATTATACCGGGGGCAAGACGGTGACGCTGACGAACACGGTCCTGACGAGTCCCGTGGTTGAGAACGAGGTGGCTTTGGGCTATGTCACCTTTGGCGCTCCAACCCTTACCTTTACGGCGGCGGGAGAGACCAAGAGTGTGGAGGTGACGGTTACGATCCCCAAGGAGGCTTTGGACAATGAAATCACCTCCGGGACCTATTCCTACGCGGTTTCGACGACCGGCTGGGGGAGTGGGGTTTTGCCTGGGTCATTCCGGATTGATGCCGCCGTGGATGCGACTCTGCCGGAGGACGGTTTCAAGCCAGTGGTGAGCATCTCGACGCCGGCGGACGGCAGTTCCTACACGCTGGCTTCGGGGTCGATGACCATCCCCTTCGCCTTCTCTGTCATCGTGAATGAAGGCCGGCCCATGGTCGAAGCGGTCAGCGCTTCGTTTGGGCCGCAGGACGGTGACGCGGCTTCGATGCTGCCCGTGGCCCTCACGTCTGAAGGCGTGGGTACCGCTGCGGTGACCGCCTCGGGCAACATCACGGTTACCAAAGCGGGGACGTACACCTTGCTGGTGACGGGCACGAACTCGATCGGGACGGCCTACGCCAGCGCGCACTACACGTTTACGGTGGGGGAGACGACCCCGCCGACCGTCACGATCAGCAGCCCGGCGGAAAACTCGAACTACACCTACCGCACGGGCCAAGCACCGGTCGAGGTACCGCTCGCCTTTGTGGGCAGCAGCGCCATCACCACCATCACGAACCTGACCGTGACCGACAATGGGGTGGCGTTGACCTATCTGCCGACCGGCCTCGGCACCGCTACGGCGGCGGGCAATGTCACGCTGCGTTACTCCACCGCCGGGACCCATGAGATCGTCGTGACCGCGACCGATGCCAACGGGAAGACCGCGACGGCGACGACCCATTTCACGGTCAATGTGGTGGCGCCGACGCCGACCGTGGCGATCAGCACGCCGTTGAATGGGGCGACGCTGACGCTGCCGACAGGCTTCACCACCCTGGATGTCGACTACGCGTTCGCGGCGGCGTCGAACAATGGATTTGTGGTGGATGCCGTGACGGCGGTGTTGGGCACGACGACGCTGAGCCCGACGCTGGTGAATCCTGGTACGGCGGCCGTAACTGGATCCGGCACCCTCACGAACCTCCCGTCCGGCAGCTACACCCTCACGGTCACCGCCAAAAGCGCGGGGATCACGGTGACCGACACGGTCAGCTTCACGATTGTGCCGGCGACGACGTTGCCGCCCAAGGTGGTGATCAACTCCCCGGCTGACGGTGCCGTCTTCTATCGCATGCCCTGTGGACCGGCGGCGAGCGTGCCGCTGAGCTTCACTGGCACCAGCCGGACCACGGGTGCGGTGATCACCGGCCTGACTGCCACCCTGGACGGGTCGCCGGTCACAATTCAGAAAGCGAATCTTGGCACGGCCTCCGCAACCGGTACGGCGACGTTGAGCGTCTGCTCGACCGGAACGCACACGGTGGTTGTCACGGCAACGGACATCTACGGGACGGCCACGGCGACACACACGTTCAAGGTCGACGTCACCTGGCCGCGTACGCTCGTCGGTGAGGTCTTCTTTGATGTGGACCGGGACGGACGAGACGACTGTGCCGACTTTGGGCTGAGCTGCGTGACGGTCACGCTGCTCAACGCGAGCAATCAGGTGGTCGATACCACCAAGACCGGCTGCAATGGCGTCTACGCCTTTGTCGATCTGGTGCCTGGCCTCTACACGGTCGTTGCCACCGCCCCTGAGGGCATGTCGTTGACGACGTGCAGCCCCCTGAAAGTGCGGGTCGACTGCTGGCTCGAAGTCGCGCCGGACATCGGTTTCGGACTCGATTTTGCGAAGATCAAGGGGATGACGGCGGACGGCAACACGATCGGTTTCTGGAAGAACAACCTCCAGAAGGCGGATGCCTGCCGCACGAATGGCACGCAGGTTTCGCGGACGGACCTGCTCAGGTACACCTGCCGCATCGAGGATTTTGCGTTCTGGCCGTTCGATTGCCTCTCGCTGTCCACCGCGACTTCCATTCTGAGCAAGTCTTCATCCCGTCCGGCGGATCTCCTGGCCAAGCAGTTGCTTGCTTCGGAGTACAACTATCAGAACGGCGCGTACCTGAACGGGAATGCGCAGCTGACCTTCGCGTTCCTGTATTGGGGCGAGTACGTGCTGACCAACGCCAACTGCTATTCGAGCACGTATGTGCTCTGGGCAAAGGACTGGTTCGATGCCTACAACAATTCCCATGGCGGCGCGGTGAACGGCCCGTCGTCCTGATCACGACTCCATGAACGGGGCGTAATCCCCCCTGAGGCCGGGCTTGGTATCGCCCGGCCTTTTTTGCGCCTGCCGGCGGCGACACGCGCCGGCGCGTGTCGCCCAAGGGGGCCAAGACCGCCGCGCGGCTGCCCTGGGGCGGGCGGTTGGGCGGACGGGCACTCCGCCGGGCGCGGCGCAAAACCGCGGCCAAATGGATTGGCGCCAGTTGGCGGCGAAAGGCGTTGGGTGGTGCCCGGAGCGGGGATCGAACCCGCACTTCCTTGCGGAAATCGGATTTTAAGTCCGATGCGTCTACCATTCCGCCATCCGGGCAATTGCGCAGCACCGTGACACAATTTGAGGCGGGGGCGAGCCAGTATCGGGAGAGGGCGGCGCCGGGCCCACCATGGAGCGGCAGCGGTGTCGGCGCGGGTATCAGGCGACAAAAAGTGGCGCATTTCGTTCGCACCCAGGCTCCTCGTTTTTTGACCGTATCTCGCCCAATTCGGGGCAGAATTAGAATTCCCACCAGTGCTATCACATTCCGGCCAAACTGCTCGTTTCTTGCTGTTCCGCATTGCTCGGCTAATGGCGCAGTCTATCCACTGGCACGATGGATTCTCGTGAACCTTCAGCTCAGCAGAGCCGCGCGCTGGTCGCGCAGTTGAAGCGTTCCCAGATCTTTCGGGATTATGAGCAGGCGTTTCGCGATACCACGGGCCTGCCGATCGCGCTTCGTCCCATCGAGGCGTTCGACCTGCCGCATCACGGTGACCCGAAGGAGAATCCTTTCTGTGCTTTGATGGCGGGGAGCAATCACTCCTGCGCTGCCTGCCTGCAGCTGCAGAAGAAGGTTGAGGAGGAGGCACGGCTCGCGCCGCGGACGCTGAAATGCTTCGCCGGCATGTGTGACTCCGCCGTGCCCGTGCGGGTGGGGGAGAACCTCATCGCGTTCCTCCAGACCGGCCAGATCATGGTCCAGTCGCCCACCAAGCCGCAGTTTGATCGCGCTGCGCGGCAGTTGTTGAAGTGGGGCACCGAGATTGATGTCACCCGTCTCGAGGAGGCCTATTTCCAGACGCGGGTCATCACCAAGAAGCAGTACGAGTCGATCCTGCGGCTGCTGACCATTTTCGCCCAGCACCTCTCCACGCTGAGCAATGAGCTGATGGTAAAAGAGGCCGCGGCGGAATCGCCGCCGGTGGCGAAGGCGCGGCTCTTCATTGCGGAGCACCATGCGGAGGAGCTGTCCCTCGCGCAAGTGGCGCAGTCGGTGAACATGAGCGCCTTCTATTTCTGCAAGATGTTCAAGAAGGCGACCGGGATGACCTTCACGGACTACCTGGCGCGGGTGCGGGTCGAGAAGGTTAAGAATCTCCTCTTGAACCCGCACAAGCGCGTGAGCGAAGCGGCCTACGAAGCCGGTTTTCAGTCATTGTCGCAGTTCAATCGCGTGTTCCGGCGCATTGCCGGCGAGTCGCCCTCCGCCTTCCGCGACCGGCTGCACGGCGCAGCGGCCAAGCCTTAGGACGCGGCGACCGAGGCAACCGCGCCGTCGGCGCGGGCCTCGCGGAACTGGCACACCGAGCAGAATGCCTCGATCTCACGGCGGGCGATCTCGCGCACGGTGAGTTTCAATTCGGCAAAAGCATCGTCCCGCTGCACCGGATCAAGATCGGACGCGCTGGCCTGCTCCAGGATGAGGGCCTCCTCGATGGCCTGTTCGCCGGCGGCGAAATAGGCGAGCAGGGGGTTGCGCCCGCACGGGCAGTCCGCCTTGAGCGTTTGGGCGTCGCAGCCGCGGCCATTGCGCCGCCGGTTGGTCGAGCCATGCAGCGAACGCAGGGTTGCGAAACACTCGTCGAGGGTCCAATCGATCATGAACACCAACGCGTCGGGGTTCGCCAGCGGCGTGTTGACCTTCTCGATACGCAGCAGCGCTTCCCATCGCGCGTGAATCTCCGCACGCCGGGCTCGTAGTGCGCGCACGAGTTCGTCCTGCATGGAGACATTATGCTCGCCGCCTATGGCAGTCGCTCCGCGGAGATTGCCCAAGCGTGCGCATCCCTTGACTGCGCGCATCTTGGCAGCGCCAAGATATGCACAGCCCTTGGCAACCCCTGCGGAGTGAGGGGGTAAGGCTTGGGCCATAGTTGCGCCTCCTACACCCACCCACATGACCACCACCGCCCTACTTGGCCGGCGGGTGTCGCGTATCCGCGAACCCGAGCCGGGCCTGGTTCCGCCGCTCCCGCTGGCTGCCGCCGTTGCCCCGTGACGTTGCCGCTGCAGTCACATTGGCGAGCGTCAATTTCTCCTTCCAATCCCCTTTCCACCATGCCCGTTGTTCCTCTCACCCTCACCATCAGCCTGTGTCTGGTGTTCACTTTCATTGTCTTCTTTCTGCGCGAGCACGCGCGCGGCCGCATGAGCAGTGCGGAACGCGACTCGCTCCTGCCCTTGGCGGAGGAGGGACGCCGCGTGGGCGGCGCCGCTTCCGTCCGGACCACGTCGTCCTCGCGTGAGGACGGCCCGGGTCGGGCCTGAACCGTTTCGCTCCGGCTTACACTCCTGCGCTCTCCCCATGTCCGCTTCATCCGCTCCCACCCTGACTCCCGCCCCCGTCACCCTCGAGTTTAACGACCGCATTGTCCGCCAGTTCGTCATCGCCACGATCGTGTGGGCGGTGGTCGGCATGCTGGCCGGCGTCTTCATCGCCTCACAGCTGAACTTCTGGCAGCTGAACTTCGAGACCTCGTGGCTGACGTTCGGCCGGCTGCGCCCGCTGCACACGAACGCGGTCATCTTCGCCTTTGTCGGCAACATGATGTTTGCCGGCATCTATTATTCCACCCAGCGACTGGTGAAGGCGCGGCTGGCGAGCGACTTCCTGTCGCAGCTGCACTTCTGGGGCTGGCAGGCGATCATCGTGGCGGCGGCGATCACGCTGCCGCTCGGCCTCACGCGCGGCAAGGAGTACGCCGAACTCATCTGGCCCATCAACATCGCGGTTGCGTTCATCTGGGTCGTATTCGCGGTGAACTTCTTCTGGACGCTGGCCCGCCGCCGCGAGCCGAGCCTGTACGTCGCGCTTTGGTTCTACATCGCGACGATCATCACGGTGGCGATGCTGTACATCGTCAACCACCTCTCCATCCCGACGAGCCTGCTGCACAGCTATCCCGTCTTCGGCGGCGTGCAGGATGCGTTGGTCCAGTGGTGGTATGGACACAACGCCGTGGCGTTCTTCCTGACCACCCCGATCCTTGGCATCATGTACTACTATGTGCCGAAGGCGGCGGAGCGCCCGGTGTATTCCTACCGGCTCTCGGTGGTGCATTTCTGGTCCCTCGTCTTTGTCTATATCTGGGCGGGCCCGCACCATCTGCTGAATACGGCGCTCCCCGGCTGGCTGCAGACCCTCGGCATGACGTTTTCGCTGATGCTGTGGGCGCCGTCCTGGGGTGGCATGCTCAACGGCCTGCTCACGCTGCGCGGTGCCTGGCACAAGGTCATGGCCGATCCCGTGCTCAAGTTCTTCGCGGCCGGCGTCACTTTCTACGGCATGGCGACCTTCGAGGGGCCATTGCTCGCGATTCGTTCGGTGAATGCGCTCGGCCACTACACGGACTGGGTCATTGGCCACGTCCACGCCGGTGCGCTCGGCTGGAACGGGTTCATGGCGGCCGGCATGATCTATTGGCTCGTGCCGCGCCTGTGGAACCGGCCGCTGCACTCGGTCGCGCTGGCGAACGTCCATTTCTGGATCGGGCTCGTCGGCATCCTGCTCTACGTCGCGGCCATGTGGACCAGCGGCATCACGCAGGGGCTGATGCTTGGCGCCACCGCCGAGCAGGGCACGATTCTCGCGTATCCCAACTTCATGGATACGCTCGCGACGATCAAACCGATGATGCTGATGCGGGTGGTCGGCGGCGGGCTCTACCTGACCGGTTTCCTCCTGCTGGCCTACAACGTCTGGCGTTCGGTGCGCGGCGCCCAGGTCGTGAACGGCACGATCGCGGTGTACGCCGACGACGAGCCGGCGGCCGGGCGGGGGGAGCGACTGGGCCTGTTTGGCACGGTCTTCAATCCCCCCGTCATGTTCTCCGTGCTGGGCGTCGGGTTCGCCTGCGTCTGGATGTTCGGGGGCGACGTCCTCGGCACCATCGGCCTGGTGGGCCTCGTGCTGTGCGTCGTGCTCTGTTACGCGCATTTCGAGTCGCGCGGCAAGGCGTGGGCCGGTTGGTACGACCGGCTGCTGGTCAACGCCGCGCCCTTCACGATCCTGACCTTCATCGCCGTCTTTGCCGGCGGCGCCATCCAGATCATCCCGACGGTGCTTGCGCACAAGGCCGCCAACGTGGAGGACCGGCGGCAGATCCCGTATTCGCCGCTGGCGCTCGCCGGTCGCGACATCTACGTCCGCGAGGGCTGCTACGTGTGTCACTCGCAGATGGTCCGCACCCTCGTGCCGGACGTGCTGCGCTATGGCCGGGCCGGCGAAAAGTTCGACTATTCGCGGCTCGGTGAGTCGATCTACGACCATCCCTACCAGTGGGGCTCGAAGCGCACGGGGCCCGATCTGGCGCACGTGGGCGGCAAGTACACCAACATCTGGCATTTCCAGCACATGGAGAATCCGCGCATGACGCCGGGCTCGATCATGCCGCCGTACCCGTGGCTGTATCAGCAGGACACGGACGTTGCCGCGCTCACGAGCAAGCTCGCCGTCCAGCGCAAGCTCGGTGTGCCCTATCGCCCGATGACGCCGGCGGAGATCCAGACCGACGTCGCCCGCGAGGCGAAGGCCATCGCGGCCGACCTGCGCGCGGCCGGGGCCTACATCGCGCCGGAAAAGGAAATCGTCGCGCTGATCGCGTACCTCCAGCACCTGGGCAAGTACGAGAAGGTCGCCCCGGCCGAGGGCGGCGAGCGCAGGTCGGCGAACCGCTGAACGAACCCCGTAGCCCGAATTCTCTTCCGCCCATGTTTCGTCGTCTCGTCTTCGAGGATGCGGCCGCGATCTTCACCATCGCCGCGTTCATCACCGCCGTGTCGTTCTTCGTCACCATCTCCTGGCGCGCCCTGCGGATGAAACGTCCGCAGGTCGAGCGCCTGGAGAACCTGCCCTTTGCCACGCCCACACCTTCCGCCCATGACGCCCAGCCAACCTCCGACTCCGCCTCCTGAAGACGCCGTCCGCCCGCACGTCTACGACGGCATCCAGGAATACGACAAGCGCCTCCCCAACTGGTGGCTCTACACCTTGTACATCATGATCGTCTTCTGGGTGGGCTACTGGGCCTACTACGAATGGTTCCGCGCGGGGCCGACCGACGTTCAGGGCGTGGAGCTCGCGCTCACCCGCATTGAGACCCAGAAGCTGGCGAGCAACACGAAGCTGGATGACGCGACGCTGTGGCAGATGAGTCGCACCCCGGCCTTCGTTGAGGCCGGCAGGGCGACTTTTGCCGCCAACTGTGTCGCGTGTCATCTTCCCAGCCTGCGCGGCAAGTCCGAAAACCCGTCGGCGATCGGGCCGGATCTCACGGATCAGATCTGGATCCATGGCGGCAAGCCCACCGAGGTGCATGCGCTCATCACGCAGGGCGTTCTGGCCAAGGGCATGCCCACGTGGGGCCCCGTCCTGGGCCAGAAGAAGATCAGCGAGGTGGTCGCGTATGTGCTCAGCAAGCACCACGAGGGTGAGCCCATCACCATTGATCCCGCCGCGCCCGCCACCCCGGCGGCTGCGACGCCGTAACCCCTCCAGCCCGGGTCACCCATGGCCGCAATGCACCTCGAACGTCCGACGCGTGATACCGTCACGACCATCCGGTCGGACGGTTCGCGTTCGTTCCTGTATCCGGCCGACACGAAAGGGCGGTTCACCCGCTGGCGGCGGGGCTCCGCGCTCGCGTTGATCGCGTTCTACCTCGCGCTGCCGTGGGTGAAGATCAACGGGTACCCCGCGGCTTTCCTCGATATCGCGGACCGACGTTTCCACCTGTTCGGCCTGACGCTGGCCGCGCAGGACATGTGGCTCCTGTTTTTCGTGATCACGGGAGTGGGATTCACCCTGTTTTTCGTCACGGCGCTGCTCGGCCGCATCTGGTGTGGCTGGGCCTGCCCCCACACCGTGTTCCTGGACCACGTGTACCGCCGCATCGAGCGATGGATCGACGGCGATGCACTCAAGCGCCGCGCGCTGCACGCGGCGCCACTTTCCGCCGGGAAGATCGTGCGCCGCGTGGTGAAGCACACGCTCTATGTGCTGGTGTCGGCGGCGATCATGCACCTGTTCCTCGCCTACTTTGTCTCGCTGCCGGAGGTCTGGAGCATGATGCGCACGGCGCCGAGTGAGCACTGGGGGGCGTTTGGCTTCATGGCCGTGTCGACGGGCATCCTGTATTTCAACTTCGGCTGGTTCCGGGAGCAGCTGTGCATCGTCATCTGCCCCTATGGCCGGCTGCAATCGGTGCTGATCGATGATCACACGATGGCGATTGGCTACGACAGTCAGCGCGGCGAGCCGCGGGGGCGGGCGGGAACCACCCGGGGCGATTGCGTGGATTGTGCGCGCTGTGTGCAGGTCTGCCCGACCGGCATCGATATCCGACAGGGGCTGCAGATGGAGTGCATCGGTTGCACCGCCTGCATCGACGCCTGTGATGATGTGATGCGTCGGCTCAACCGCCCCACCGGTCTCGTGCGTTACGATTCTCCGGCTGGTTTTGCCGGGCAGAAGACGCGCTGGCTGCGACCCCGGACGCTGTTGTACATGCTGTTGCTGCTGGTGGGAGCCGCGGTGGCGACCTGGGCGATTTCGACCGTGAAGCCGGCGAGCTTCGGGGTGACGCGCATGGTGGGCACCCCTTACATCGTGGACGACGCGGCCGTGCGGAATCAGTTCATGGTTCGCATCGTGAACAAGCGGAATGTGCCGGCGACCTTCCGCGTGTCCGTTGACGGTGCGCCGGCTGGTTCGCGCTCACTAGGTCTCGGTGATCCCGTTGTGCTCGGTCCGATGGAGGAGGCGGTTCGGCCATTGATTCTGATGCAGGAGCGCGCGACCTACACCGGACCTTTCCGGTTCAGCGTGCGGATGGACGACGCGGAGAGAACGTTCCAACTGGAGCGTGAGGTCCGGTTCCTCGGCCCCGAGGCGCGATTGCTGCGCGCCGAAGAGGAGGAGCATCGTGCGCGACGCTGACGCGGTCCTGACCGAGCCGGTGCGGCGGCCGCGGACCTCCCGACTTTGGTGGTGGGTCGGGCTGGCCTTTGCCCTGCAACTGGCCGCATGGACGGCCTGGCTGATTTTGGCGGCGAAGAATCCGGTGGCGGAGGTGCCCCTCGCGACCCCTTCCGCCCCCACGCAGCGATGATGGAACTTGCGTCAGTCAATTCCCCTTCGGCTGCCTTTGTGGCCGGACTGGTGACGAGCCTGCACTGTCTCGGCATGTGCGGTCCGCTCGCGTGCTCGCTCGCCACGCGGCAGGGTCCAGCGGGAACGGGCGCCGTCGGCGATGCCCAGACGATCAACACCGTATATCACGGCACCCGCCTGGTGGGTTATACTGCGCTCGGCGCGATTGGCGGTGCGCTGGGCCAGGCGCCGCTGACCTGGTTTTCCCAGTCCAGCTTGAGGTGGCTGCCGTGGGTCCTGGTCCTCTTCTTTGTGGCCCTCGCGTTTCGTTGGGATCGCTTTCTGCCGCGGCTACCCGCGCTCGGCCGGCTCATCTGGTCGCTCCAGGCGTGGGCGCGCCAACGGTCGCCCGTGAGTGCGGCGGCGGCGCTCGGGATCGCGACGCCACTGCTCCCCTGCGGACCGCTGTACTTCGTGGTCACGTTGGCGCTCCTGTCCGGTTCTGCGGTGCGGGGCGCCTCGTTCCTGCTCGCGTTCGGGCTGGGCACCGTCCCGCTGCTGTGGCTCGCGCAAACCCAGGTGCACTGGATCCGGCGGAAGCTTTCGCCCGTCTGGCTGGAACGCCTGCGCATGGTGCTCGCGCTGGCGGCGGCGCTGATGATCGCGTGGCGCCTGCGGGCCACGCTGGGGCTCGCGGGACCGGATCCCGCGACGTTCTGCTGTCACTGAACCGCATGCGGTCCGTAAGCCTCCTCCCCGTCCCGGGTCCGGCCAGCGCCTGATCCCGGTGTTCCGACGCCATGCCCGCCATTTCGCCCGACCCAGTTGATCGCGCCGCCGCCGCGGAAAAATCGCCGCGGCCGGTCTGCCGGCATTGCGGCGCGACCCTGATCGATGCGCGCATGGTGGAGTCGGGCTTCTGCTGCGCCGGCTGCCGGTACGTCTTTCGCCTCGTGCAGGAGCAGGGGCTCGGGACGTATTATGAGATCAAGGACGACGTGACGGCCCCGGCGGACGCCGCCGTGTTTCAGCCGCGCGACTACACGTGGCTGGAAGCGGCCCAACGCGAGGCGGAGGCGTCGCCGCGCATCCCGGAGCTGGTGGTGAACGTGCAGGGCCTTTCGTGCGCCGCCTGCGTGTGGCTGATCGAGCGCGTCTTTCAGCAGCAGCCCGGAGGCCGGGACATCCTGGTGAATGCGCCCTACGGCACGATGCGGCTGCGGTGGGTGCGCGGCGTATTCTCGGCGGCGGAGTTCGCGCGCCGGCTGCAGACGTTCGGCTATGTGGTCGGGCCGATGACGGGGGGCGGCGACGATTCCGAACTGCGCGGGCTCGTGCGGCGGATCGGTCTGTGCGCGGCGTTCGCCATGAACGTCATGCTTTACGCGCTGCCGGCGTACTTCGGGATGGAACCGTCGTACGAATGGGCCGGGCTTTTCTCGGTGCTGGCGTTCGCTTTCGGCACGCTGAGTTTCCTGGTGGGCGGAACCTACTTTCTGGGGCGGGCGTGGCACGCGTTGCGGGCGCGGGCGATGCACATCGACCTGCCGATCGCGCTGGGCGTCCTCGGGGCGTACGCCGGATCGGTGTACGGCTGGTTCGCTGGCGCCGAACGGTTCGTGTACTTCGACTTCGTCGCGACCTTCATCCTGCTGATGCTCGTGGGGCGGTGGGCGCAGACGGCGGCGGTGGAGCGTAACCGTCGGCGGCTGCTGAACCAGCAGCCCACGCTCCCGCCGGTCCGGCTGGCGACCGGCGAGACCGTGCCGCCCGCCGCGCTGGAGGCGGGGCGGGAGATCGTGTTGCTTTCGGGACAAGCGTTGCCCGTCGAGTCACGGCTCGAAAGCGCGGCCGCCCTGTTTTCGCTCAGCTCCATCAACGGCGAATCGGAGGCGCGTGAGTTTCGCCGCGGCCAGCGTGTTCCCGCCGGGGCGATCTCCGTGGCGCGAGGAGAGTTGCGGCTGACGACGCTCCAGGGCTGGAGCGAGTCCCTGCTGGCGGAGCTTTTGCGGCCGGCGGAGCGTCCCGGGGAACGGGCTGATTTGCTGGAGCGCATCGTGCAAGGCTACATCATCGGTATCCTGTTGGTCGCGACGCTGGCGGGCGTGGGGTGGTGGCTGGCAACCCAGGATGCGCTCCGGACGGGGGCGGTGGTCACGGCGGTGCTGGTGGTCTCGTGCCCTTGCGCGATCGGGCTGGCCTTCCCGCTGGCCGACGAGATCGCGACGGTGGCCCTGCGCCGGCGCGGCGTGTTTGTGCGCGAGAGTGATCTTTGGCTGAAGCTGGCGCGCGTGCGGCGGGTCGTTTTCGACAAGACAGGTACGCTGACGCTGGAGACGCCCACGCTGCTGAATCCGGAGAGCGTGCGGAGCCTGGAGCCCGGGGCCCGCTCGGCGTTGCTCGCGCTGGTGTGGGACAACGCGCATCCCGTCAGCGAGTGCCTGCGTGAGGAGCTGCTGGCCACGGGGGCGGTTGAGCCGCTCGCGGGTGAGTTGCGCGAGACGATCGGGGCGGGCGTGGAAATCGAAGGCTGGTCATTGGGTCGGCCGGGGTGGCGGGCCCCCGCCGGAGTGGACGCGGCGGCGCAGGAAGGTGCGGTCGACACGGTGCTGGCCCGCGACGGCACGCGGGTGGCGAGCTTCCACTTTGCGGACCGGCCGCGCGCGGACGCGGTGCGTGAGATCGAGGCGCTGCAGGCGCGCGGGTTGCCGGTCTACATGCTCAGCGGCGACCGCGAGGAGAAGGTGCAGGCGCTGGCGCGCGAGCTTGGGCTGCCCGCGGCACAGGCGGTGGGGTCGGCATCACCGCGCGAGAAGGCGGCGTGGGTCGCGGCGAACGGCGCGGCCGAAATGCTGCTGCTGGGCGATGGCGCCAATGACAGTCTCGCGTTCGATGCCGCGCTGTGTCGCGGCACGCCGGTGATCCACCGCGGGGTCCTCGAGCAGAAGGCTGATTTCTACTATCTCGGCCGAGGCATCGCCGGCATTCGCGCCTTGTTTGAGGTCGATGCGGTGCGCCGGCGCACCCATCGCGTCATTCTCGTGTTCTCGGTGGCGTATAACGCGCTGGCCGTGGGCCTGGCCGTCGCCGGGCAGATGAATCCGCTGCTGGCGGCGGCGCTGATGCCGCTGAACTCGCTGCTCACGTTGGCCTTGGTTACGGGCGGCATGCGGCCGACGCTGCGGCGCGGCTGATCGGGATCGAAGGACGGCAATGGCTGGTCGCATGTGCGGCGGCCTCCGGTCGGGCCAAAAAAACGGGCGTGAGCCCACGCCCACGCCCGGTGTTCCCACATACCCAAAGTCTTAGTTGGTCGCTTCGCGTTTTTGCCGCGGTGACGGCATGATTACGACGGGGCAGGGCGCGCGGAACAGAATGCCGTGCGTGGTGCTGCCAACGAGGAGGTCGTAGAGAGCGGTGTGACCATGCGAGCCCATCACGATATAGTCGGCCGAAAGTTTTTTCGCCTGCTCGAGGATGTGTTGGACGGGCGCGCCGTTGAGTTGGATCCCCTCTGCGGGAACGCCCTGCTGCTGCAGGGATTCTTCGAGGCGGGCGAGGTTTCGAGCCGCGGACTTTTCACCGGCGGCGGTGACCTCAGCCACATCTTCGATCAAGGGGGCATACTCACTGGTGATCACCGGCGGCTGGATGACCGACAAAAGAACAACTCGACCTTTCATCGCTTGGGCCAGCCGGGCCGCTTCGGCAACCACCACATCGGTAGCGCCTGAGAAATCGACTGGGGCAAGGATCGTTTTCAACTGGAGAAGTTAGCAGCACGGATTCACCGCGGCTATGCAGCGATTGGCAGGCATTATGCGGTTTTTGACCGTGTTTTGCATGTTTCTCGCGCCCACGGCCATGGGTTTGACGGGCGTGCAAATGGGTCTTGCGGGATCGAAGGCGTCGAAACACGTTGCGCCCGGTGAAAATTGGATTCCTTGGCGGGAGCTTCGATCCCGTGCATTTCGGGCACTTGCTCGCCGCGCAGGACGCCTTCGAGCAGCATCATCTTGATCGCCTGGTCTTCGTGCCGGCCGCGCAGGCGCCGCTGAAGCCGAATGACGTGCAATCGACGGCCGCGGACCGCCTGGCGATGCTGCGGGCGTCAATTGAGTGGGACAAACGCTTCGAGATCTCCGACCTGGAGCTGCGGCGGGGCGGGGTGAGCTACACGATCGATTCAGCGCGGTACTTTCGCGCGCAGTATCCCCAAGACCAGCTGTACTGGATCGTCGGCGGCGACCAGTTGCCGCGTCTCCACCTTTGGAAGGACATCCAGGAGCTGGTGCGCCTCGTCGATTTCATCTTCCTCGAGCGGCCTGGCTACCCCGTGAAGGCGCAGCCTGACATCCCGGGCCTGAAACTGCACCGTTGCGACGGGCACTTGCTCGGCGTCAGCTCCACGGAGTTGCGGGATCGGACTCGCCGCGGCCTGTCGCTCGACTATTTTGTGCCCCACAAGGCCATTATCTACATCGAGGAAAAGACACTTTATCGCGACGCAACATGACTAAATTGACGAAGACGGCGGGACTCGAGTTGGTGAAACTCTGTATCCGGGCGCTGGACGACAAAAAGGCGGAGAACCTCAAGGTTTTCGACGTTAGTGCCCAGTCGTCGATCACCGACTACCTGTTGCTCGCGACCGCGACCTCCGAGCCCCACTTGCGCGCGCTCCGCATCGAAATCGAAAAGGCCCTGGATGCGACGGGTTCCCGGATCGTGGGCATCGAGATGGCGCAGGAAAGCGGCTGGGTCGTCATCGATGCCTTCGACGTGATGATCCACCTGTTCCTCGCGCAGGTACGCGAGCATTACAGCCTGGAGCGGCTTTGGAGCGATGCGACGGAGCTCTCCCTGCCGCGCTTGCTCGCCAAGCCGGAGCCACGCAAGGCGACGAAACGGGCGACGGCCGCGGGCAAACCTGCGGCCGGCAAAGCCCGGAAGCCGGTGTCGCGGCGGAAACCGCGCGGCTGATCGGCGCGCTCCCCAGCGTGCATTGACAAATTTTTGCACTTGTTCGGGCTGGCCGAACGGTCAGCCTTAGCCCCACTGCTCACCCATGAGCGTATATAATCCAAAGTCATAACTCAGAGGTACCATGAAGAAATCCAACCAAGGCTTCACGCTCGTCGAAATCATGATCGTGGTCGTCATCATCGGCCTGCTGGCGGCGATGGCCATTCCGGCGTTCCAGAAGGTGCGTGCGAGCTCGCAGGACAAGGCGGTCTTGAACAACCTCCGTCAGCTGAGCTCGGCGGCCGACCAGTACTTCCTGGAAAAGGGCGCCACCCAGGTGGCGACCAACGTGCTCGTGGGCACTGACACCACCCAGTACATCAAGGCCATCCAGACGGTCGCCGCGGAGACCTATTCCTCCCCGATCGTGCAGGGCGCGGGCCTCACGGCCAGTGGCGTTGCCGCCTCGCGTACCGTCACGTATTCGAACTGATTCGGATCGGACATACGCTGGTCGCTTTCAGCCGCCCCGTCCGTGGGGCGGCTTTTCTGTGTCCTCATGAGCGGGCTGCGCGGCTTCGTTGATGTCCTGAATGGGCGGCGCCGCATACCTCGGTTGCAGGCAACGGCCCTAGCCACTGGGAGTTCCATGCGGTTGCGTTAACCGCAATCCGCCCGTTGTTTACAGGTTTTTGCGCTTGCTGATAAGCGTGATTTCGCCAGTCTTTGCCGTTACTGCTCACCCCTGAGCGTGTATCATTATCAATAAGATCCGTTAGGTGCCTACCCATGAATAGAAATAACAAAGGCTTCACCCTCGTCGAAATCATGATCGTGGTCGTCATCATCGGCCTGTTGGCGGCGATGGCCATTCCGGCGTTCCAGAAGGTGCGTGCGAGTTCGCAGGACAAGGCGGTCCTGAACAACCTTCGTCAGCTGAGCTCGGCGGCCGACCAGTATTTCCTGGAGAAGGGCGCCACCCAGGTCGCGACCGACGTCCTCGTCGGCACCGACACCACCCAGTACATCAAGGCCATCCAGACGGTCGCCGCGGAGACCTATTCCTCCCCGATCGTGCAGGGCGCGGGCCTCACGGCCAGTGGCGTTGCCGCCTCGCGTACCGTCACGTACTCGAACTGAGGTTCGGCGCATCCCGCGCATTCGTTCTCAAGCCGTCCAGCTCTATGGACGGCTTTTTTTGTGTAGATGTGGTTACGTGCCGTGGCGTTCGTCCACGGCCGTCGTACGTTCACATCCCCTCCTCCTTCCATGCCGCAACCTCATATGCATCGGAAAGGCTTCACCCTGGTGGAAATCATGATCGTGGTCGTCATCATCGGCCTTCTCGCCGCGATGGCGATTCCCGCGTTCCAGAAGGTTCGCGCCAGTTCCCAGGGCAAAGCCGTTTTGAATAATCTGCGTCAGCTCAGTTCGGCCGCCGACCAGTACTTCCTGGAACACGGCGTGACTCATGTTGAAACCAACGTGCTCGTGGGCAGCAACAGCACCCAGTATATCCGCAACCTTGAGACGGTCGCGGGCGAAACCTACGCCACTCCCATTCTCCAGGGCGGCGGCCTCACGGCCTCCGGCGTGGCCAACTCCCGCACCGTCACGTTCGCCAACTGAGTTTCGTTTCGCCAAAGCTAGCCGGGCCGTCCATGTGTCCGTGGACGGCCCTTTCTGCATGTCACTGCTTCGCATCCTGGTTCGTGACCGCCGGGTCTGGCTCCTGGCTCTTCTCGCCGGACTGACGCTCGTGGTCAGCCGGTACTCGCTTCCTCCCGACGCTGCGGTCAAGACCGTGGTCAAGGGTGGCTACTGGGCGCTTCTGGTCGTACTGGGGTACTTCGGCTTCGCGCTCGCGCGCGTGATCCGCGAGACGTGGCGGGAGCGCCGCTGGGGCCGGGTTGATGCGGCGGTGCTCGCGATGATCCTGGCGGCGGGGAGCGTCCTGCTCGCCCACGAGCGCTATGGCTACAAGATCCTGGCCGACGAACTGCTCCTCGCCGGCACCTCCATGGGCATGCACTACGAGCGCGACGTCGCGTATCCCGTGCGGGGCACGGATGTGCAGGGCCCCTTCCAGATCACCCAGAACGTCATCGACAAGCGGCCGTTCTTCTATCCGTTCCTCGTCGCCCTTGCCCACGACCTCACGGGGTACCGCCCGGCGAACGCGTTCTACGTGAACACGGCGCTGGGGTTCGTTTTCCTGGGGCTGGTCTTTGTCCTCGGCTGGCGCATTGCCCGTTCGCGCTGGGCGGGCGCGTTTTTGGTTCTGCTCTTTGCCGGGCTGCCGCTGCTGTCGCAGCAGATGAAGGGCGGCGGTTTCGACCTCCTCAACCTCGTGATGCTGACGGTCGTCCTGCTGCTCGCGATCCGGTACGCCGAGCGGCGGGACGTGGTCACCCTCGAGGCCCTCGGCGCCGCCGCCGTCCTGCTGGCGTTCACGCGTTACGAGTCGGTGCTGGTGCTCCTGCCCGTCGCAACCCTCGTGGGCTGGGGCTGGTGGCGCGACCAGCGCGTCGTGCTGACGGCGCCGCTCATGGTCGCGCCGGTCTTCCTGCTCTTTCCGCTCCTGCAGAACCGGGTGTTCAGCCTGAATGCCGGGGCCTGGGAACTCGCGAGCCGGCCAGGCTCGGACGTTCCGTTCGCGCTGCACTATGTGCCCGACAATCTTGGCCACGCGCTCGCGTTCTTCTTCGACACCACCGGCTATCAGCCCAACTCGCCGCTGTTCGCGCTGATTGGCCTGCTCGCGATCGCCTTCTTTCTGCTGTGGATCGTGCGGAGCCTGCGCACGCCGATGACCACGCCACCCGCTGAGGTTGCGGTCGCCGTGGTGGGCTGTGGCCTGCTGGGGCTGGCCGTGCTGCTCATGCTGTATTTCTGGGGCCAGTTCGATCATCCGGTCATTCATCGCCTGAGTCTCCCGGTTCATTTGCTCATGGCTGTGGCCATCGCGGCGGTGGGGGCCTCGCTCACCCGGAGCCCACGCTGGTGGCAGGCCGGCTGCGCCGTCGCCGTGATCGGGCTCGTGGTCTACAGTCTGCCGGTCATGGCGCGACGCGCCTATGCCGCGAATTACTCGCCGGCGCTCGAGATGGAATGGCGGACCGAGTTCCTGCGTCGCTTCCCCGAGCGCGATTACCTGTTTCTCGACAACGACTCCGTTTTCTGGATCACGCACCGCGTCGCGGCCACGCCGGCAGTCCAGGCCCGCGAGCGCAAGGAGGGGCTGATCTATCATCTGCGGAATGGCACCTTCTCGGCGATGTATGTAATGCAGCACTACCGGATCGATCCGGAGACGGGCACCCGCCGCCTGGAGCCCACGGATGACGTGGGGCCGGATTTCGAACTGGAGCCCGTCTGGGAGCGGCGCATCCAGACGCTGTTCATCGGTCGCATCAGCCGGGTCAAAGCGATCCGCCAGGACGGCCGGGAGGCGGCCCGGGCGGGGCTGGCCGTCACGCCACCGGGCACGGCGGCGCCGGCGACGCGTTCGGCCGAGGAGTGGGAGGCGGCGAAGAAGGCCTATGTTGACCACTGGCTGAAGCAGTTGCCGTGAGCGTGCGCGATATCAGGGCCCGCCTGCGCACCCGCCGGATCCCGGTCCGGCTGTTGCTCTTTGGTGTCGTTGCGGTCGCCGCGTTCTGGCTCGGTTTCCTGGCCTTTGGCGTCACGCGGTCACGGATCCTCGTCCAGCGGTACGGCTACTACGGCATCACGCTGACCTTTGCCTGGGCGCTCTTCGCCGGCTGGCGGGTGCTGCCGGCGTGGCGCGACTCGATCCGCGCCCTCACGCGGCGCGAGCGCTGGCAGGCGGTCGCGGTCGTCGCCGCGGCCACGGTGGTCGCGTTTGCGACGGCGCCGCTCAACTACCGCATCCTGTACGACGAGATGGTCCTGCAGGCGACTGCGTCGAACCTGCACCTCTACCGCGAGGTGAGCACGGTGATGCGCGCCTACCCGGTCGATGGCGTGTTCGTGCCGTTGGATTCGTACCTCGACAAGCGGCCCTACTTCTACGCGTACCTCGTTTCTCTGCTGCACGACTTCACCGGCTATCGGGAAGCAAACGGCTTTGCGCTCAACCTGGCGCTGTTTCCCGTGGTCCTCGCCCAGCTCTACCTGCTCGCCCGGCGGCTGGCCCGCCATGGCGCCGCCATTGCGGCCGTCCTGGCACTCGGCACCTTTTCCGCGCTGGTGCAGTCGGCCAACGGCGCGGGCATGGAGATGCTGAATCTTGCCATGCTCCTCGGCGTGATGCAGCTGGCGGTGTTGTACCTTGATGCGCCGGACGAGCGGCGACTTGCCGCGCTCGTGCTCGGCGCCGTGCTGCTGGCACAGGCGCGCTATGAATCCGCGCTCTTTGTCGCGCCGGTGGCGCTGGTCGCGCTCGAGGGCTGGCGTCGCGCCGGGCGGATCATCCTGCCGGTCGCGGGGATTGCCGCTCCCGCGTTGCTGGTGCCCTACGCCATCCACAACACGTACCTCTCCGGCACGCCCCTGCTGTGGGAGTTGAAGGACAACGCGCAAACCCGCTTCGATGCGGCGCACCTCGGGCCGAATCTCGAACACGCGGTGCGTTACCTGTTCAACCTCGGGTCCGGTCTGACCAACTCGGTTTGGCTGTCGGCCGCCGGCCTCGTGGCGCTCGGCTACGGCGTCGCGCAACTCTGGCGCGGGTGGCGGGGGTGGCGCACGGCGCCGTCCTATGCTCCGGTGCTCCTGACCTTCGGCACCGCCATCGTCGGCAACCTCGCGCTCCTGATGTTCTATTACTGGGGCCAGCTGGATGATCCGACGGTGACGCGGCTCATCCTGCCGTTCGCCCTGCTGCTCGCGCTCTGCGTTGGCTATGCGGTTCATTCCCTGGATTCGCCCCCGCGGCGGCTGGCGTGGGTCGCGGCGGGTGGGGCGGTGCTCGCGTACCTGTGGACGGGCGTGATCGCGAACGAGCAGCACATCCGCCTCAACACCCTCGAGGATGAAATCCAATGGGAGCGTCGGTTCGTCGCGGCCTTGCCGCCCGGCGACCGGCTGATCCTCACCAACAAGTCCTCGCTGCCCTGGATGCTCGCGCGCGTGCCGACCATCGGCATCGATCACGCCCGGCGGCGCGTGGACGCGCTCCGCTATCAGTTCCGGGACCCGACCTTCCGCGAAATGCTGGTTTTCCAGCGCTACCGCCCCACGTCGGCCAAGGGCGAGTTCCAGCTCGATCCGGCCGACCGGCTGCCAGACTGGTTCGTCCTGGAGCCGATCGCCGAACGCCGCTTCGGCACCCGGCTCGACCGCGTCAGCCGCCTGGTGGAGATCCGGTCGGATCCCGCTTCGCCGCCGGCGCCCGCTCCTGGGGCGTCCGCCCCGTCGGCGTCCACCGCCTCCCCTTCGCCGTCCGCATGAACCCTGAGTTCCGATGGCAGGTCCGATGGAGTGTCCTCTGCGGCGTGGCCGCATTGGTCATCCTGCTCGCGGCCTTCGTCTATCCTCCGCTCTGGGGCGCCTTCGGGGTGTTCGCCTTTCGTCCCTATTTTGCCGATACGGTGGCGATCCTGGCCGCCGGCCAGGCGCAGCAGGCGGGGCTCGATATCTACCTGCCCAACCCCTTCGACCCTTTTGGTCGGCCGCATGTGTACGGTCCAGGGTGGCTCGTCACCGGCCCGCTGGGGCTGACGGTCGGCGACGCCTCGTGGTTGGGCGGAATCCTCGTGTTGGCCTTTGTGATCGCCGCGGTGGCGGTGCTGGCGCCGCGGTGTGGGCGTGACGCGGGCCTTGCGTTGCTCGCGCTGTGCTCGCCGCCGCTGATGCTTGGGATGCACCGGGCGAACAACGATCTCGTGGTGTTCCTGCTGCTGGCGATGGGGGCGTGGCTGCTCGGCCGTTCGCGCTGGTTGGCCGCGGCCGGCGGAGCGCTGCTCGGTCTCGCGGCCACGTTGAAGCTCTATCCGTTCGTCGCGTTGCCGGCCGTCTGGTTGCGGCCAGGCCGGTGGCGCCAGCGACTCGGCGTCACGACGCTCCTGATCGCGGGGTGTCTCGGCATCGTCTGGTGGTGGCGGGCCGACTTCATCCAGGCACTGCGGATCGCGCCGCGCCCGATGACGGTCTTCGCCTACGGGTGGAAGGTTTCGGCTCTGACGCTGGCCGCGCCACCGGCGAATGCCCAGGTGGTGGCCGGCTGGTTGCTCGGTGGGCTGGCGGTGTTGCTGGCGTTGAGGCGCGAGGCCCGGGCGCTGGGGCTGAGTGTGCCGGAGCACGGGTTTACCGGGTTGGCCTTCGTCACCTGCGCCACGAGCTGGATCTTCTGCTTCTTCGCCAACTCCAACTATCCCTATCGTGCCTTGCTGCTGATCGGAGCCATGAGGCTCTGGCTCGCTACCGACGCGACCACCCCGACCGGACGGCTGGGACGGCGGCAAATGGCTCTGTGGCTGCTGGCCTTGTGGCTGAGCGTGCCGAAGCACTTCCTCGCCTCGGCGCCGAACCTGGCGTACCGCCCCTCGGGCATCGATGCGCCCTGGCCGTGGCTCAAGTTCGTCTGCGGCCTGGAGCAGGGCCTCATGGTGGCGCTGACCCTCGCGCTGCTGGTCAGCGTGCTGGGGGTTTGGTGGCGGCGGGTGCGACAGGCGTCCCGGGAATCATGAACGGGCCGGCCCAGACCTGGGGGCTGCTGCCGCTGGTCGTGTTCGCCGCGATCTTCCTGCAACTGCGCCTGGCGGGAGAGGGCGGCGTGCGCGCCGCGCTGCGCGGCGCAACGCTGTGGGCGGCGTTGGTGTGGGTGCTCACCCATGCGCTCGGGGTCTTTGGGCTGCTGCATCCTGGACCACTACGCGTGGCTTGGATGGTCCTGGCGGCCACGAGTATCGGCGGCGTCGCCTTCAGCTTTCGCCGCCGCGGAGCACGAGGGCTGGGTGCAAGACCGGGGGCCGATGTCGTCCTGGCCTACGCGTTGGCCACGGGATTCCTGCTGCTGGCCTTCGCGGCGGCGGTGTTGTCACCGCCCCTGACCGTCGACGTCCTGAATTACCACGGTCCGCGGCAACTGCTGTGGCTGCAGCAGGGAAGCCTGGCGCACTTTCTGACCACGAATGACCGGGCGCTCATGATGCCGCCGCTCGCCGAGGTGATCGGGGTGCAGTTTCTCGGTCTGACCGGCGACGATTGCTGGGCGAATCTTCCCCAATGGTTCGCCTATGCGCTCCTGCCGCTCGCGATGGTCGGCATCCTGCGCTCCCTGCACGCGTCGCGCATCGCAGTCGCGCTTGGGGTGTTGATCGTGATGAGCCTGCCGATGGCCTATCACGAGGCCGCCAACGGCAAGAACGATCTCCAACTGGCGCTCTGGACCTTGATCCTGGTGCATGAGGTGGTGCTGGCCCGAGCCGCTCCCGGTCGCATTGGGCGGTGCGAGGCCGTGGTCGCGGGGCTGGTCGTTGCGGCGGCGCTGCTCACGAAGAGCACGGCGTTCCTGGTCCTGCCGCCGCTGCTGGTCGTCGTCTTGCTCGCCTGGTGGCGGCGAGACCGCGCCCGCGCGCCGCGAATGGTCCTGGCGGCGTTGCTGGTCGCTGGCGGGCTGACGGCGCCGCTATTCGCGCGGAATCTCGCCTGGTACGGGACGCCGCTCGGGGTTCATCGGTCGGACGAGGGCGGGCAACAGGCGAACGCCGCGTTCGGTCCCGCCATTCTCGCCTCCAATGTCCTGCGCCAGACCACGCTGCACCTGGCCGGGCCGGACCCCGCGTGGAACCAGCGCCTCGAGCGGGCCGTCCGCGCGGCGCATCAATGGCTCGGCGTCTCCGCGGACGACCCGCGAACCACGCTTTGGGTCGGTCGTTACTCGGTTACGTACGGCGCCGGTTCCGAGAGCAAGTCGGGTGCGCCGGCTCATTTGGTGCTGGTGCTGCTGGCCGTGGGCGTCGTCCTGGGCCGGCGTTCGCTCCGTTCCTGGCGGTGGCTGGCGTGGTCGACCCTGGCCATGGCGCTGCTGTTCACGGCGGTGCTGAAGTGGCAGCCCTGGGGCGCGCGCCTGCAGCTCCCGATTTTTGTCGCGGGCTCGCTCCTGGTCCCGGTGGTCGTTGAGGCGTGTTCGATCACCGGCCGCCGTTGGGCCGCGGGGATCGTTGCCGTGCTCGTGTTAACCGCCTGGTGGCCATCGCGTGAAATGGCAGAGCGGCCGCTCTGGACCGCGCCCACGCTCTGGCAGGTGCCGCGGGACACCAACCGTTACCGGTATTTTCCGGCCCTGCGGGTGCGCGACATGGGGCTCGTGGGCCTGCTGCGCGAGAGCGGGGCGCGCGACGTCGCCATCTCCTCCGTGCATGATATGCCCTACAATCTCATGCGCGCTCTGCAGCAGACCGTTCCGGGAGTGCACTTCTATGGCGCCCCGGTGTCCGCCATCCCGGCCCTGCCGGATGCACTGGTGGTGCTGGAGCTGCACAAACCGCTTCCGCTGTATCATGTCTTTCCTGACGGCACGCGTTTCCGGCTCGTCGGTGAGGGCGCGACCGACGGTTTGTACCTCCCGGAGGCACGCGTGCGGGCGCTGGGCTGGGCACACAGGCTGCCGGCCTTTGGTGGGTGGACGATGAGCGAGCACTTTGATCTGAAGATCGAAGGCGGCGCGCTGCGGGAGACGCCGGTGATGTGGCGGGAGTTGACGCGGCCCCGGGCGAAGCTGTGGTTTCGCGGGTGGTCCACCGCCATGCGGCTGCGGGCGGCGTTTGATTCCTGGGGCCGGCAGGAGGTGCGGCTGAACGTACGCCTCAACGGGGTCGATCTGGCGACCGTGACCGTGCCGGTGGGCGCGCGGCGGCAAACGCTGGATTTGCCCATGGTCGTCCAGGCAACGGGGAATGAGCTCGAGCTCAGCGTGACCGGCGGGCCGCCCGATGCCGTCCGCTTCACGCAGCTCGTCGTGGTCGACGGCGACGCTACCGATCCTGCCGCTCGCTGACGGCGGCTTCGATCGCTGCGCGCCAGCGGGCAAAGTCACCGGTGGCGGCCTGGATGTCCGTCGCCGTGAGCCGGTAGATCAGGATGGAATGGCCGATCTGGGCGTCGGGTGCGCGCGCCCGCAGCAAATGGCAAAGGCGGGCGAACCGCAGCAGTTCGAAATCGTCGAGCACGCGGGCCCAGTTGAGCTTCGGCAAGGCGGCGGCCCAGGCCGGGCGGCGGTCCGGATGCTGGGAGTAGTCGAGCAACGCCGGTTCCAGCGGGCGCAGCCGCTGGTACGCGTTTTCCTGGGCGGTGGCCCAAGGTCCGCGCAGCGGACTGTACACGTGCTGGAGGGCGGTCGCGCTGATCGCATAGATGCCAGGTTCCAGGGCGACGAGCGGCTGTTCGATCTTGAAGCCGTTGATCATGACCAGCCGGCGGGCGTGCAGGCCGTAGTAATTCGGTTCGCCGGTGCCGAAGTAGGAGAGAAACCACGGCTCGCCCGGTCGGCGGTGCTGCTCGAGCCAGGCCTTCAGGCCCGGCAGGTCCTGCCCCCAGTCAAGCGAGCTGTCCACCAGGTGCCGATACGCCGTCGCGGGCCCGCCGGAGAGCGGGTTGAAGTAGGCGAGGAAGTGGGGGTAGGCGCGGGCGGCCTCGACGGCCTGGGCGCCGCCAAGGGCGAGCGCGAGCCAGGCGAGCGGCATCCGCCAGGAGCGCACCCCGGTGACGATCGCGCCGGCGGCGATGAAGAGCACGGGGTACGTCGGGATGATGTGGCGGTGTCCGATGTTGAGCCGGCTCGTGAGCGAGAAGGCCCAGTACACCACGAACAGCACGATGAGCGGCAGCACCCGGGTGAGGTCCGCGCGCACCCGGGTGGAGTCGCGCCGCCAGCGGCCGAGGACGACGATGCCGGCGGTTCCCATCGCCAGCAGCACCGGCACCGTGGTCTTGAGCGCGAACGTCCAGGGGAAGAACAGGCGCCACCCCGTGAGGCTGTACTCGCCATTGAGGAACGCGCTCCGAGTCTGCGCCGACTCGATGACGTAGGAGTAGCCGTAGAGGAAGGCCTCCGGCAGGGCGTGCAGCCGGGCGAGGAGGCCAACGACGTCGGCCTGCCAGCCGATCGCGGCGGCGATGAGCTCCCAGCGGCGGATGAACTGGGTGAGCCCGGGCAACTCGGGATTCGCCGCGCTGTAGCGGAAGCCGTAGAACGTCCAGATCACGAGCAGCGCCGTCGCGGCGTGCACGAAACCCGAGGCGAGCAGCGCCGTGAGCCGGGCCCCGCGGCCGGCGAAGGTGCGCGCACCGAAGGCCAGCGGCGCGGGCGACCCCAGGCGCGCCAACGCGAGCAGCCCGAGCATCGGGAGCAGGAGGACGGCTGAGAATTTCGCGACACACGCGAGGCCGAAGGTGAGGGCGCTGATCGCGCCCCAGCGCCATCGCCCGTCGTGCAGGTGCCGCCAGTAGGCGCCGACGCTGGCGAGGAAGAAAAAGCCCATGCAGACGTCGGAGGTGGCGAGGGCCCCGTGGGCCAGGAACGTCGGGCTGAAGGCGAACAGCGCCAGGGACAGCAGCGCGCCGCCGGAGCCGAACAGGCGCCGGGACCAGACGAAGACCAGCAGGCCGGTGGCCACGCTGAACAGGGCGATCATCGCCCGTGCCGCCAGCAACCGCGGGAAATGGTCCTCGCCCGTTTCATAGAAGAACTGATGACCCAGGACCCACGCATCGCTCGTATGCCAGCAGTCCTGCTCGAGCGCGGGAAACGTGGCCCCCTGGAGATACGTGGGCAGGGCCGCCCAGCGCTGGGGCAGGATGCCGTTCTCCGGATGCAGCCGGTAGTCGTTGAACTCCCAATACGCGTAGCCCCCGGTCAGGTGCACGAGCTCGTCGGAGGTCGTGCTCTCGTGCCGCTTGCTGCCGACGGCGAGGAGGAAATGGGCCGCCAGGAGCAGGACCACGAGCAGCGGCACGAGGGCGGCGGAACGGGCCCGTGGTGCCGGCGGCGGGAGGGGAGCGGCCACACGCTCAGGGCTCATGCCGGGAGCGGGCGGGCGACCGGGGCTTCACGACATAGAGCGGCCGCTGCTTCACTTCGTCGTAGATCCGGCCGAGGTATTCGCCCAGGATGCCGATGCCGATCAGCTGGATGCCGCCAAGGAAGAGCGTGAGGGTGACCAGCGTGGTGAAGCCCGTGCTCGCGGTTTCGATTCCCAGCAGGCGCTTGCAGACGAAGAACAGGCCGAGCGCGAAGCCGCAGGAACTGATGAAGATGCCGGCGTAAGTCAGCAGGCGGAGCGGCAGTCGCGAGAAGCTGAAAATCGCATCGAGCGCGTAGCGCATCAGCCCCGCAAACGTCTGCGTGGGTTTGCCCGCGGCGCGATCCTGCCGGTCGTACAGCACCTCGGCGGTTTCGAAACCCACCCAGGCCCGCAGGCCCGGGAAGAAGCGATGCCGCTCCGGCAGGCGGTTGTACGCGCCGAGTGCGGCGCGGCCCAGCAGCCCGAACGTGCCGGTGTTGCGCGGCACCGGCAGGTCGGAAAGCCGCTGGAACATCCGGTGAAACAGATCGAAGCCGAGACGGCGCACCCCGTGTTCCTGGCGCGAACGCCGGACCGCGAGCACGACGTCGGCGCCTCCCTGCCAGCGAGCGAGCAGCTCGGGAATCAGTTCCGGCGGGTCCTGCAGATCGGCATCCATCGTGACCACCGCATCGGCGTCGCCCGCTTCGGCAATGCCCGCCGCGAGCGCGGGCTGGTGACCGAAGTTGCGCGAGAGCTCGACGACCGTGAGGCGGGCGTCGCCGGCGGCCG
Source organism: Opitutus sp. ER46 (assembly GCF_003054705.1). Lineage (NCBI taxonomy): Bacteria > Pseudomonadati > Verrucomicrobiota > Opitutia > Opitutales > Opitutaceae > Opitutus > Opitutus sp. ER46. Next base: position 123,560 of record NZ_QAYX01000021.1, read on the forward strand.
CCGCCTTGAGCAGCGTCACGGAGCGGTCCCGGCTGCCGTCGTTCACGAAGACCGCGCGCCAGGTTGCGCCGGGGGTTCCCGTCATCACCGCATCGAGTCGACGCAGGAGTTCCGGGAGCACCGGCTCCTCATTGAAGACGGGAATGACGATCGCGACGGTCGGCAGAGGGTCAGCCATGATCGAGGCTCGGGAACGGGTGGGGAGGTTTCAGCAGGACGACGGGGCGGAATCCCGGCGAACTTGGAAAATGGCCCACAGGAGACACAACGCGAGCCACAAGCCGACGAGCGGAAGCAGGTGGGCGACCGGGTCGGCGAAGAATGCGAGATGGTACTTCACTTTGTCGCGCAGGTTGGCGGAGGCGACGGGGCCGAGGCTGCGGACATATCCCACTGCGCCGGCGCCCGGAGCGACCCAGCCGGCCATGGCCCAGGACTGCAGCGCGAAGTGGAGCGCGATGCCGAGGGTGAAATCCACCGCGGCGAGGATGGCCCACACCCGACGGATCGGGCCCTCCAGCGCCGGCAACAGGGTGGCGATGCGGGCGAGGGCCAGGATGACGAGTGGTTGCAGGCAGATGTGCGTGAGACCCCATTGATCGCGTGGCGTGTGCACGAGAATGCCGCCAACGATGGCGAGGGGAATCGCCGTGATGTAAAAGCGGCGCGAATCAGGCGCCGCGGCCCGGCGCCGCCCGCGCGCCGCGACGATGGCGAGCACGAACAAGCCGCTGGCGCCGACGGCGAGCGGGAGGTTCACCTGATAGACGTTGAAGGCGACATCGCGCGCGCGGCCGAGGCGGCTCGTTTGCACGATGAGGCGGTCTTGGGGTTCTCCGCGCAGGGGAAAAGGCACCAGCGTGTCGCGCAGGTTTAGCAGGGGCACCAGGATGCGTTGGGCCGGCGACTGTTCGGACCACGCCCCGGCGGTGGTGGTGCTGCCGACGGTAGTGCGGCTGCCGAAGTGGCCGATCGACCAGGCGAGCCACACGCTCGTCACAACCAGCAGCAGCGCGGCGGCGACGGTGACCTCGCGCCAGAACGCGAAGCGCCGCCAGGCGTTGACCCGCCCGCAAAGGTAACCGGCGCCGATGGCGATGATCCATGGGCCGGCGGAGTAGTGGCTCAGCAACCCGAATCCCAGGCAGAGCCCAACCATGGGGCCGAGCGCGCTGGGTGCGGCGTCATCCAGGGCGGCGAGGGTGGCGGCAAAACCCGTCAGCACGAAGAAAGCGGTGGGCAGCTTCGTCCAGGCGAACGTCAGGTTTTGCGCCACCATCGGGCTAAGCATGAGCAGCAGGAGAACCCACGCGCCGGTGGTGGCCGCCGGTCGCCAGCGTCGGGCCAGCATGACCGCAGGGAGGAGCACGATCGAACTCCAGAGCGTGACGAACACCTGGTAGTCCGAGAAGGTACGGGCGGTCCCCTCGAGCCAGAGGGCGACGACGACATTCACCAGGGGCGGACGTGCCGTCAGCCCGTACAGGTAGCCAAAGACGGTGTCCAGCGGCCGGCGCTCGAGGAAAAACTGCGTGCGCTGCCAGTGTTCGAGCCAGTCGACCGCCCAGCCGCCGCCGGAGTAACTGACCACGAGGGCGAGCAGGCCCAGGCTCCAGGCGGCGAAGACGAGCCAGAGCAGGAGAAAGTGCCTCACCTCCGGAGTCGTCAGCAGCTCGAGGGCGGCGTGGCGGCGCGCCAGCCCGATGCCCGCGACCAGGACGACGGCGATTCCGCCGCCGAGCGGGTTGCTGCCGCCGGCGGCGAAAACGCCGAACGCGAGCAGGAACTGCAGCCCCAGGGAGCAGACGATGCCGAGGGCGAGCCGCAGGAGGGGCTCGCCCGCGTGGCGGGGGGCGAGCGCCGAACCGAGGCCAAACGTTGCGACGGCGAAGATTGCGAGGTCACGCAGCGTTTGGACGAGCAACATGGCGCGGGAGTTCTAGCGCGATCCGGCCGGGAAACACGTGAATTCTCGTCCCGAGCCTATTTCGGGGCACAGGCCCCCGGCCGAGATAACACGCCAAATCTGGCGTGTTATCGCCGATAACTCGCCAGATTTGGCGTGTTATCTCGGTATGGCGCCCCGGGTCGCGGTCGAACGAACGGTGCGGCGAACGGAGGCCGCGCCAGGGCGGGCGGGGGGCGGAGCGAAGGCGCGGCCGGACGGAGGATAGGGCCGGGCGGAACGGCGCGGCGAGACGGCAACGCGTGGCCGAGTGGAAAGGGACGGCCAAATGGAAGGCGCGGCCGACCGGAGGATGCGGCCTAACGGAAGGACGCGGTCGTTACCGGAGGATGTTGTATTTGAAGATGGCCCACAGCGCGCGGAAGCCGTCGCGCCAGCCGATCTTCTTTCCCTCGGAATAGGTGCGGCCGTAGTAGCTGATGCCGACCTCGTAGATGGCGACGTTGAGCTTCGCCACCTTGGCGGTGATCTCGGGTTCGAAGCCGAAGCGGTCCTCCTCGATCGTGATCTGTTTCAGGACCTCCCGGCGGAAAGCCTTATAGCAGGTCTCCATGTCGGTGAGGTTGATGTTCGTGGCCATGTTGGAGCAGAGGGTCAGGAACTTGTTGCCGACCATGTGCCAGAAATAGACGACGCGATGGGGCTGGCCGCCCTGGAAGCGGGAGCCGAAGACCACGTCGGCGCGGCCCTCGACGATGGGTTGGATGAGCCGGGAGTATTCCTGCGGGTCGTATTCGAGGTCGGCGTCCTGAACGAGGACGACATCGCCGGTGGCGGCGGCGAAGCCGGTGCGGAGGGCGGCGCCCTTGCCCTGGTTCACCTCGTGATAAATCACCTGGCTGACGAGCGGGGCGATTTGGGTGCGCAGGAGGTCGCGGGTGCCGTCGCGCGAGTAATCGTCGACGATGATGATCTCCATGTCCTTCACGGGGGCCTCGCGCACGCGATCCACGATGGTGCGGATCGTTTTCGCTTCGTTGTAGCAGGGAATGACGACGGAGAGTTTCATTGCGGACAGGCGGCTGAGACTGTGGAACGACGTGCCTTCAGGGAAAGCCTTTTCCCGGGGACGTTCGAGGGGCGATCAGGCGGCGTTGCGCCGCCGGATCAGTGCTTCCAGGGGCTTGAGGGTTACGTATGCATTGAGCGCGTCCAGCAGTGGATCGCCTATTCGCAGCGTTGAGGCACAGCGGGCCACCGCCGGATATGATCGCAGCCGTGCCCAGCTCCGCGCGACGCCATGCCCTGCGAAGAGCAGGCGGTTAATGTGGGCGACGTGATGCTCGTCCACGATTTCGCGCAGGAGTTGCAGGTCGAGTGGCATGGGCGGCGCGGTCTCGAATGCCGCAAGGTCGAGGTAGTTCTGTCCCGACCCGTCGACCTGACCCTCCACCGCGAGACCCATACGTGAGAAGAACTCACGTTGCCAGCGACGGCGCCGCCGCAGTTCCGCGGGGAGGGTGGTCATGGCCAGTGCGATCTCAGGGTCGAGGTAGGGGCTCCAAGGCGTGAAGCCGGCGTTGGCCGGCACGATGAGTGCGAAAGACAGAAGCAGCATCTTTTGCCGAATCACCTCCACGATTTGAAAAACAGGATCTCGGAATGCTTCTCGGTGGGTGGCCCAGTAGGCCTCGCGATATGCCCCCTCGCTTTTCAGGCGGCTCACCCGTCGGTTCGAGTGCACGCCGCGGGAAAGCCCCAGCAGTGGCAGATCAGCTGCGGATCGGGCGGGCAGCGGTGCGATGCTCCCGGCCCACGCGTCGCCGACGAGGCCACTGGCGAGCGGGCCGGGGGTACCGACCCGCTCGCTCACCGCGGCGTAGAACTCCATGTGGTACATGCCATGGGCATGGACGGAGATCCCGAAGGTATCGTCCCATTCCGGCAATCGGTCGAAGAAGCGCCCGAGAGGCACCTGCGCCCAGGCGACGCCGAGGCGTTCGGCAATCCAACGCGCGCGCGCTACTTCACGCGATTTCTCCTGGGTGCGCGAGACACCGTAGGTGAATGCGCGCACCCGCGACTTGTCTTGGAGCAGCGCCGCGATGAGTCGCGAGTCGTAGCCGCCGCTGAGCGGCAGCGTCAGCGTGCCTTGAACCGAGCTTTCCCAGCGGCAAACCTCCTGCCGCAGGCGATCGAGCACGTCGTCCACGCTGCTGGTACGCCCCTGCCACTGCTCGACTGGGTCCGGACGTGTGACCTCGTGGAATCGCCCCTGGTCATCACGGTGGAGTCCGTGGCAGGGGAGAACGAATCGTACGCCGCGAACCGGCGTGTGACCGAAGGCGCAGTATCCGAAGTCGAGGTAGTCGGCCAAGCCGTCGGCGTCGAAGGCGAGGGCGCGATAGTCGATGACCTCGTGAATGCACGCCGAAGCCCGGCCCGTGTGTTCGTTGTAGAAGTAGGGCTGGGTGCCCAGCCAGTCGGACTCGAAAACCAGCGCCATGGTTAGTGGTGCAGAAGAGCGGGCGGCAAAGCGGCGTCCATTCGCGCGCGGCTCTGCGGCGTGCGGCGATCGGGCAGTTCGCCGCCCAGCAATCCGAGGGCAGTGGCGAGTTCCTCGGCGTGAGTGATCGAGGCGAAAAGATGGTAATGATACAGTTGCCGGGCTTGCCGCTGGGCTCGCCAACGACTCGGCCCGAGCAGGGCAAGCAGGGCATCGCGAGCGACGCGGGCGAGCAGGCGCGCGCCCCGCCTCGGCGTGTCACCGAGGCCGCTGCGATCAGCGTAGAACGACGCCCACAGACGCAATGCGTACTCCTGATGCAGTGCCTCCAACATTGTCGGCTCTGACAACGGATCGTTGCGCTCACGCGCTTCCGGGGCGTGGGCAGGGACCTCGCCCTCGGGTTGGAGTGTCGCGGAGCCACGAGCGCTCGTCTCGCATGTCCAGGCGGTGATCACGGGAGGCGCGTTGAGGTTGGCGAGATCGAGGTGCGCGCGCCAGGAACGACGGGTTGCCGGATGCGGCCACGCCGCGGGATTCACCAGGGTGTTGCCGAGCCCGTAGAAGATCCACCCTTGCTGAAACCGCTCCCAACCTTGTGGTACGTGCGGGTGGTGGGCGTGCACGATGTCCGCGCCTGCGGCCACCATGCTGCGCAGCCAATCCTGCCAAGTGGGTGAGGGCCACGCACTGAGTTCGCTGCCGCCGTGCACCGTTACGATCAGGCGATCGACCTTGGCTCGAAGCATGCGAATGCGCGCGATGCACGCCGGGGTGAGCGGGTTCGTGCCTGGACGGTCTGGCCGAGCGACGCCAAACCAGCGGTCGGCTAGCGCCAACACCGCCACGCGCAATCCCCCGAGGTCGGCAAACCACGGTTCGGCGGCGACGCCAGCGTCCTTTGCCGCACCCAGACAGGGAATGCCCGCAGCGCGCAATCTCAGCCACGTTTCCTCCAGGCCCGGCGCTCCCAGATCGGCCATATGGTTATTTGCGAGGGTGACGAGCAAGTTGGGCCAGGCGGCCTTCCAGGCTGGGAGCACTGCCGCCTCCCCGCGCAACACCGGACCGGCTTTGGGGCTGGAACCGAACTCGCGTGGTGCCAGCGGGGTCTCGAGGTTGGCGAGGACCAGTCCGGCAGCGGTGGCTGCGTGGTCGAGCCGGCAATCGGCCAATTGCACGGGGGCCAGGTCGCCCAAGAGCACGAGATCGGTCATGGTGAGGAAGCAGCCGCGGTCCGGCGCCAGCCGACAAATAGAAACGATTGCAGCAGGAGCGCGACACTGGAGCGGGTGGGCGCAAAGAACAGCGGGGCGATGAAGACGATGAACGCCTGCGTCGTCAGCGACGCGATGGCGGCTCCCGTCGCTCCGAAACCTGGGATCAGGAACGCATTCAGGGTGAGATTCAGCGCCGCCCCCATCCCAACGTAGTACAGCCCGTAGCGCTGCAGGTCGTGCAGCACGAGCCATTGCGCACGCAACGCGCCGAGACCTGCGAACACGGCGTTCCATCCTGCGAGCGCGAGCACGTTCGCCGTCGGAGCGTAGGCGGGGCCGTAGAGCGTGCGCACAATCAACGGGGCTCCGACGCTGAACACCAGCGCCGTGCCTACGCCCGCCCACGCCGCGACGACGAGCAGGCGTCGCAATAAATGGAGAAATGCGTCGTGGCACTCGTTGAACCGGCGGGCGAGCAGCGGAAAGAAGGTGTTCACGAGGATCATCGGCAGAATGTAGCCGAACTCGGTGAGGCGGACGGCCGCGGCGTAGATGCCGGTTTCATGCTCCCCGCGCCACCAGGACAACAACACGATATCGATCCGGGTATAGACGAGAATGGCGATGTTGGTCAGGGCGAGCGGCCAGGCCCGGCCGATGAGATGCAGGGCTGCCGGCCAGTAAAAGCGCCACGCCGGCATGGGGGTAGTCGCATGGTAAAACCGCAGCAGGAGCAGGGCACTCAGCATGAGTTCCAGGCCGGCGACCCAGCCGAACCAGGCGAGCGGAGCGCCGAGCGCCGCCCCGAGCAGACGCAGGGCGGCTCCGGCAACGAGTCCTCCGGTTTGCGCGAGGACGGAGTATCTCGCCTGAGTCTGGGACTGAAACCAGCTATCGAGCGTGAGTACGACTGGCATTGCCAGTGTGACGCCCACCCCGTACAGCAAGCCGGGGTTCGTGAGGCTCGCGGACTCGCGCGCGAGGAAGAGGGCATAGCCGGCCCAGGCGAGCGGCAGGAGCATCAGTCGCAGCCCCGCGGCCGTTGCGAGAATCACGCCCTGTTCGCCGGGTCGGTTGATGACCTCCACCCGAATGATCGCGTCGAGCCCGAGATCGCACAACCCGGCGAGGATCGCGGCGAGTGCGAGGGCGTTACCGAGCCGGCCCGCCTCGGCCGGGCCGAGATAACGCAACACTACGACGCTCGTCACGAACACCAAACCGAAGCGGATGCCCCGTTCGAGGACGAGCCACCCGGCGTTCTGAATCAGGCCGGCGGTCGACGAGACATTGCCGGTGGCCGGCGGGAGAATCGTGCCCGCCGGTGCCACTCGGAGCAGGGATGCCAGCCGGCGGGGAAGGAAAACCATGGGAAAGTGCTCGCCGAAACGGGCCGAAGGAAAATCATGGGCGCTCGAATGTCGATTTTAGAGTCGAAGGCCGCTTTCGGGCCGCGGCCAGCCGATGGCTGGCGCGAGGCGATCCGCAAGGGCGGTGCTTTCCTATGGCTGCTGATGCATCCACAGCTGGCGCGGAAACTCGGTACTCTGAGCACCCGCGGCTACCTTGCGGACACAGGTTGGATCCGCAGCACCTTGCGGCCCCGCGGTGCGCTCGATCTTGCCGATCCCATGCCGTGGGCAACGTATCCGTTCGTTTCATTCATAGGAGCGCGGCTGCATCCACGGCTGCGGGTATTTGAGTACGGCGCCGGCACCTCGACCCTTTACTATGCCGCGCGAACCGCTGCGGTGTTCGCGGTCGAACACGACGCAACCTTCCTGCGTCGATTGACGCCGCACCTGCCGGCCAATGCACGGGTCGAGTTTCAAGCTGAGGGCTCGGAGGCCTATGTTCATGCCGTCGACGGAGCCGCGCCCTTTGACCTCGTGATCGTGGACGGCCGGGATCGGGTACGGTGTGCGACCGCGGCGCTGGCGGCACTGGCACCCGGCGGCGTGCTCGTGCTCGACGACGCTGAGCGACAGGAATACGCGCCGGCGCCGGCGCTGCTGTCGCAGGCGGGATTCCGCCGCCTGGACTTCAACGGGTTGGCTGCCGGCATCGTGCATGCGAAGACGACCGCCGTGTTTTATCGCCCCAACAATTGCCTCGGCCTCTAGCGCCTTCCGGTGGACGCGTCCTCCATTCCCGTCGTGCTGTTTGCTTACGCGCGCCCCGCGCATCTGGCGCGCGTGCTCGAGTGTCTCCGCGCCAACGAAGTTCCTGTGATCTACGCGTATGCGGATGGCGCCCGCAGCCACTTGGATGAGGCGGCGGTCGAGGAGGTGCGGGCGAAGTTGCGCGCAATTGACTGGGCGGAAGTGCGGCTCACGGCCCGCACGGAGAATCTCGGGCTCGGACGCAATGTCCTGGCGGGCGTTTCCGAGGTGGCGGCGTGCCACGAGGCATTTGTCGTCTGGGAGGATGATCTCATCGCGGTGCCGGGCACGTATGCGTGGTTGGCTGCCGCGCTGCGGCACTATGCCAGCGATCCGCGGGTGATGAGCGTCACGGGCTGGACGCATCCCCGCGTGACGCCGCCGGGCGTGGGCGCCGCGCCGTATTTCGATGGGCGGGCGGAGTGCTGGGTCTGGGGCACCTGGGCGCGAAGCTGGCGCGGGATGGCCGACGAGACCGCGGAGATGAAAATGGCGGCCGCGGTCGCGCGCGGCGTGGCCTCGGGGGCCTACGGTGCCGACTTGCCGGAAATGGCGCGGGCGGAACGACGACGAAACCTCTGGGCGGTGCGCTGGCTGTATCATCACCTCCAGCAAGGCGGGCTCTGTGTCCGGCCACCCTGGAGCATGGTGGAACACATTGGGACGGATGCAGGCGCGACCAACGTGATTGGCTCGGGGCCGTGGTCGGCTGATCCCCTGCGCGCGGCGCCTCCGCTCCCGGAAAGTTGGCCGGCGGCGCAGGAGGATTCCGCCTGCGCGGTGCTGTGGCGCGCGGTGAATCCACCTGCGCCGTGGCCTTGGCGGCTGGCCCGGCGGCTCCGGGAGAAACTCCGGTTTGGGCGATGAGCATGCGGCGAGTTGCGAAATACCTGCTCCCCAGCGGAATTCGCCGCTGGTTGCGCACGACCTTTGGCTGGCGCTGGCTGCGCGGCGAATACCCCGACTGGGCCACCGCCGCTCGAAAGGCCGGTGAGCTGGGCGGAGGCGCCCCGGTCGAGCGTGTCGTGCAGGCGGCGCGCGCGGTGCGCGCGGGCACCGGCGCATGGGATCGGGACGGGGAGGTGTTTACAGAGCCGGCGGTGCACGCGCCGCTGCTCGATGCGCTTGGTCGGATTGCGAGCGCTGGACAAGGCCTGACGCTGGTGGACTTTGGCGGGGGCTTGGGCAGCACCTGGTGGCAGCACCGCCGAGAGCTCTCCGAGCTTGGACCGATTGACTGGCGAATCGTGGAGTTGCCGGCGCTCGTTGCGGCGGGGCGGCGGGAGTTCTCTGACGCGACGCTTTCGTTTCACGATTCGCTCGCCGCCGCCACCGCTCGCGGCCGCGTGAACGTGCTCCTCCTCTCGAGTGTGCTGCAATACCTGGAATCCCCGCAGGCGTTCCTGCGCGATCCTGCGCTCGACGGGTTCTCCGATATCATCCTCGACCGAGTAGCCTTGGCGGCGGATGCTCGCACTCGGATCGTGGTGCAACACACGCCACCATCGCTCGGTGGGGGGGCGAGCCCCTGTTGGCTCTTTGGTCGTACGGGATTTGAGGCGCTTCTGACGCCGACCTGGTCGATCGTCTCGCAGTGGCGCGTGGACTTCGACGAGCTCGACGGGACGGCGAGTTACGCTGGATGGTGGCTGCGCCGACGCGAAAGCCAGAAGGCAGACGCGCCGGCACGGAGCCTGACGCCACGACCGTGAATCACTACTGCACGTATTTTGACCGCGGATTCCTGATCCAGGGGCTGGCGCTCTGGCGGTCGCTGGCGCGGCACGATCCGGCGGCGGTGTTGTGGGTGCTGGCGCTCGATGACGCGACGAGCGTGGTCCTGCGGCGCCTGGGCGATGCCCGGTTGCGGGTCGTCACCCTCGCCGAGTTGGAGCGCGACGACCCGCCGCTGGCGGCGGCAAAGGCAAACCGCACCCGGGTGGAATACTTCTTCACGCTTTCGCCGTGCTGGCCACGGTGGCTCCTGGCGCACCAACCCGAGATCGACCGTATCACCTATCTCGATGCGGACCTCTGCTTCTTTGCGCCGCCGGCCCCGGTGTTTTCCGCGATGGACGCCGCGGGCGCCAGCGTGCTGATCACGCCTCACCGGTTCTCGCCCTGGCTTTCGCACTACGAGCAACATGGCCGCTTCAATGTGGGCATCCTGGTGTTTCGCGGAGATGCCACGGGGCGCGCCTGCCTCGACGACTGGCGGGAACGCTGCCTCGCGTGGTGCCATGATCGGGTGGAGGACGGACGGTACGCCGACCAGGGCTATCTCGACGCCTGGCCGGAACGCTGGGGCCAAGCGCTGCTCGTGCTGGATCACCCCGGCGTGAACCTGGCCCCGTGGAACTGGATGCAGCACCGACTCCAGGCGGCAGCCGTCCCGCCGGGGCAGGATTCGCCCCCGTCCGAGCCGGGATCCGCGGGCCTGACCGTCGATGGTTGCCCGGTGATCGTCTTTCACTTCGCGCGATTTCGGCCGCTGGACGCCGCGGCCCGGTGGTGGCAATCGGGTCAGCTCGACTACGGCATCATGCCGCCGCGGTGGCGCGAGGCGCTCTATTCGCCTTACCTCCGGGCGCTGCGCGCGGCGCGCACGGAACTGCGTGCGCTGGACCCCGCGATCGACTTCCCGCGGCGCGCCGGCCGCTTGGGGCGCGACTTCTGGCGGGCGCTTCCGCTTCGGCTCCTGTTCGGAGGCGACTGGCTGCGCGCAGGCGACCGCTTCTTCAATCTGCGTTTTGGACTCGGGCGCTGGTCGGGCCGCGCGTTGGCGATAGCGCGCAAGGCGTTCCGCCGCCGCATTGCTCCGGTCGCCTAAGGATCGCTCCCAACGATTTCGTGGACGACCTGGTCCGCCGTCCTTTGCACCACACGCAGGTGGGCGCCCGCGGGCTGCGGCGGGGTAACGCGGCCGGGAAGCTGCTCGATCGCGCCGTCGCCCACCAGCAGGATGCGAGCGCGGGGCGGAAGTGCGTCGCGGCGGGTTGGGCCCGAGAACAGGTCGTAGGTACCGGTGAAGCGGTTGAAGAAGACGCGGCCTGGATACAGCTCGGAAAGCATCGGACCGAACATCCCCCAGGCTGAACCGTTCCCGAAATACAGCGCGAACGTCGGCGATGAGCAGCGGTAGTACTCCACCCGCAGGGCGTCTCCCCGCGAGGGCACACCGGCGGCCGATGCGAGTTGGCGGTCGCGCGCAGCGCCCAGTTCATGCGCGAAGTCGGTGAGCCGCCAGGCGGCGAAGAGTCCGGTGACGAGCATCGCCGCGGCCCACGCCAAACGCGTGCTGGCTTGCCGTCCCGTCGGGCCAGTTCGCGGCATCAGCTCCAGCATCAGACCGATATTCAGTGCCGCCGCGACCATGGCGGGAAGGAGGTAGTGCGGGCGAGGGTGCTTCGCCACCATGAGCACGGCGAGAATCTCGACAACGGTCGTGATGAGGAGAAGACGGGCGAGCACGCGCGTGCCTGGCGGCACTTGGTTCGAGCGGACCAGGCGCAGGCCGACGGCCCCGCTAAGCACGATCACGACGAGCAGCACCGGATCAGCGACAATCAGCCGGGTGAGTTGGGGAAGGTACGTTGCGGCGTCGATCATGCCGGCGTCGCCGCTGCCATAGAACCCCGTATGGGTGCTCACGGCGAAGAGCCATCGCAGCATCCGTGGCACCTGCGTGGCAATCGGCAGGAGGAAGAGGATGACGCTGACGGCCATGGCTCCTCCCGTCCACAGGGACTGCCGCCGCGAGCGCGTCGTCAGGAGAGGAAGCAGACACAGCGGGAGGAAATTGACCTTCGTGACCAAAGCGGCGCCGGCGACGAAGCCGAGTACGATGCTCAACAGTGTTGGCCGGGCGCTCGGCGGTGCTTCTGTCGGCAGGTCGCGAACCAGCGTCAAGGCCACGACGAGTAAGGTGAGCGGCAGAAGCAAGGCCTCGGGCGCGATGAAGAGCGTCGCTCTCCAGGGCTCGATCTGCAGCAGGGGAATCGCCTGGACCACGACCCCGCTGCTGACTCTGCCCGTGCGGGCGGCGACGAGGAACCCGGCCAGCGTGAAGCTGAGCGCGGTTATGCCGACGAGCACGCGATGGATTGCAGCCAGCGCTCGTTCCGGATCACGCAGCGCCGCTGCCGATTCGGCCAGCGTATCTTGCCCGGGAAGAACTTGCTGCAGCACCGCCGCTCCGAGCACCTGCAATGGCGTTCCCGGATGATCAACGTGACACGGTGTCTGGCCGTTGAGCAGGAGAAGGGAGCTGAAGAGATACTGGTAGCTCGGGTCACTGTTCTGGCCCAGCCACAGGGGCCCCCGCTGCCGCGCAAGTCCCAGCGCGACGAGCACGAAGGCGATCGGGATCACCAGGAGGACCAGCTGGGTCCACCGCCTGCCGGCAAAGACTCTCATGAGAAACGTGGTCGCCGTCGCAGCAGCTGCTTCCGCAGAAAGCGGACGACGGAGGCGGCGTCCCAGGGCCAGCAGCGCGGGGCGGGGAAGTAGCGGTGGCGGACGGCGATTTCCTCGCGGTAGACGCGCCAGCGGCCGCTGTCGCTGGCGCCGCGCGAGCCGCACGCGGCAATGCGCAGGGCCAAGGGCACGAAGCGCACGCCGGCCTGCCAGAGCCGGAGGTTGAACTCGTAGTCCGCGGCGATCGCCAGGGTACGATCGAAGCCGCCATGCTCCGCGAACAACTCCCGGCGGTAAAACGCGCCCTGGTGGTGGACGAAGTTGCGCGCGAGTGGGTTTGCCTTCGGCCGCAGACGATAGACGCGGCCGTCGTCGTAAACGGCTTCGCCGACCATCACGCCCGCGCCGGCCCGCTCGGCCAACGCCATGGCCTCGCCGAGCACGGTCTCGCCGAGCAGGCGATCGTCGGCGCCAAGGAAGAGCACCCACTCCCGCGTTGCCGCCGCGACGCCCTTGTTCATCGCCTCATAAATGCCGCCGTCCGGCTCCGACATCAGGACCGAAATCCGGTCGCGATGCGCCCGCAGCCACGCGAGCGAGCCGTCCGTCGATCCACCGTCGATCACAATGAGCTCCACGGCGGGCTCGCGCTGCGCCCAAACGCTGGCGAGCGCCGCCTGCAGCCGAGGGCCCGGATTCAGGCAGGGCACGATGATGCTGAGGCGGCCGGCGGACATTGCGTTCGGCTAGAGCTTCTCGCAGCGTCCGGTCGTGTCCACGCCGGAGTTGCCACTGCTTTCGATCATCATCGTCGCGTACAAGTCCCGCGATGAGATCGGCGGCTGTCTCGCGTCGCTGCCGCGAACGATGGCGGGTCGGCCCGTGGAGACGATCGTCGTGGACAACTCCCCGGGCGATGGCGCGGGTGATCTGGTGCGCGCACGCTTTCCGGAGGTCGTCTACCTGCCCGCGCCGGAGAACCTCGGCTTTGGCCGCGCCAACAACCGTGGGTACGCCTCCGCCCGGGGCGAATACGTGCTGTTCCTGAACCCCGACACGATCGCTTCCGCGGACGCGCTCACCGCCTGTGTCGGCCGCCTGCAGGCCGACGCGGGCATCGGCCTGGTTTCACCGCGACTGGTGCAAAGCGACGGGACGATGGACCTCGCCTGCCGCCGCTCGATTCCGACGCTCTGGGACGGCTGGTGTCGCGCGACGGGGCTCGCCGCGCGCTTCCCGCGTGTGCCGCTCTTTGCGGGCTACAACCTCACGCATCTCCCCGACGAGGGTACCTACGAGGTCGGAGCGATCAACGGGGCCTTCATGCTCGCCCCCCGCCGAGTGCTGGCGGCGCTCGCGCCGGACGGGGTGGTTTTCGACGAACGCTTCTTCATGTACGGCGACGACCTCGACCTCTGCATCCGCGTCGTCCGCGCGGGCTTTCGGATCGTGTATGACGGGCGCGTGACTGTCGTGCACCTGAAGGGGCTGAGTGTCGCGAAGGACTACGACGCGATGTCGCGGGCCATTTTCGATGCGAACCGCGACGTGTACATGAAGCACTTCGGCACGTCGGCGTGGGCGCGAACGAAGTATCGGATCGCCTTCGCGCTCTGGAAGTGGGTGGCACTCCTGCGCGCGCGGCTTCGGGGCCACCGCCGCGTCCGGCCGGTCTAGTTCGGGGCGATGTGGGCGTGGGGCCGGGCGCAAGCACGCGCGAAGGGCATCAGTACGCCTGCGGGCTCCGCCAGCGGACGAAGGTGAGGAGCACGATCTGGAGATCCAGCCAGACGCTCCAGTTTTCGATGTAGTAGATGTCGTGCTGCACGCGCGCGGAGAGGTCGGTGTCGCCGCGCAGGCCGTTGATCTGCGCCCAGCCGGTCATGCCGGGCTTCACGATGTGCCGGGGCAGGTAGTGCGGGATCGCGCCGGCGAGCTGGTCGACGTGATAGGGGCGTTCGGGCCGGGGACCCACCAGGCTCATGTCGCCGCGCAGCACGTTCCAGAACTGGGGCAGCTCGTCGAGGTTCCACGCGCGCATGAACGCGCCGATCCGCAGGAGACGCGGGTCGTGGCGCGCGGTGCTCTGGCGCTGGGCATCGGCGGCGGGCGCCTCGGGCACCATGCTGCGCAGTTTCCAGAGCGTAAACGGCCGATGGTTCGCGCCGACGCGGGTCTGCCGAAAAAACACCGGGCCGCCGGGCGACTCGCGTTTGATCAGGAGCGCCAGGACGGCGATCACCGGCGTCGACAACAGCAGGCCGGCCGTCGCCCCCACCAGGTCGAAGCCGCGTTTGAGCATCCGGCTGAACAGGCGCTTGATCGCGAGCTCCTCGATGCCGAGGACCGGTACGCGGCCGATTGTCTGGAGCCGCAGGCCGCTGAGGAAGATGTCGAACGCCCCCGGCACGATCTTCCACTCCACGTAGTTGCGTTCACACGTTTCCACGACGTGGCGCATGTCGGCCTTGGGCAAGTCGAGCCGGGTGAGAATCAGGACGTCGACGTGCTCCCGCGCGAGGATCGCGTCGAGCTCGGCGAGCGGCCCCAGGTCGGCCAACGTCGACTCTCGGCGGGCGGACGGAAACGGGGGCGTCGTCTCCGGCGATGTCACCCGGCCGACGAGCACGAACGGGTGGGCCGGGTCGCGACCGATCTCCTCCGCCAGCGCCGCCGCGTGCTCGTTCCAACCGAGGAGGGCGGCCCGCCGGCGCAGTCGCTCCAGGAGCCGCGTGCGCAGCGCGATGCGGTGGACGGTGATGCGCCAGGCGTAGAGCAGGCCGACCACGCAGACGAATGCCAGCACCACGAAGAGTCGGGAGATGGGCGGATCGAATCTCAGGACGAGCGAGATGCCGAGGTAGGCCACGAGCCAGAACGCCGCGCCCTTCAGAATGGCGTTGAGACTCTGGTAGCGCCGGAGGAGCAGGCGCGCGTCGTAGAGCCCAAACTGGGCAAATGCGGCGATGAGCAGGGCGACGCCCAGCAGCAACAGCGGCAGGTAACGACCGAACGTGGCGTCGGGCACGTCGATGCCGAGCGCGCCAAGGCGCGACCGGTAGCGTAGCCACCAGGCGATCGCCACCCCGGCAAACGTCATGAGCGTGTCGCCCGCGAGGAGCAGCAGGGGCAGGACGGTCTGGCGCAGCCGCGGCGCATCGGTCCACGTCGACGGCGTGCTGCCGGGACGGGCGGAAGGCGACGGGGGCGTGGGGGCGCTCATGACGGGTTACTTGCTGCCGGACTCCGCGCGGTCGAGCAACTCGATCAGCAAGGGCGAGGGCACCCAGCCCTTGTCGGGCCAGAGGAAGGCCAGTTCGGTCTCTCGGACGCTGCTTTCGGTGACAACCCACAGGTCGAAGGGCGGCGGCAGATCAAGATTCCGCATCAGCACGGGGTAGCCCACGCGCTGGCGGCGCAGGCTGTGAGGCGGGATCCGGGTGACGGTTTCGCGACTCGGCGCACCGCGGAAGAACTCGCGCCGCGCCGCGGTGTTGGCGACGGCGGCGACCGCCGCCGCATCGGCCTCGCCCGCGAGCCACGCGCGCAGGCGCTGCAGGTAACGCAGCTCGCGGGCCGGCCAGGAATCGGGCCGGAGTCGCGCCGCCAACCGATCCTCGGTTTGCGCGAGCTGGCTGAGGACGGCGGGCCGGAGCGCGAGGAGGCGTTCGTTGCGCCACCAGGGTGAGAGTTGGAACACGGGGTCGTTCAGCCACTCGAGGGCAAACGCGGCGGCGGCATCAGCCCGGCCGGCGTTGAGACGGGCGAGGCCGAGTCCGAAGTACACGCCGCCCTTGTCGGGCACGAGATGGGCGGCGGCAGTGAAGTGGCGGGCGGCGCGCCCGGGATCGTCGACCACGAGCAGCCAGCCGAGGTTGAAGTGGGCGATCTCCTGGTCCGGGTTCAACGCCAACGACTGCTCGAGCAGCGCCCGGGCCCGCGCCGGTTCGCGCCGTCCGACCTCGTCGCTCAGCGCGGCCACGTTGAGCGCCGGAGCGCGGTCGGACCGGCCGAGCGTAACCAAGGCCAGCAGCCCGAGGAGGGCGAGGACGCCGGGGCCGCGCGCGAGCCTCCGGCCGGGCGCGCTCGCTGGCGGAGGACGCAGGAGGGCGGCACTGGCGGCCACCGCGATTCCGAAGACCGGCACGTCGAGCTGGGCATCGAACAACGAGAACACCGCGTAGCCACCCAGCGCGACGGCGGCGGTTGGGTGGCGCCGCGCGCCGGCCAGGACGAGGACCGCGCCCAGGACGGCGAGGGCGAGGCCCACGCCGCCGAACTCGGCCCAGAGCTGGAGCGGCAGGGAGTGTAGTTGCAGGACGGATTCGGCGCCGCCCTCGAGTTGCGCCCGATACCGCGGGTAGACCAGGGGCGTGGTGCCCGGGCCCCAGCCGAGGATCGGCCGGTCCATGCCCATGCGCAGGCCGGCGTGGAGCATGGCCGCGCGCTGGACGTTGCTGATGTTGGGCGCCGCGTCGGCCGCGGACGGCGACAGCATGGCGCGGGTGCGTGGGTTGGCGGCGACGAAGAGCAGGCCGGCCAGCAGGCCCGCGGCCGCTACCCGCGCCTTCGCCCGGCGCGACCAGGGGGCGAGCCCGAGCGCGGCGACCGCCATGGCGCCGAGCGCGAGGACGCCGGCCCGGCTGCCGCTCGACAACAGCATGACGAGCGCCATGACCGCGACCGTGAGACCCGCCCAGCGATCGCCTCGCGCGGGGCGCCGGGCGCCATGCACGCCCCACGGCAGGAGCAGCAACGCAAGCCCGGCGGTGTAGTTGGAATGGCCCAGCGGATACGGATTTCGGGCGGCGACGATCTCGGCGAAACTCGTCCGCGCGCCAACCTCCACGAGCCAGGGCAGCAGGCTGGCAACCCCCAGGAGCAGCCCCATGCCCAGGAACACCCGCTCGGTCAGGGTCCGGCGGCGGGCTTCATCCCCGGGGGTCGCGTGCAGCCAGTCGAACAAGGCAAAAAAGGCAGCCGTCGCGGCGAACCACGGCGCGGCCCACAGCAGCGCGGGGCCGCGGTGAGGACTGGCGATGGCGGAGACGAGCACCGCTGCAGCGAACGCGAGTGCGACGCCGCCCAAGGCGCCGCGCGGTGACACCAGCGGATGGCGGGGGGCAAAGGCGCGGAGCAGCAGGATGCCGACGGGCGCGAGGAGGGTGACGGCGTAGGCGAGGCTCCACGGCCAGGAGAAGACACGCGTGGCGGCCGGCGGCACGATGCTGATGACGGCAAGCCCGACGAGCGCGGCGACGGCCAGCCCCACGACGGGCAGGCGGGGGCCTTGCGCGCCCGCGTCGGGTGGCGGCCGACCCGGCTCTGGGGACCGGGACGATGGGCCGAGGCCGTCGGCTGGGATCATGGCGGGATCTTTCAGGCAGCGCCGCGGGTGCGGCAAGCACCCATCCGTCGAACGCTTGTGAAACCGGCGCGCCGGCGGTCCGTGTCTGGTCAGGCCGACACTTGACCGCAGTGCATCGGTCCCGGCAGGCTGCGGCGATGTCGCAAAGCGTCCCTCCGAAGAAACGTCTGCCCATTGTGCAACTGGCCATAGTCGGCGTGGTGGCGCTCGCGGCGGTGATCCTCGTCCTGCGCGGGGTGGACCTGCGCAGCCTGATGGACCAGGGCATCGTGATCATCCGCGATCTCGGCCCGGTGGTCTTCTTTGCGGTGATGGCGGTGCTGCCGGCGTTCGGGGCGCCGATGATGATCTTCACGATGACCGCGGGGCAGGCGTTTGAGCCCCAACTCGGGCTCGCGGGCGTCATTGCGATTTCCCTGGCGGTGGTCGGCCTCAACCTCGCGCTGGGTTACTGGGTGGCGCGGTATGCGCTCCGGCCCGTGCTCGTCGGGTTGATCAAGCGCTATGGCTACACGGTTCCGCGGGTGACCAAGGAGAACGCGCTCGCGGTGACGATGCTCGTGCGGCTGACCCCCGGGCCGCCGTACGCTTTCCAGGCGTGCATCCTCGGTCTCGCGGAGGTGCCGTTTCGGATGTACCTGATCGTTTCGTGGCTCGCCATGGTGCCCTGGACCGTCGGCGCCATCGTGCTCGGCAAGGGCATTTTCAGCGGCAAGTTCGGCATGGTCGTCTCCGGCATCGGCGTCCTCATCGTCGCCGTGGTTGCGGTGCAGTTGATCCGGCGGAAGCTCGCGCGGCGCCGGCAGGAACTCACGCCGGCGGAGGAGAAAGTCTGAGCCGGCCGCGCGCGGCGAGTGGAACCACCTGGCGGGAGGCAAGCCCATGGCGCAGGCCGAGATCGAACTGACGGACAACGGGACGCGGGCGGAGAGCGTCACCGAGTTCACGCGCCGCGTGAAGCGGCTGCTCGAGGGCGGGATCCGCCCGGCGTGGGTGCGCGGCGAGGTTTCCAACGTCCGCGCGCAGGCGAGCGGCCACGTGTACTTTTCGCTCAAGGATGCCGGGGCGCAGCTCAGCGCGGTGCTGTTCCGGGGCGACGCGCTGCGCCAGACGGTGAAGCTGCGCGACGGCGCGCAGGTCGTGGTGTACGGCGAGATCAGCGTGTACGAGGCGCGCGGGCAGTATCAGCTCATCGTGCGCGCAGTGGTGGAGGACGGCGTGGGGCGGCTGCAGCGCGAATTTGAGGCGCTGAAGGCGCGGCTGGCGGCGGAGGGGCTGTTCGCTAAGGAGCGGAAGAAGCCGATCCCGACAATGCCGTTGACCGTTGGGTTCATCACGTCGCCGACGGGCGCGGCGGTGCAGGATTTTGCGCGGATCATCACACGGCGCGGCTGGTGTGGGCGTGTGGTGGTTTTGCCGGCGAAGGTGCAGGGCGAGGGGGCGGCGCTCGAGATGGTTGCGATGCTGAAGCTTGCGGCGCAGCTCGGGATCTTCGACCTGCTGGTGATTGGCCGCGGCGGCGGGAGCCTCGAGGATCTGTGGGCCTTCAACGAGGAGCCGCTGGTGCGGGCGGTGGCCGGTTGCCCGCTGCCAATCATCTCGGCGGTGGGGCACGAGATCGATTTTACGCTGTGCGATTTCGCGGCTGACCTGCGGGCGGAGACGCCCAGCGCCGCCGCGGAATTGATCACGAGTCATTTTGTCGACTGCGCAGACCGGCTGCGGCAGGGCCGCGAGGGACTGGTTGCGCTCGTCGACGGTGCGGTGCAACGGGCGCGGGCGGAACTCGAACACGCGCGCTCCCGGCTGCGGCTGCTGTCGCCGGCGACGCAGGTGGAGCAGGGCTACCTGCGGCTGGACGACATCGCGAACCGCCTGGGTTCGGCGCTGCGGCACGCGGCCCAGGAGAAACGCCGGCAGGTGGCGGAGGTGCGGGGGCTGCTCGAGCGCCGGTCGCCCGAGCGCCGCGTCGAGCTGGAGTCGCACCGGCTGCTTTCGCTTTGGAAACGGCTACAGGCGGCGAGTCCGAAGTCGGTCCTCAACCGCGGCTTCGTGATCGTGCGCGATCAGGCCGGTCGGCCGATCACGCGGCGCGCCCCGCTCACGCCGGGCCAGCGGGTCTCCACCGAGTTTGCCGACGGCAAGGTGCAGGTTCGCGTCGAAGAACCGGGCGGCACCAAGTCCGCCTGAGCCGCTTGGGGGAACTTGCGCGCCGCGCGGCGGCTGGCCGTTTGGCCTATGTTGCCCGGTTCAGCGCCGGTTGCGCTTTGGCGGGAGATAGGCTTCTTGCGGCGTCGGTGCCTTGCGTTCGTCTCCGCTTCCGGGTCCGGCAGCCGCGGCGCAGGCGTCGTGGCCTCAGTCAGGAGGCGCCGATTCCCGCTGACGTTCTCCGCTCCCTTTTCCCCACCATGAACAAACGTATCCTGCTGTTTCCGATCGTCCTTTCCTTCCTCGCGCTGCCGCTGGCGCGCGCGGAAGACCATGCCCATGGCGCTGCGGCCCATGAGAAGCACACCGAGCTCGGTGAGCACATGGAGAAGATGGGCGGCGCTTTCCGACGGCTGAGCCGGCAGATTTCCGACCCGACGAAGAACGAGGATTCGCTCAAGCTGGTGGCCACGCTGCGGGAGAATGCGGCGGCGGCATTGAAACTCGTGCCAGCGAAGGCCGCGGATGTTCCGGCGGAGCGGCGGGAGCAGTTCGTCACCGACTACCGCGCGAGCATGGAGCGGTTCGCGGGCGAGTTGGAGAAGCTCGAGGCGGCGCTGAAGGCGGGCAACAACGAGGCCGCGGCCGCGCAGTTCAAGGTGCTGAAGCAGGCCCAGGATCAGGGCCACAAGGAATTCCAGAAGAAGAAGCCGAAGAAGTCAGAGAAGTGAAAGTGCAGGGAGTGAAAGTGAAAGTGAGAGTGAAAGTGGGGCGGAGCGCGGGATGCGCTCCGCCGCGGTCACGGGCCTGAGCTTCGTGCCCGACTTTGCTAGTCGGTAGGCGCGAGGTCGGGACCGAGGCGGAGGGTGCCGGTGTTGGCCAACTGGACGTCGCGGCTGTGGCCGGCGCAGCGCACGCGGCAGGCAGCGCCTGAGGTACCGCGGATTTCGGCGTGCGTGAGAACGCCGGCCTTCCACGCGAGATCGACCTCAAAGCCACCGCGCGCGCGGAGCCCCGTTACCGAGCCTTCGGGCCACGCCTTTGGCAGCGCCGGCAGGAAGTCGAGCTGGGGAACGCCGGCCACGTCGCCGGGTTCGGTGCGCGTGTGGCTCTGCAGAAGCATTTCGGCGATGCCGGCGGCGCCGCCGAAATTGCCGTCGATCTGGAAGGGGCCGCAGAGATCGAAAAGATTCGGCAGCGTCTTGCGGGCGAGCATCTCGGCGAGTTGTCGAAACGCGAACTCGCCGTCGCCGACGCGGGCCCAGGCCGGGATTCGCCAGGCGTAGCTCCAGCCCGTGCTGCCGTCGCCACGCCAATCGAGGAGCCGTTTGGCCGCGGTGAAAACCTTTGGGTCAGCCGGGGTGATGTCCGCGCCGGGGAACAGTGCCCAGAGCGGCGACAGATGCCGGTGGGCGTTGTACGGCTGGTCGATGTCCTCAAGCCACTCCTGCAACTGGCCACGGCGACCGATCAGCGGCGGCGGCAACTGGGCCTCGGTGCGCACGAGCTGGGCGGCAAAGTCGGCGTCGACGGCGAGGAGCTTGGCCGCCTCGCGCGTATGCACGAAGAGCGCGCGGATGAGCTGGATGTCCATGGTGGGGCCGACGGTCAGCGTGCCTTGCTCGGGGGAAAACGACGGCGAGGTGACGAGCCAGCCGGTCCGGGCGTCCTTGACCAAGGTGTGCAGGAAGAACTCGGCCGCACCCTTCATGGCGGGATAGGCGCGCTGGGCGAGAAACGCGCGGTCGCCGGTGAATAGGAAGTGTTCCCACAGGTGGTGGCAGAGCCAGGCGGCGCCGGTGGGCCACACGCCGTCGACGTTGTTGAGCGGGGCGGTGCCGCGCCAAAGGTCGGTGTTGTGGTGCACGACCCAGCCGGGCGCGTCGTACTGCCGGCGCGCGGTGCGACCGCCGCTGATGACGAGATCATCGATCAGGTCGAAGAGCGGCAGGTGGCACTCGGAGAGGTTGGTGACCTCGGCGGGCCAGTAATTCATCTCCACGTTGATGTTGGTGGTCCACTTGCCCTCCCACGGCGGGGTGAGGAGTTCGTTCCAGACGCCCTGCAGGTTTGCGGGCTGGCTGCCGGGGCGGCTGCTGGCGATGAGCAGGTAGCGACCGTAGTCGAAGTACAGCGCGGCGAGCCCGGGATCGGCGGCGAGACCCCCCCGCTTCAACCGCGCGACGCGGCGATCGGTGGGCAACGGCGCCCCGGTGTCGGTGCCGGTTGGCGCGAGGTGCAGGCTGACGCGGCGAAACAGCCGGCGGTGATCGGCGAGATGGGCGGCGACGAGGGCGTCATCGGTCTGCGCGGCGGCCCGGGCGAGGGTTTCGGCGCAGCGCGCCGCAGGATCGGCGGTGATGTCCTGGAAATTCCGGAAGCCGGTCGCGGCGACCAGGAGCAACGTGACCTCGTCCGCGGCGGTGACCTCGAGGCCGGCGGTGGTGGCGGCAACCTTGCCGCCGGTGGCGCGGGCGAGCAGGCGCGACTCGAAGCGAAGACCGCCGGCTTCAACTTGGCCGGCAAGCGCGAGCGTCGCGGGATCGACGACCCGCGTGGTGCTGTCTGCGTGCGGGCTCGTCATCGCGACCGAGAACGTGAGCCGGCCGGGCTGGCTGGCGGTGAGGCGGATGACGATGACGTTGGCCGGGTAGCTGGCGAAGACCTCGCGGCGGAACGTGACGTCGCCCACGCGGTAGGTGACGCGGGCGGTGGCGGCGTCGAGGTCGAGTTCGCGGCGGTAGTCGGCGACCGGTCCGGTGGCGGCGCCAGGGAAGCGGAACTTCAGGTCGCCAAACGGCTGATACGGTTTTTGGCGGACAGGGTCGCCGAGGAAGTGGGCGCGGGCCAGTTGTTGGGCCGCCTCGACGTCGCCCTGGGCGAGGTGCTGGCGGATCGGCTCAAGGTAAGCGTGGGCGTCGGCCCGGACGTAGTCGTGCGGGTGACCCTTCCACAGGGTGTCCTCATTGAACTGGATCCGTTCTTCGGTCGTGCCGCCGAACACCATGGCGCCGAGGCGACCGTTGCCGACCGGGAGTGCGTCCGTCCACTGGGCGGCGGGCTGCGCGTACCAGAGCGGTTCAGCGGCCGGGGCGGTCGCGATGCAGAGCAGGAGGGCGAGGAGATGGGGCAGGCGCATGGCGAACGGAGGAAGGGGAGACGAGACTCCCGCGGACGCAGCCCAATGGCCGCGCCGCGGGAAACAGACGCGCCGGGCTAGCGTTGGGCGGGCGTGTTGCGGGGATCGACGTTATTGCGCAGGTCGGTCCAGTCGTGCTTCGGGGCGCGCGGGTCGAGGCCGTTGATGAAGTCCTCGATGTTGGTGTAGCCGTCGCCGTTCAGGTCGCCGGCGGCATCGGCTGGGTCACGCGGATTGAGGCCGTGGCTGGTTTCCCACTCGTCCGGCATGCCGTCGTGGTCGGTATCCTGATACGGCGTGCCGGTGTACTTGGGGTAGCCGCCCACCTCGGCGGGGTCGGTGATGAAGCCGACGGGCACGAGCTGCTCAAGCTCGTCAATGTACTCCTGCTTGTACTGGGCGTCGGCGGCGCGGCGCTTGGACGACGCGAGCATCTTGGCGGGGGTGACCTTGCCCGAGCGCACCATGCCGATGACGCGCTCGTCGACGGCGTCGCGCCGGGGCAGGGTGGCGCCGGCGTTGGCGAGGACGTAATCGTAGGCAACGCGCGCGGGGAGGATGTCGAGCGGCGCGTGTGGGAAGGGCTGGTCGACGCGGATCTGCTCGAGGGCGGCCGCGAGCGATTCGCGCCGTACGCCGGGCTGCACGCCGCCGGCCCAGTTGTCGGCGGTGACGCGCTCGTGGCCCTCGACCACGTTGCCGTGGACGTAGGCCTTCCCGAAATTGTCGACGACGGTCTTGCTGCGTTCGGATTCGGGCTTGAGGAGGCGGAAGGCGATCTCGGTATCGGGCGTGCCGGGGCCGGGCTTGAAGTAGTTGTTGATGATGTTGAACAGGCTGCGGTGGTCGCCGCCGTCGACGGTGCGGTGGCGGTAGTTGAACAGCACGTTGTTTACGAAGGTGAAGTCGCCATACATGCCCACGCTCGGGTTCCGGCCGGTGTTACACGCCCAGAGGTTGTGGTGAAACGTGCTGTTGAGCCCGCCGATGGTGGAGCCGAAGGCGTGGTGAAACGTGTTCAGGCCCTCGCTGAAGATGGAGTTCTGGATCGTGACGTTGACCGTGGGCAGCTTGAGCTCCTTGCCGCCCTCGGGCGGCTGATACATGTGGCGGTACATCGACATGTTCTCATCGAGGCCCCAGGAGGCGGAGACGTGGTCGATGATGAGGTTGCCGACAGGGTTGCCGCCGATGGAGTCGTCGCGGAAGGCGGGATCCATGTCGCCGCGGCGGAAGCGCAGGTGGCGTATGACGACATCGTGGGTGTCGACCTCGACGGTGCGCCCGCGGATGCACACGCCGTCGCCGGGCGCGGTGTTGCCGGCGATGGTGATATACGGCGCGCGGATCCGGAGGTGGTCCTTGAGCTCGATGATGCCGGCGACGTTGAAGACGACGATGCGCGGGCCGCCGGCCTCACAGGCCTCGCGGAAGCTACCGGGGCCACTGTCGTTCAGGTTGGTGACCACGTACACCTTGCCGCCGCGTCCCCCGAACGAGTACATGCCGCCGCCCTGGGCGCCGGGGAACGCGGGGATCTTCGCCTGCGGGAGGTCATCGGGTTTGGCGGCGGACGGAATGTAGGGTTTGCCCTTGGCGGCCCACGCCTGGATTTCCGGCTGGGCGCGGGCGAAGGCGGCGTCGGAGCGGGCGTCGGCCGCCTGCTTGCTGGCGTTGGCGGCGGCCTGGACCGGGCCGGGAACCTTCGGGTAACCCTGGGCGAAGAGGGCCGGCTCGCTGAGCACGACGGTGGCGGCGAGGACGGCGAGCGGGAGCTTGCGAGGAGACATCATGGCGAGAGGGAGAGGGAACGGAGAGGGCGCGACGGGTTATTTCTGGACGGGCCGGCGGGCGGAGAACTCCTTCTCGGCCTGCTTCATGTTGATGCCGGCCTTGGCGAGGTAGTTGTTGATCCGGCCCTTGTACTTGCCGAAGAACCCGTGCTTTTCGTCGGAGGTGAAACCGGCGATGGCGAGGTCGCGCGCCTCGAGGAGCCAGGCCTGGATCTGCGCCTTCTGCTCGGCGGTGAGATTGGGCAGCATCTCCTGATAAACGCGGAAGGTGAGCGGAGCGACGCCGTAGGTGAGGCCGTCCTTCACCTGATCGACCTGCGCGGGCGTGAGGTCGGCGGCGAGTTGCGAGAGGAATGCCTGGCGCAGCGCGGCGCGCGCGGGCTCGACGGAGTCGCGCGCGGCCTTGACGGTGGAGTCACGTTCTGCCGCCGAAAGGGTCGCGTTGGCTTTCGCGGCGCTGACGGCCGCGTCGCGCCGCTGCTGCAGCGCGTTCAAGTCGCGGTAGAATTGCGCGATGGTGTCGCGGACGCGTGTGGCGACGGCGGTGTCGGTGAGCGCGAGCTTGGCGACGATCTTGTCCGCGCGCTCGCTGGTGGTGCGCGCGTACGCCGCGGCAGAGTCATCCGCAGCACGGATGAAAGGAGTGACGGCGAGCGCGGCGGCGCAGGCGGCGAGTTGCAGGAAACGGACGGACGTCATGGGCGAAAAATGGGAGCGATTGTCTGGCGCGTTGATCATCAGCTTCGCAAGCGCCCCCCCGGGGCGTCGAAGCGGTGGTCGAGTGGCTGGCGCGCGGCGCCGGGAGAGCAATGGCGGGAACGGAAACGATCGTGAGGCAGGCAGCTGCTGGATTGGGCGCGCGGGACAGCAGGTATGTCGGATGGGGCGGGAATAGGTTTCAGGCGCGGACAAAACAAAGCCCGGTTTCGGGCGAAACCGGGCTTTGGAAGGAGTGAGCGGGTGAGAATCAGAACTGGGCCTGGATGCCGACGTTCCAGTTCACACCGAATTCACGACGGTCGACGTGCTTCGCGTACGCCGGCAGGATGCCGGTCTTGTCGTAGCGGAGCACGTCCATCGACTGGTTGAGGACGTTACGCGCATTGGCGAACAGACTCAGCTTCTCGGTGAGCTGGTAGCTCATGTTGAGGTCCAGGCTCAGCTGCGCGGGCTCATACTTGGCGGTGATGTACTGGGTGCCCGCAACGGTGTAGGTCTTTTCCTCACCGGCATACTTCTCCTCGAGCAAGAGACCGCGGAGCAGGATGCGAACGCGCTTGTTCGAGAACGAGATGCCGGCGCTCGCGGTGTCCTTGGACATCGGCTTGGCCGACATCTTGGTGGTGTTCTTCTGCTTCACGTACGAGTGCGAGTAGCTGCCGAACACGTAGAAGTACCGGCCCCAGCCGCCGATAGCCTTGAGGTCTTGCGTGGCTTCTACCTCGTAGCCGAGGGTCTTCGATGTGCCCTGACCGTTGATGACCGTGGTGAGCGCGTAGTCATCGTACTCATTCGGGTCGAGGCCGAGGTCGAGCAGCGTCGCGGCCCAGTCGGGGTCGCTCTCGTAGATGGTGATGGTTTCCTGGAAGTTCTTCGTCTCCTTGTAATACGGTGAGACGGAGATCTTGCCGCCGGCCGGCGTGTAATACGCGAGCTGAAGATCCCACGCGTCAGCGGTCCACGGCTTCAGATTCGGATTGGTCTGTTTAATCGTGCCGCGCGGGCTCTTTGTCGGATCAGACTCTTCAGTGATGCCATAGGTGACGCCGCTCTGCACCAGCACGCCGTCTTCGAAATCCGGCCGCGCCTGCGAGCGATTCCACGACAGGCGGGCCGTGAGGTTCTCGGTGAGTTCGTACGCACCTGAGGCGGTGAACGTCGGCTTGCCGGTCACCTTGCCGTCCATGTTCGAGAAGGGCAGCAGGTTTAGCACCTTCATCGCGTAGGAGTTATTGGCGATGGCAGCCGTCGGATAGGAGATGCCGGCGGCATCGAGAGCGGAACGGAGCGCGGTACCGGCCGACGTCTGGGCGAACAACGGACTGGACGCGCTATCAAGCTTCACGCCGTTGGGATTGGCCGTGTCGCGATAGATCTCGCCGTTCTTCGTCTTCACGTAGTTCCACGTGCTGTTCGTCTTGGTCGCGTAGCCCTTGCGGGTGGCGATGGCCTCACGGGCGCCGAAGAGCCAGTGGAACTTATTCCGGAACGCCTTGCCCTCGAACATCAGGTAGAACTCGTCCGTGGTCTCCGTGATCGATTTCTGCTGGTTGGCCCAGTTGGTGTAGTTGTTGGCTTTGTCGCTGTCGCTGTCGGCGTTGAAGTAGGTCGGGTTGTCCTGCCAGAGCTTGAACATCCGGTACGTGCTCAGCCACTCCTGCGCGGGCAGGTTGAAGCCGGGGCTGACGCCGACGTACTGGTCGTCCATGTAGTCGGTGAGCGTCAGGGCCGGTCCATAGTAGGTCATGCGGTAACCGCTGCCGAGGCCCCACTTCTTCTGGCGCTGCTGGAGGCGATAGTAGCCGGTCTTGGCAGTGGCGGTGAGATCGCCGATGTTGATGAAGTCGAGTTCGCGCGAAAGGTCGGCGCGAATGTTGACCGTCTGGTCCATTGCCTCGGTGTTGCCGGACTTGGCCTGGATGGTGGGCGCTGACCAGTTGGCAATCTTGGACCAGTCGAGCGGACTGCCGGTCTTGTCGAAGAACTGAATCTGGCCGGGGATGCCCTCGTTGATCCCGGTGAACTTGATCTGGCCGCCGGTGAGCTGGGTCTCCATCGCCGAGAAGTGGCCGTTGTCGAAATCCTTGTAGCTGCCGCGGGAGCGCGACGCATTGGCCATGACCTTGGCGAGCCACGGACCACGGCGGTACTCGTATTGGATGTAGCCGGTGTGGGTGGTTCCCTCGCGGTCGCGCGTGGTGACTTCCTGGGCGACAGTGGCCTTCGGATTGAAGTCGGAGCCCAACGCCGTGCCATTAACGACCGTCCCCTTCGGGATGAACTTGTACGAGGTCATGTAATCCGCGCCCCAATCCATGTAGTACGACTTGTCGGCGTAGAACTGCAGGCGGCGCTGCGCATCGACGGTGCTGAAGAGGCCCAACGTGTAGGCGATCGTGAGCTTCTGATTCGGCGTCGGGCGCCAGTCCCAGCGAATGGAGCCGGAGGTGCGCTCCGCGGTATTCGGCGTATCGGTCGCCTGGAGGCGATAAAGGACCGGATTCGAGAGGTTCAGCTCGGAGCCATTGGCCTCCTGGAAGGACGTGGCGGTGCCGCCGCCGGCGACCTTGACCCACGGGCCACCGCCCGGGCGCAGGTCGACCGCGTAGCTGGCGCTGCCGTTGATGTCCTTGGTATCGTAAAGGTAGTCCGACTGGCCGCGGTGATTGACGTTGAACGTCTTCGACCAGCCGCCGGTGAAGGTCAGGCCCATGTTCTTCCGGAAGGGAATCACATAGGTGAAGTCGACTGATGGAAGCGTCTTGTAGGTCTTCTTGTTGGCGGGGCCGGGCGATTTCTTGAACAGCTCGTCGGTCAGCTCCGAGTTGAAGTTAGCGCCGACGCGCATCGTCAGCGACGGGCGCGCATATTCGAACGCGGACTTGGAAATCAGGTTGATCGCGCCGCCGGGAGAGTTGGACGGCATGTCGGGCGTGGCGACCTTGATGACCTCAACGCGGGACGCGTTGTTAATGGTCATCATGTCGAGGCCGATCGCACGGGTGAGGCTCGCGGGCGACGCGTTGGTCAGCGGCACGCCATCGATCGTGATGCTGGTCATTTCGGGACCGAAGCTGCGGACCGAGATGCTGGTCGCATTCGAGTCCGAGGCATTCATGCCGGTGCCGCCGTAACCGTAGCCGATCTGCACGCCGGGGATGTATTTCACGAACTCGCCGATGTTGCCGTCGGGGATGTCGCCGAAGGCGCCCGCGGAAACGACGTTCTTGAGGGTGGGCGAGTAGCGCTCCTCGTTGATCGCGATCTCGGCGGCGGTCTTGAACCGCTCCGAGTTCACGACGAACTCGTTCAACTTGACCACCGTGCCTTCACCGGAGGTCTCGGTCGCCTGCTCGCGATTGAACATGAAGTCCTGGTTCGCGACGGCGCCGGACGTCACGTTGACGTCGGCCTGCAGCGGGTTCTGGCCGATGTAGGTCACGCGCAGCGAGACCTTGCCGGCGGGCACGTTCTCGATGGCGTAGTTACCGAATTGATCGGTGTACGTCTGTTGGTTCGTGCCCTGGACGGTGACGACAGCCTTGCTGACGAACAGACCGCTCGCGGCGTTCACCACACGGCCTTGGATCGTGCCGGTGGCGGCGTCAGCCGCGAACGCGCTCGCGCAGCAGGCACCTAGGGCCACCAGGAGGAACTGAAAAAGCGCGGATAGGTACGAACGCCGCGCGGTCGGGGGATAGCTGGACTTCATAGGCATGGTCGGTGTTGGGTGACTAGAAAGCCAAAAGCTCCGGGCGTAGGGACGGCCGGGCCAGAGGGGCTAAGAAGCAAGGTCACTGTGCTACCATAAGATTGTCGGAGGTGCTTCCCGTATTTTTCCCGTTATTTCCCGGATCGTAAGGCGACCAACCTCTGGGGATATTTACTCTATATCCTAATCATCAAATCTTTGTGGTATGAATGGGGTGTTCTCCTGTAGGGCAACAGAATCGTCGTTAGCTAAAACGATGTTGCACCATTCTCCGGTGGGGGCCGTCAGGATGAGGGTGGTCCTGGCCATGCCTGTGCTTTTATGTCCGATTATCCGCCCGATGCGATCGGGAATTTACCCGACTCTGCGAGGTGGCGGGAGCCGACGGTTCCTGCTGACGACGCCAGCGCGGGTGGGCACGCTGCAACGCTTCGCTTCTCCGGTATGAACCCCCGAACTCTGTCCCGCTTCGCTCACCGCTTGGGTGCCGCCCTCGTCGGTACGATTATGACTCTCGCCGGCGCTCAGGCGTCGCAGGTGCGCACGCCGTTCGTGCGCGCGGGCGCCTCCGGTCTCAGCTACACGGCAGACGCGCGCGGCAACCGGGTGCCGGATCTTTCCGGCGCGGGCTACGCCGGCGGCGGGGTCCCTCTGCCCTTGGTTCCGGCACGCGTGCGCGTCACTCCGGCGGACGGCGATGACGGCGCCCGCATCCAGGCGGCGCTCGATTTTGTGGCGACGCTGCCGGCGGACGCCGAGGGCCGGCGCGGGGCCGTGGTCCTGGCGCGGGGCCGGTATGAAATCGCGCAACACCTGCGGGTGCCGGCCAGTGGCGTGGTGCTGCGGGGTGAGGGCGCGGGCGAAGACGGCACGGTGCTCGTCGCAACTGGCACCGACCGACGAACCTTGATTCAGGTGCACGGCGCCGAGGACGCGCGCCGCGACGGGCCGGCGCGCCGCGTGACCGACGTCTACGTGCCGGTCGGCGCAGTGACGCTGACCGTGGACAACGTCGATGGCCTGCGAGTGGGCGACCGGGTGCTGGTCGAACGTCCCTGTACCGCGGAGTGGATCGCGGCGGTGGGCATGGACGACGCACCGGGACGGGAACCCTTCTCCTGGAAGAAGGGCATGGTGCCGCTCCGCTGGGAACGCACGCTCGTCGCGATCGACGGCGCACGGCTCAAACTCGACGCCCCGCTCACGACCGCGCTCGACCCGACGTTCGGCGGAGGGACCGTGACGCGCTTCCGCTGGCCGGGACGCCTGCGTGAAGTCGGCGTCGAAAACCTGCGGCTCGAGTCAGCCTACGATGCCGCCAATCCGAAGGACGAAGCGCACGCCTGGATGGCGGTGGCGCTCGACGCCGTGGAGAACGCGTGGGTGAGCAACGTCACGGCCGTCCACTTCGCGAGCAGTGTCGTGCAACTCGGCGCCGGTGTGCGCGCGGTGACCGTGCAGGACTGCGCGAGCCTCGCGCCCGTGTCGGAGCTGGGCGGCTACCGGCGCCACTCCTTTCATACGAGCGGCCAGCAGACGCTTTTTCTTCGCTGCCGGGCGGTCGACGGCCTGCGTGATTTCACGGCGGGCTACGGCGCGTCGGGCCCCAATGTCTTTCTCGAGTGCCGGGCCGACTCCGCCCGCGGCCCGAGTGGTTCGATCGGCAGCTGGGCTTCAGGCCTCTTGTTCGACAACGTCCACATCGACGGTGCCGGCCTGCAGCTCGACAACCTCGAGACCTGGAATCAGGGCGTGGGCTGGTCGGCGGCGAATTCCGTGCTCTGGCAGAGCTCGGCCGCCGAGATCACGGTCCGGCGTCCACCCACCGCCGATAACTGGGCAATCGGCGTCTGGGGCGAGTTCCGCGGCGACGGCTGGTGGGATCAGGTGAACGAATTCATCCAGCCCCAGAGCCTGTACCGTGCGCAGTTGGCCGCGCGGGCGGGGGAGCGCGTCCTCGCCGTCCTCGAGCCGCGCACGTTTCTCGCCATCGGCGCCGACGTACCGTCGCTTGAATCCGCGCTGCCCGACCTGGCGCGGCGGCTCGCGCCGCGACCGCCGCCGCCGGGTCATCCGCTTGCGTTGCAGCGGGGCTGGCTGGTCTCCGGCGACGCGCTGCTGATCGGCCGCCAGCTTGGTGAGATGCAGTGGTGGCGCGGCAGCCTCGCGCCGACGCGCGCCGCCGAGTACGGGCCGAACCTCACGCGCTTCGTGCCGGGACAAACGGGGCTCGGCTGGACCGATGACCTTACTGCCCTCGCCGATGGGATGGTCGCCGCCAATCAGGTCGCGGTCCGCCATCACTACGGCCTCTGGTACGATCGTCGGCGGATGGACCACCAACGCGTCCGGCGCGCGACGCCGGACGTGTGGCCGCCGTTTTTCGAGCAGCCCTTTGCGCGCAGCGGACAGGGCGAGGCGTGGGACCGGCTGAGCAAGTATGACCTGACCAAGTACAACCCGTGGTACTTCGGCCGACTGCATGAGTTTGCCGAGCTCAGCCGCCAGCGCGGCCTGGTGCTGATCAACGAAATGTATTTCCAGCACAACATCCTCGAGGCCGGGGCGCACTGGGCGGACTTCCCGTGGCGCCCGGCGAACTGCCTCCAGGAAACGGGCTTTCCGGAGCCGCCGCCGTACACCGACAACGAAGGCGAGTTCCAGGGGCCGCCCGAGCAGGGCAAGCGCATCTTCATGGCCGCGCAGTTTTACGACGTGAACCATCCGGTCCGTCGGGGCCTGCACCGCGCGTTTATCCGGCAATGCCTGGCCAACCTGGCCGACCAACCCAACGTGATCCACACGCTGACCGCCGAGAACAGCGGGCCGCTGCCCTTCCTGCAGTTCTGGCTCGACGTGGTGGCGGAGTGGGAGGCCGAGACCGGCCGCCACCCGTTGATCGCGCTCAGCGCGCCGAAGGACGTGCAGGACGCGATCCTCGCTGACGCCAAACGCGCGGCCGTCGTCGATGTGATCGATCTCTCGTATTGGTGGCGGTTGGACGACGGTCGCCTCTACGCGCCCGCCGGCGGCACGCAACTGGCGCCGCGCCAGCACGAACGTCTTTGGCGCGAAGGCCGGCCGAGCGCGACGGCGCTCGCCGCGATGGTCGCCGAGTATCGCGGCCGTTTCCCCGGCAAAGCCGTCATCTCGAGCCTCGAGCAGGGTGACGGCTGGTGCTTTGCCGCCGCGGGCGGCTCGCTCGCGCGGTTACCCGCGGCGACGGATGCCCGCCTGAAGGCGGCGATCGTGCGCATGCAGCCGGTCGCCGGCGTGGAGCAGTCGAAGCGCACCTGGGCGCTTGGGGAAGCCGGCGGGGCGCAGTACTTCGTCTGCCGCGCCGACTCCGGTCCGGCGGTCCTTGTGCTGCCCAACGCCGCGGGTCGTTACCGCATCCAGCTGGTGGATGCGGGGAGCGGCCAGCTGCAACCGGGCGGGTTCGTCACCCTCGAGCCGGGCCGGAAGCTGACGCTCGCCCGGGGCGAGGGCCCGCGCGGACTCTGGTGGCTCGAGCGGGTGACGGAATGAGGCGCACGCGGTCGGGTTGGCCGCGGGCGCAGCGCGCTCACTGCGTGCGGAGCTGCTTCGTGTTCTTTGCCTTCGCCTTCCCCTTGGTGTCGGAGCGGGTCTGGACGGCGGCCTCGCTCGGGTCCTGGACCTTCGTGTGGCTGCGGAGCGGCGTCGCGGGTTCGCCCCCGTAGGGGCGCGAGGGCGTGCCCGTGACGGGGCGCGCCTCGGCTTCGGCTTGCAGCTGGCTTTCGGCCTCGAGCCAGATCGCCTCGTCGCTGCCGGCCGGGCAGTTGCGGTCGCGCCAGAGCTTTTCAGCGCGGGCGGCGATCTGTTCGTGCGGGATCTGCTGGCGCGGCTGTTCCGTGGGAACGTTCTCCGCGTGGACGGTTTTCTCAGGATTCATCGAAGCGCCTATTGTAGGCGGAAAACGGGGCGGAGACCGGTGGGCAATGACCCCAGTCACTCCGATCCGCAGCAGGGCGTCCCGCGGTCGTCGGCCGCCGGAGCCGGTTGATGCGGCGAAAGAGCTCCGGTGAAATCACTTGGCCGGCGCGGGGCGGCTCCGTTGCCAACCCCATTGGCGCTGCGCCCCGCCCTGTGCTTTGCTGAGAGCCGCCCGCGCCCATGGAGCCCGATCCTTCGCTGCCCAGCGTCTTCATTGTCGATGATGATGACTCCGACCGGCTTCTCGCCGAACGGGCGCTGCGGCGCGTCGGGGTGCGCAACCCGGTGCAGGCGTTCGCCGCCGGCACCGAATTCATCTCGTTTGTCGGCTCGGCGATCGAGGACTCCGGCGAGAGCCGGCTGTTGGCGTGCCTCGCGCTGCTGGATTTGCGCATGCCGCGGCCGGACGGCTTTGAACTGCTGCAGTGGATCCGGACCCGGCCCGAACTGAGCCACGTCCAGGTCGTGGTGCTCACCGGGTCGGTGGACCCAAAGGACATGCGGCGGGCGGCGGAACTGCGGGCCGACCTCTATCTGCCGAAGTTTCCGTCGGACCGGACGCTCGAGCGCGTCGTGACGAAAGCGACGCACGCGGCGTTGCAGGCGCTGCGGGTGGCCAACCTGCGATAGGCCGGCCGCTCGGGTCGGTCACGCGCCCGAGCGACGCTTCAATTCCTCGCGGGCGGCGTCGAGCTTTGCCCGCTCCTTGGCGGTGAGACTGCCGATGCCGGACTGGGCGATCTTGTCGAGCAGCGCGTCGACCTCGGCCATCGAGGCGCGCGTGGCGCGCGGCGTCGGCGTGGCGGGGGGGGAAGGCAGGTCCGGCAGCACGCGGAGCTTGGGCCTGCGGCGGAGCCTGGGCAGACGCGGCAGGCTGAAGTGTCCCTGCTCGTGCCGGATGAACGCGTACGCGAAGCCGGTGGTCGACCACAGGAGCAGCAGTTGCTCCCAACTGCGGTCGGCGAAGGCGACGAGGGTGTAGATGCCGACCAGGATCAGCGCGACCCATTTGGCCAGCAGGGTGAA
Source organism: Opitutus sp. ER46 (assembly GCF_003054705.1). Taxonomy (NCBI): domain Bacteria; kingdom Pseudomonadati; phylum Verrucomicrobiota; class Opitutia; order Opitutales; family Opitutaceae; genus Opitutus; species Opitutus sp. ER46. Next base: position 157,630 of record NZ_QAYX01000021.1, read on the forward strand.
GAACATCGGCGCGTTCGGGTGCAGCGTCGCGAAGGCGATGAAGAGCGCGAACGAGCCCGATTCACCGGCGAGCGCCATTGGCAGCCAGGGGCCGACGGCGGTGAACAGGAGCGGCGGCAGCACGTAGATGCACCCGTAGAGGGCCAGGAACTTCCAGCGCCCGAGGGACCGCTCCACCTCCCGGCCAAACCAGAAGAGCATGAGCATCTTGATCGCGAACCAGAGACTGGGCGGGTTCCACAGCCCGTAGCTGAACACCCGCCACACCTGGCCGTGCAGCACCTGGTCGCTGGTGAAGATCATCGCCTCCGGGATACTCGGCGTCTGCGAGAACACGGTCGCGAACAGCATCGACACCGTGAACACCGCCACGACGAGGTGCGTGGCGTAAACGGGGTAGCCGCGCATCCAGGTGATCGGCTCGTGTTCTTCGGATCCGAAATAACTCATGGCTCAGGCCGCCAACTTTGCCGCGACCGCCGACGTGCGCAAGCGGCGGCGCGAACGTTCGCAGGCTGTAGACAGGGGAGTTGAAGGTGGAAAAGTTGCAGGTTGCAGGTTCCGAACCGCAGAAGGACGAATCACGGAGGGAGGAACCACGGAAGGACGAGCTGCGGAGGGAGGAACCACGGAAGGACGAGCTGCGGAGGGAGGAACCGCGAAAGACGCGAATGGGCGCGAAAACGGAATGTGGAGCGTTGCCAGTTGCGGCAACTGACGTTGGGCGCCTTCAGCTTATCGCCTTCAGCCTATCGCTTATAGCTTACCGCTTATCGCCTCCTGGGTCGCAGCAGCCGGAGGTAGTGGCCGGGGTGGCGCACGGCGTCGCGGTAGGTGGTCTCGCCCGTGACGACACGCACCATCAGTTCGCTCAGGCCGGTGCCGTGGCGGCTGAGCAGGAAGGCAAACCAGCGCGGGCGCTCGTAGAGCAGCCAACCGAGCCAGCGGGCCACCCGCAAATCGGCGAGCAGCTCCGCATGCAGCGTGTCGCGGTAGCGCCGCCGCACCGCCGCGTCATCGAAGGCGCCATCGAGGATCGCGCGGGCGGCGAGCTGGCCACTGATGATGCCCGCCGAGATACCCTCCGCCGTGACGGGATCGGCGAGCCCGGCGGCATCGCCGGTGAGGAGCACGCGGGGCGTGGCGAAGAGCCGCGCGCGCGGCCGGCATGGAATGACGTAGCCGTGGCGCGACTCGGTCAGCGGCTCGTCCAAGCCCAGCGCGGCCGCGTACCGGCGGCAGGTCTCCGGGAGGTTGGGCCCGCTGCGGCGCGTCGAGCCCACGCCGATCGAGAGGTGATTGCCTTTCGGAAACACCCAGCCGTAGCCCGCGGGCACGAAACCAAAATCGAACCGCGCGGTGGTGTGACGCGCGAACACCTCGGCCGGGAACGTCGACTCCCACTCGACCGCGGGTACGACGTCCTGCAGCGCCGGCAGCGCCAGTTGGCGCGCCACGGTGCTGTTGGCGCCGTCGGCCGCGATCACGAACCGGGCGATGAACGTCCCTCGCGTCGTCACGAGGCGTACGCCCGCCGGCTCGAGCGTCACCTGTCGCACCGCCGTGCCGGCGTGCAGCTGCACGTCGCCCGCCTTCTGGCGCGCGGTGTCCACCAGCAGCGCGTCGAAGCGGTCGCGCATGACCATCGAGACAATCGCGTAGTCGCGCTGACACGTGAACCGCAGGTTCGGCTGGTGGTGCACCAGCTCAGCCACGTGGCACTCGCGTTCGATGACCGAGCGGAAGTCGAGCGGCACGCGCCGCAACGCGCGGGCCAGCACGCCGCCGCCGCACGTCTTGTAGCGCGGCGGCACCGCCTGCTCGATCACGGCCACGTGCAGGCCGCGACCGGCGAACTCCAGCGCGGCCGCGCCCCCGGCGGGCCCTGCGCCCACGATCGCCACGTCGAGCGCGATCGGCTCGGTGGGGGTGGTGGCGGCAGCGGGGCTCTCAGGCGTCATGCCGCGAGCATTCGCAGCGGCGTTCCCGAGTCCAGTCGGCAGCCGCGACGGTGCGGCCTGGATGGGGCGACGTCGGGGCGGGCACACGCCGGCCTTGCCAGCTGCCGCTCAGGGCAGGACCACGTTTTCGGCGCGGAACGGCAACATGAGCACGGCACCTTCGGCGGCCACGAAGATCACGAGCTGGGCGTCCTCAGGGATAGGCTTCTGGTACTCGAGTCGGCGCGTGCTCTCGTAGTTCCAGGTGGAGCGCGCCGGGATGAGGTGTCCCTCTGCGTCCTGCCACTCCACGGTGATCAGCTTTCGATTTGGGTCGGCGAACTGGAAGCTGAACGAGTCGCGTTTGGCGGGGGATGCCGGCGTCGGCTGGGTGGCGGCGGCGGTTCCTTGGGCGTCCGCCTTTGCCGGTTCGGGTTTCTCCGGGGCGGGTGCAGGGGTGGCGGCGCGCTTCTGGGCCCGCGCCTCACGGCCCAGTTCGGGCACGGCCGATTCCCGCAGCATTCTTCTCCGCGCGACTTCGTCGGAGACGGCCTGCAGCCGCGCCGCCTCGTCCGCGGTCGGGCTGCCCAAGCCGAGGTCGCTCGACATGCGGCCCAAGAGGCCGCGAGCCGTGGCTTTCTCCCGTGTGACGGGGGTGAGCTCGATTCCGAGCTTCACGAGCAAGGGGTGTTCGAGCCGCACGCCTTCCTTCACTTCGGCCGCGGGAAGACGGACGATTCCGGCCGGGCCCCGATCGGGCAGGAAAAACTCCGCGGTGCCCTCGACGAGCTTGATCGCGGCGGCGCGGCGGGACGCGCTCCGAAGCTCCAGTTCCGCCCGCGGCGCGGTGTCCAGGCGCCGGAGAATCGGCGGCCGCGATTGGGCGTCCGGCTGAGGCTCGGGCACGAGGTTTCGATTCTGGTCATCGATCGCCTTCAGGACAGTCGTGCGCCAGATGAGGGCGCCCTCGGGCAGGTCGTCGGACAAGAACTGCACCTGCAGGCGGCAGCCCGAGCGGCCGCTCGTGGTGCGGGTTTCGGTCACCGACTCAACGTGCATGCGGACGGGCTGGATCGTGGCCGCGGAGCCAGTCTCGGCGGGAGCCGCCGTAGGTGTGGCTGCCGCCGGAACGGTGGAACCGACGGCAGGCAGTGGGTCAGCAGCCGGGGTTGCGGCGGCGGTTGCCGAGAGCAGAGCGAGCGTGACGCAGGCACGAGACAGAGACGGGCGGTTCATGGGGCGAGGGGTGAGCCGTTCGTTTACGGCGCCGGCCGAGGTCGGGCCAGCGGATAAGCGAACGGATTCAGGGGATAACCGCGATCGGCGCGAAGCGTTACGCGCCAAGGTGGCACGAACGTCCGGCTGCTCCGCAGGCAGATGGTCGCGTGGCGACCAAGCGAAGATCTGGTCGGTGGCTTGCCACGGCCGGGCTCGCCCCGGGCGATGCAGCGGCTGCTCAGAGCGCCCGGTCGGCGCGCTCGTGCAGGTAGCGCTCGAGATGCGTGTAACCGGAGCGCGTCACGATCGCGGCGTCGGTGGGGTCGCGAGGGTTCAGCCCCTGACCCGCCTCCCACGCGTCGGGCAGGCCGTCGCGGTCGGTGTCCTTCGCCGCGGTGGCGCGGGGCAGTTCCGGCTGGCCGCCGACGAGAGCTTCGCCGCGCTCGTCCTTATGCGGCACGGTGGCGCCGCGCCGGCCGAGCGATTGCAGTTCGTCGATGAGCCGCCGGTCGACGGCGTCGCGGGGCCGGGAGCAGCCGGCTTCCGCCACGATGGTGGCGTAGGCCTCCGCGGCGGTGGTCACGCGCACCGGGATCGCGGGGCGCAGGGCCGGCTCCGAGACGAAGGTGGGCAACGTGTACTTCGTGTCGGCGGGATCGTGGAAGTCCGCGCGTTGGGCGACGCGGCCGTTGAGCGTGCCGTCACGGTCAAGGTCGATGTAATTGCCTTCCTGGTACACGTGGTCGGACGCGAGGAACTGGCCGGCCCAGCGGTCGTTGGAGGAGGGGCCCTTGATGAAGGTGTTGCCGATCACGTCGAGCGAACGGGCCTGGGCCGAGTGGCCGCCGCAGAGCCCCGTGATGCCCCAGTTGTAGACGACGTTGTTGAGGTACTGGATCGTGCCTTTGGCCTTCGGGTTGCGGCTCTCGTTGCTCATCCAGAGGTTTCGCACGAGCGTCACGCGCTCCACGTTGTCGATGAGCGCGCCGAAGCTCTGCGGGTGGATGGCTTCCGCGAGCAGGCAGTGTTGGATCGTGATGTCGTGGCTGCCCACGGTGATGCCGAGGTCGTCCCACCGGCCCCAGCTGATGGTGCAGTGGTCGACGATGATGTTGGCGGCGCGGTCGAGCCCGAGGGACTTCTTGCCGCGGTCGCCGCTGATGCCCTGACGGAAGCGCACGTAGCGCACGATGATGTTCTGCTGGCCGCCGAAGGAGACGCTCTGGCCGTAGAGGCAGATGCCCTCGCCCGGCGCGGTTTCGCCGGCGATCGTGAGCCGGCTGGCAACCTGGACCGTGGAGGCGAGCCGGATGACACCGCCCACGTCGAACACGACGGTGCGGCCGGGCCTGCTCACCGCGTCGCGAAACGATCCCGGGCCGGCGTCGGCCAGCGTCGTGACGTGGTACACCTCCCCGCCGCGCCCCCCGGTGGCGAGCGCGCCAAAGCCCTCGGCGCCGGGAAAGGCGGCGAGCGGCGTGGCCGGGGTTTCGGGCGCGGCGGGCATGACCGCGGGCAGCAGCACGAGGCAGGACAGGAGGAGCGGACGGACGAAGGAAATGGGCATGGCGGACGCGTGGGCCGACGGTAGGTCGGCCGAAACGTTGCGGGGACAAAATTCGGACCGTTCAACGCCGGGGGAGCAGAGCCGGGGTTTCTCCCATTTCGCGACAGGTCGAAGTCGGCGAACGTGGAGGATGAATACGCAATCACTCGCACGCGGACTGGCCTTCTTCAGCATCGGACTCGGCTTGGCGGAACTCCTGGCGCCGCGCCGCCTCGCGCGAGTGATTGGCGTCGACGAGGACAACGCCACGTTGTTGCGGCTTTTCGGCCTGCGGGAGATCGGCACCGGGATGGGCATCCTGCAGGGCAGTTCGGCGGGCTTCGTCTGGGGCCGGGTCGCGGGCGACGTGGTGGATCTCAGTTGCCTCGGGCTGGCGATGCGGCAGCGCGGCACGGATCAGAAGCGCGCCGCCGGAGCCATGGCGGTGGTGGCGGGCGTGACGGTGCTCGACGTGATTGGGGCGATGTTGCTGACGCGCAACCCGAGCCGCGCGGAGTGGCGGGTGTCGCGGATGGATCCAGCGGCGCCGAACTCGATTCCCTGGCGTGACCCGATCGCACTGCGGCGCTATGCGGACGACACGATGACCGAGCACGCGTCAGGTCACTTGCACGAAGTCCCGGAGTGGAGGCGGCAGGCCAAGCAGGGAGCGTCGTCGCAGGAAGAGGGCCGGCAGATGCGCGACCGGGAGGACGCCGCGATCCAGCAGTTTGAACCCGGGGATTGAGGGCAAATGCAGAATTATGAATGGAGAATGTAGAATTCTCCGGGGCGGGAGCCGAAGGGACGGATGCTGAACATTGATGCCGTGACCCGATCGGGGGCCGCTTCTGTGACGCGGTGACGCCCTGACCCCGTCGCAGGCAAACGGGGTCAGGGCGTCACCGCGTCACATTTTCGGGGGTCAGGGCGTCACGGCGTCACGTGGCCGCGTGATTACTCGGGGCGGACGGGTTGACGGCGAGGGTCGCGGCTGGCTCGACGGGGAGGTGGACGGCGATGACTTTCTTCAGCTTCATCGGGTCGGGAAACTTGGTGAGGTAGCCGTCGGCACCAAGCTTGGCGGCGATCTTGGAGTCCCACGGTTCGGTGGCGCCCGACAACATGATGATTTTCATGCCGCGCAGGGCGGGCTGGAGCCGCGCCCAGGCGAGAACGTCGAAGCCGCTCAGGTTGGGCATGTTGACGTCGAGGAACATCAGGCACGGGCGGGATTCGGGGGGCTTTTCGCCGACGCAGAACTGCTTCAGGAACATGAACGCATCCCCGCCGTTGCGGAAATGGAGCAGGGGGTTGGGCACGCCCGCGTCCTTGAGCCGGCGGGCGAAGATCACGGCGTCGTCCTGATCGTCGTCGACCATCATCAACGGCGGCAACGCTCGGTCTGTTTTCATGCGACATGGACCAGCAAGGCGTGCGCCGGTTCGGTAAGGCGAAGGCTGAATGCTGAAGGTCTGAACGCTGAAGAGAACCAAGGCTGAAGAGAATGAAGGCTGAAAGAACGAAGGCGGAAAGCTGAAGCCGGAGGCCGAAGCCGGCAGCAGAGGCCCGGACATTCTATCCTAACGCGGCCGGTAGGTCGCGGGGCGGGAGCCTCGGCAGCCGGGCTAAACTGGCCTTCGGAGTCTATCGGAATTACATAACCTACTGAAATAATGTATTTTAAGAGGAACTGGTGGGACGGCGAAAGCACTCCGCAGATTACGGCGGCGCGGGCGCGAAGATGCTGTCGGCGGCGGTGAGCGAGTGAGGCCACGGAGGCCGGTAGGCGACTCGAGGAGGCGGGCTGCGGATGACGGCGCGGGGAGAGTCATCAGCCGGGCGCGGCGCCGGTGCTGCGGCCGGCTGGCACCGGATACGGGAAATGCGCCGCCGCCGAGCGACGATCGATGATCAGACGGATCCGACGGATCAGACCGATCGGTCGGATCTGCCGATCGCTTCCGGTTTCCCGCCCGCCGGCCTCCGGCTTCAGGCGTCCGGCCTCTGGCTGCAGGCTTCCGGCCCCGCTTCAGCGTTCAGCTTTCGTTCCTTCAGCCTTTGGCGCAGCAGCCGTCGTTCCTTCAGCCTTCTCTTCCCTCAGCCTTTCGGACGTGTCTTGGTGCGAACTCCGCCTTTGCGAAGGAGCTGGTTGAGCTTCTGCTGGGCCTGCTGCTCCTGCTGGAGCTGCGTGAGGGCGGCAAGTTGCTGGCTGCTGAGGAAGCTCTGCGCGGTGTTGATCGCCTTGTCGGTTACGGCGGCGCTGCTGGTCGAGTTGAGTCCCAGGTTGCTGAGCGAATTCGGGAGCGTCTGCACGCGGTTGTTGGTGCGATTGCCGTTCTTGGCGACGGTGGCGTTGCCGTTCGCGCCGTTTGCCGCGCTACCAGCGGCGGCGGTCTGCGGTGTGCGCGTCGCCTGGGCCATGGCGCGAACGAGCTGTTCCTGCTGCGCGCTGGTCAATGGGTCGCCGGTGTAGCTGAGTCGGGAGGCCAGCTGGTTCACGGTTTCCCGCTGCGGCAGCGTGCGATCATAGAATTGGTACTGCTTGTAGCCCTGTTCGCCGAGGAGGCTCTTCATCGTCTCGTTGATCTCCTTCTCGGTGGCGCGGGCGACCTTGGCGGCGGTGGCGCGGGCCTCCTTGCCCGTGAGGCCCTGGTCGTGCGCGGCGAGCATGGCTTCGGCGTAGGCGCTTTGTTTGTCGGCCAGGAGCTTCTCGAACTTCTGCTGCTGCTCGGGCGAGAGATTCAGTTTCTTGAACAGTGCGGCGTATTTGGAGCTGATGGCGCCACGCTGCTGCAGGCTGAGCAGACGCTGGAATTCCGGGGTGTCGGCCAGGGAGGCAAGCAACTCGAGGTCGCCTTCGCGCCCCCCGCCGCCATTGCCACCACGTTCAACGAGCTCCTGCGCCAGCGCAGCCGTGGCCTTGGCCTCCGCGTCAGCGTCGGCGGCGTCGCCGCCCTCGGCGGACTTGGTGCCATTGGCCGCGGCGAGCTTGGCCTCAAGTTCGCGCAGCCGGCGCTGATACGCAGTGAGCCGCTCCTCGAGGGCGGCGCGGTCCGCTTCGCTCGTGAGTTGGGCGCGCAGGGTGACCAGTTCGCGGTGCTGGTTCCAGGCGAGGGCGGAAATGCCGGCAAGCCCCAGGATGGCGAGGGAGGGAAGAATCGTGGTCAAGCGCAAGGTAGAGCCAATGACGGCGGCGGCACCCTTGCGGTTGCACGTGACAGGGCGGGAAGGCGCGGCGAACGACGGATCCGCAGAGGGGAGAATGAGAAAGAGGAAGAGCTGGGGCGGTGCGGACGGGATGAAAAAATCATCACATTTCGGGAATGACGCGCGCAGCGGAGGCGGCTTCGCTGGCAGGCAGTTACTCCCTGCCTATGCACCTGTCGTTTCGCCCCCTCGGTTTCCTGGGTGTCGTTCTCTCGCTCTCGTTGGCCGGCCCGTTGCGCGCGGCTTCGGACGCCCCGGCGCCATCGGCCACGTCCACGGTGGCGCCGGCGGACGCCGGACTGCGGCTCTGGTACACGCGGCCGGCGCAGGAGTGGGTGGAAGCGCTGCCGGTCGGCAATGGCCGGCTGGGTGTAATGGTGTTCGGCGGCGCCGCCGAGGATCGCCTCGCGTTGAATGAAGACACGGTCTGGGCGGGAGGGCCGCATCACAACAACCGCGAGTCGGCGCGCGCCGCGCTACCGGAGATCCGCCGGTTGTTGCTGGCCGGCGAGTACGCCAAGGCGGAGCAGCTGGCCAACGCGGAGATGATGGCGGGGGCGGTGAAGCCCAACGGGATGTCGTACCAGCCCGTGGGTGACTTGGTGTTGAGGTTCGCCGGACACGAACGCCTCGAAGATTACCGTCGCGAGCTGAGCCTGGACGACGCCACCGCGCGCACGCGCTACGCCATCGCCGGGGTCGAGTACACACGCGAGGTCTTCGCCTCGCTGGCGAATAACGTGATCGTGGTGCGACTGCGGACGGCGAAGCCTGCCGGACTCACATTCACGGCGGAGTGGGCGAGCCCGCAGTTGCACGAAGTGCGCCGCGCGGCCGACGGCATGCCGGTGCTGGCCGGCGTGACGCCGGCCCAGGAGAAGATTCCCGGCCAGGTGCGTTTCCAGGCGCAGATCAAGGTGCTGGCGAGTGATGGCGACGTTGCGACGGTCGGCGGGACGGTGGCGGTGAAGCGCGCCTCCGAGGTGGTTCTGCTCGTGGCGATCGGCACCAATGTCGTCAACTATCACGACATCTCGGCCGACCCGGCGGCGCGTTGCGCCGAGGCGCTGGCGGCCGCGGCGAAGAAGGACTTTGCGGCGCTGCATCGCGATCACGTGGCGAAGTACCGCGAGCAGTTCGGGCGCGTGAGCCTCGATCTGGGCACGACCGAGGCGGCGGCGTTGCCGACGGACGAGCGGTTGCGGCGCAACCAGCAGCAGCCTGATCCGGCGCTCGCGGCGCTGTATTTCCAGTTTGGCCGCTACCTCCTGATCAGCTCGTCGCAGCCCGGCACGCAGCCGGCGAACCTGCAGGGCATCTGGAACCCGCTCGTGCAGCCGCCGTGGGATTCGAAGTACACGACCAACATCAATGCGGAGATGAACTACTGGCCGGCGGAGTCGGCCGCGCTGCCCGAGCTGGCCGAGCCGTTCTTTGCGATGATCCGGGACCTGACGGTCACCGGAGCCGAGACGGCGCGCACGTTGTACGGCGCGCGCGGCTGGGTGCTGCACCACAACACCGACCTCTGGCGCATCGCGGGGCCGGTGGACCGGGCGCAGTCCGGGTTGTGGCCCACGGGCGGGGCTTGGTTCTGCCAGCACCTGTTCAATCACTACCTCTACAGCGGCGACGAGGCCTTCCTGCGCTCGGCGTATCCGGCAATGCGGGACGCCGCCCGGTTCTTCGTCGACACGCTGGTCGAGGAGCCGACGCGGCGCTGGCTGGTCGTGGCGCCGTCGGTTTCGCCGGAGAACCTGCACCCGATCCCGGGCACGAAGGAGAAGATCGCGATCGCGGCGGGCACGGCGATGGACACGCAGCTGGTGAGCGAGCTCTTCACCAACACCATCCGCGCGGCGGAAATCCTGGGGGTGGACGAGGAATTGCGCGCGCAGTTGCAGGCCCTGCGGCGCCGGCTGCCGCCGGCGCAGATCGGGCGGCACGGGCAGCTGCAGGAGTGGCTGCAGGACTGGGATGACCCGCAGGACAAGCACCGGCACATCTCGCACCTGTACGCGCTGTATCCGGGCAATGCGATTTCGCCGCGGCGCAGCCCGGCGGTGTTCGCGGCGGCGCGGCAGTCGCTCGAGTACCGCGGCGATCCGGCGACCGGTTGGTCGATGGGCTGGAAAGTCGCGTGCTGGGCGCGGTTCCTGGACGGCAATCGCGCGGCGAAGCTCCTCCACGACCAGTTGCGCCCGGTGTTCACCTCGGAAAACAGCGTCAAGGGCGGCGGCACCTACGCGAACCTCTTCGACGCGCACCCGCCCTTCCAGATCGACGGCAACTTCGGTTGTGCCGCGGGACTGGCCGAGCTGTTCCTGCAGAGCCACGACGGTGCGGTGGACCTGCTGCCGGCACTGCCCGACCAATGGCCGCAGGGGCGCGTGACGGGGCTGCGGGCGCGCGGGGGCTTCGTGCTGACCGCGCTCGAGTGGCGAGGCGGGCGACTCGCGTCGGCCGAGCTGCGGTCGACGCTCGGCGGCGTGCTGCGCGTGCGTTCGCGCGTGCCGCTGGCGCGGCGAGCCGACGCGGGCGCGCCGGTGGCGCTGACGCCGGCCAAGGGCCCGAATCTGAATCCGCTCTTCTTCACGCCGCTGGCGCCCGTGGTGGAGGTTTCGCCAGAGGCGAAGCCGAGCGATTACGCGCCGCCGACGGAGTACGCGTACGACATTCCGACGGCCGCGGGGGAGACCGTGACGCTGGTCGCGGCGCAGTGAGGGTGGGCTGGGCTTGGAATCTTTCTCTTCCTCTTACTCTTCCTCTTTCTCTCTTCCGGTATCCGTCAGGCGCTCGGGGTTTCCCCATCGCCGTCAATGAAGTCGCGTTGGCCATCATCGGTCGCGCGGAGCGACCGATCGGTGAGAAAGAGAAAGAGGAAGAGTAAGAGAAAGACCGTTCTCAACCCCAGGCTGGCGTTCGGGGAGCGGGGCGCGTGAGGATTTGGGCGCGATGCGTTTTCAGTCCCTCCTTGGCCTTGGCTGCTTTTTGTTCGCCGCGTGGCGGGCGTGGCGGGTGCGACGCGACATGGAGAAGGGCGAGACGCAGTGGGAGCGGGCGCTGTTTGGACGGAGGCGACCGATCTACTACGGCGAGACGCCCGTGAAGTTCTGGTGCGCGATCGCCGTGAACACCGTGATCGTCATGTTGATGGCACTTGTCGGCGCGGCGGTGATGCGCGCGTTCAGCGGCTTCTAGCTCGGATTTTCGCGGCGCGAGAATCCGAGAAGAACGGGGCTTGGCGCCGGGCGCGTGGACGCGCGCCGGCGAGCGACGCGAGGTGGATTTACCGGCGAACGGAGGGGACGGCAGCGAGATAACTAGCCAAATCTGGCTAGTTATCGCGGCTAACTAGCCAGATTTGGCTAGTTATCTCAGACGCGGCGGCGCTCTTCTTGCCCCGGGGCGGGAGAAGCGGCATTTACGGGGCTGTGCCTGACGACGCTGATCCGCCGCGCAAGTACTACGACTTCAAGCCCACGGAGTTCTCGCGGGAGAATCCGCCGGCGGAGCCGTCGGGAGCCACGGCCACGCCGCACCCGCCAGCCGGCGCACCTGCGCCGGGCGGCGCGCTCGATCCCTCGCGCCCGGTGGACGTGCGGGAGCTGTTTCGGCAGGCGGAGACGCCGGGGCCAATTCTGAACGCGGGGCGCGCATCCGCGCCGAACGAGGTGCACGGCATTCTGGCGGACAGCGTGGCGCGCGAGCAGGCCGCGGGTTTGCACACGGTGCCGGAGAAGCCGCGGCGGCCCTCGAGGCGGAAGCGCGATTACTGGGTGCTGATGATCGGCGGCAACGCGCTGTTTAGTTTCCTCGCGTGGCACGGGCTCCGGTCGGGCAATGTCGTCCTCTTCGTGTCGTCGATGGCTGCGATCGGGCTGATTTCCGCCAGCCTGACCTGGGTGATGTGGTTCGTGATGGACGACTACTGAGCCGCTTTCGCGATGCGAAAACGGCTTAACTGCGGCGGCCGAAGAACTCCCAGAGCAGCACTGCGGCGGCGGTGGAGACGTTGAGCGACTCGATGGCGCCGCTGCCCGGGATCGTGACGAGCCGGGAGCAGGCGGCGCTCATCTCGGGAGAGAGGCCGTGTTCCTCGTTGCCGAGGACGAGCGCGACGGGCTTCGCGGAGGAACGGGAGGCGGCTTCGGGCCGGCCGCCGCGCGTGGCGGCGCCGACGACGTCGAAGCCGGCGGTGGCGAGCGAACGGGCAAAGGTCGCTAGGTCCTTCACGCGGTGGACGGTGACCGCCTCCATGCCGCCTTCGGCGACGCGGTACGCGGCCTCGCTGGGCAGCGCGGCCTGCGGGTGCTCGGGGATCACGATGTGACTCACGCCAAAGAAGCCGGCGGAGCGCGCGATGGCGCCGAGGTTGTGGGCGTTGCCGATGCGATCGAGGAGGAGAACGGGCGTGCGCTTGGCGGCCCAGTTCTTCAGGTCGGCGGCGCCGGGCGCCTCGAGCTTCGGGGCGGCGACGACCGCAACGATGCCGCCGTGATGGACGGTGCCGGCGATCTTCTCGAGCTCGGCGGGCTCCACACAGCGGTAGACCTTGCGGGCGGAGGCGAGCGCCTTGCACATGAGGCCGACCTTGCGGCCGGTGGCGTAGTCGAAGAAGAGCCGCTGGATCGAACCGGCGTCGCGGGCGAAGCGCGCGCGCACGGTCGCGAGTCCGCAGAGCTTCAGTTCATCGTTTTTCATGAGGCGAAAGGGGGCGGCGGGCGCGCTCAGCGCGGTCCGGGGGCGGGAGCCTGGCCGACGAGCGTGAACTCCTCGCGGTCGTGATACAGGTGGTGGATGCGCAGCCCGGTGTCGGCCTGGGCGGCGCGGAGTTCGCGGAGCAGGCCGATGGGATCGACGCGACCGAACTTCAGGTTGACGACGAATTGCCGGCACCAGCCGCGGGCGAGCCAGGGTTGCAGGATGTTCTGCCGGACATGGTGGGGGTCCTCGACCAGGTCGCAGAACAGCCAGTCGAAGGGCTGGCCGGCGGGCGGCGCGAAATGAAACGCGTCCTCGCGGCGATGCTCGATCAGCGGGTGGTCGAGGGCGCCGCCCTTGAGCGGGCCGTTGTCGACGGCGACGACGCGCGCGCCGCGCTTGGCGGCGCTGTAGCTCCAGCCGCCGGGAGCGGCGCCGAGGTCGCAGACGGACTCGCCGGTGGTGGGCTCGCGACCGAGGACGACGTACGCCTCCTCGACCTTGAGGTAGGAGCGCGACGGCGCGAGCGGGTCGTCGGCCATGCGGCGCGGGCCGTGTACGTAGGCGGCGCGGGCCACGAAGACGCGGCCGAAATCGACAAAATGGACGAAGAGTCCGCGGACGGGGCCGACCCGCCGGGGCAGATCGGGACTGGCGAGCTTGGCCACGCGGGCGAGGCGTTTCTTCAGTTGCTCAATGAAGGTGGATTCGACGGCGCTGATGCGGCGACCGAGCCCGACGAGCTCGTGCGGGCCGAACCACACGCTGGGCCACGCGGCCTCGATGCGTTCGCCGCGGAGGGTTTCGAGAAAGTGGCCGGAGATCTGGCTGGCGAGCGCGTTGACGGACTCGCCGCGAAACTCGACGGGGGAGACCAGACTGAGGTGGGCGAATGCGAGCGAAGGCAGCAGTGGCGCGTCGATCGCGGTCGGAGCGCCGGCGGGTTCGGCGAGCCGGATCCAGCCCGGGCCGTTCTCGGTCACGGTGCGGCCATGGAGCTCCGTCAACTCGCGGGCGAGCAGCGCTTCAAAACCGGCCTGGCAGGTGAGCAACACGTCCGCGAACGTGGCGCACAGCGCGGAAGCGGCGAGCTGAAAAACCGAGGGCCTGAGAGCCCTCGGAGTGAAAGTGAGAGTGAGAGTGAAAGGGGCGATACGTGCGGCTTTCAAAGTGGGCAACCGCGAAAGGCGCGAAGGGGACGCGAAAACCTGCGGTGGGCGACGTGGGGGCCGTCGTTGGGTCTCAGTGGCCGGATCCGAGCCTTTCGCGTGAGTTCGCGTCGTTCGCGGCTTTTTCGACCGGTGATCGGCTCATCCGGTAAACCGTCAATCCCAGGCGGTGGTTAACCACGAAGTCTTGCGCCTCACTTGGCGCTCGCTCGTTCCCGGACGTAGTCGGTGGCGAGTTTTTGGGCGGCGGGCATGCCCTGCATGACGCGCGGCATGAGGACCTGCATGAGTCGCTGCTGCACTTCGGGCTGTTTGCGGTTCCATGCCTCGCCGGCGGCGGTGGCGTGGAAGGCGGCCACGCCGGCGAGTTCGTCCTTGGTGTAAACCTCGGCGTAGATCCGCGCGAAGTCCTGGCGCATGGCGTCGGATTGCAGGTCGGCGACGAGCAGGTCGCCCATCCGCCCAAGCAGCGTATCGATTTCCTCGGGACGCAGGCCGGCGCGCTTGAAGTCCGCGGCGGTCTGCTGGCGGAGTGCGGTGACCATGCCCTTCTTTTGCTCGACGACGATGGCATCCCACATGGCGTCGAACTGCATCTGGCCGAGGAGGGCGTCGGCTTCGGCGACCGTGGCCTTGGCGGTGGCGGAGGCCGTCTCGCCCTCGGCGGTCGTGGCAGTGCGCAGGGCGACGATGGCGCGCTGGCTGGATTGGCTCAGCACGAGGGAGTCGGTGCCGGCGCGGAACTCCTCGAGTTTCCAGCCGGCAAAGGTGTCGCCGAGGCTGCACCAGCGGGACTGGTCGCCGCCGGGGGTGACGAGGGCGAAGCGGTGGGCTTTGCCGGTGGCGAGAATGCCGCGGAGTTCAGGCAGGAGAGTGGTCTCGGCGGCGTAGGTGGCGGTGGCGAGGAGCGCGAGCAAGGTGGTGAGGGCGAGGCGGAGGGATGTGATCATGAGGTTAGGGGGAAAAGGAGGCGTGGAGCGCCGGGAGGTGGACAGGCAGTGGCCCAGGCCCGCAGAGGCGGAGACAGGCGCGGGGAGAGCGATGGTGGGGACTACGCCTTGGCGCGCGGGCGCGTGAGGCGTACCAGCACGGCAGCCCAGGCGATGGCGATGGCGGAAAGCCCGTGCAGCAGCATGGGCGGCAACAGCCGGTTCATGGTGGCGAGATCGACCCGGTAGACGGGCGCGAGCCACACGTTGAGCCGCCAGTTGATCAGGCCGAGGAAGAGCAGGGCGCAGATCACGATGAACCAGCCTCCCAGCCGGTCGCCATCCGCCGGTGCGGGGTGGCGGCGACCCCACCAGGCGGCCCAGCCGAGAAGCCCTAGCATGAGTCCGACGACAGCCCAGGCCACGGCGTGGTCGCCGGTTCTCCAGGCGACGAAGATGGGGGTCCAGAAGAGGGCGATGAGGACGGCGGCCGTCAGGATCAATTCGCTGCCTGGCGACGGCGGAACTCTCGGGGCGGAGGGACTACCTGCGGCGGCGAGTTCACGGCGCAGGGTGGCCTTGCCCCGGATGAGGAAGGTGACGATGGCGATGTCGATCATCGCGATGCCGAACCAGACAGCGACGACGGGGGCGGTGGCGAGCCAGTCCTGGCGCTCGTGGAGCCCGGCGCGGAAGGCGAGGCGGCCGGCGGCCGGGAGGGCGAGGACGAAGCCCAGCGTCGCTAGCCAAAGCAGCAGCAGCCAGCGCCCGAGGAAGCGCCGTTCGCGCGGCGTGGGGGCTTGGACGAGAATCGTCCAGGAGATGCCGATGGCGGCGAAGAGGCCGATGAGCGGGGCGGCCCAGGTGAGGAGCGTGCCCAGGAAGCCGCCCTTGGCGGCGCCGCCGCCGTGCGCGACTGTGGTGGCCGTGCTGATGGCCGGACCGGTGCCGATGAGGAGCGGAAGCGCGTGCTCGACCTGGAGCGTGAACTGGGGCCCCGGGTTGGTGCGCTCGAGTGTGGACTCGATGAACGCGAGCATGCGCTCGTGCAGCAGGCGGCGGCCGCGCGTGAGCCGCTGCATGGTGGCCTCGGGGGTAAGGTCGAGTGCCGCGGCGACGGCTTCGACGGAGCGATGTTCGCGGTAAAAGAGAATGAGCGGTTCGCGGTAGGTGGCCGGGAGCCGGCCCACCTCGCGCCAGAGCAGCGCCATCTCCTCGTTGCTCACAACCTCGCTGGTGGGCTGGGCGTCGTCGGCGGGCACGTCGCTGGCGGAATCGAGCGGGGCGGCGGCGTGGGCGGGCTGCCGGCCGAGGCGGCGGAGCGTGTTGGCGATCGTGCGGCGAGCGATGCCGCAAAGCCAGGGTCGCAGGCGGCTGGGTTCCTGGAGGTCGCGGAGACCGCGCCACGCGGCGACGAACGTTTCCTGGGCCAGATCCTCGCTGTGGGCGCGGCTCCCGGTGGCGCTGTAGGCGAGGGCGCAGACGAGCGACTGGTAACGCCCCACAATCTGGCCGAACGCCTGGCGATCGCCGGCGAGGCTCTGCGCCACGAGGTCGGCATCGGCGGGGAGGGTGGGAGAGAGCGGGGTCGAGGTCATGGCGTCACCCCATAAGTGGTCGGAGGCGGGCTCGACCTGACAGGAAATCGGAGGGGCGGGGTGGACGCGAGCCGTGTGTCGCCGCGGGGAAAACAGAAGCCGCTCCCGGGGAGGAGCGGCTTCCGTGTTGGGCGACGACCTGTCGCGGGTCGGCGTTAGCGAATGATTTCGCAGGCGCCGCCGGCGCAGGCGACGGTTTCCTTGAGCTCGGTCTCGTCGGACGCCTCGCGCATCTGCGTGTAGTCGACGCGGGCGGGGCGGAGCGAATTCCACTTCCCGATATCGGCCTCGGTCATGACCTCTTCGCGGGGGGCCTGGGCGTAGGCCTTGTCACCGGCGTCCTGGAGCAGGGAGATGCCGGTGAAGAAGCGGCGGTTGGCCCAGATGAAGTTGGCAACTTCCTCCCACTCCTCGGGGCGGACGGTGCAGGTGTTGGACACGTTGTGGTGCAGGTCGGGCGAGCGGGACGTCATGTCGCCGCCCGGGATGACCCAGTACTGCTGAACCAGCTTCACGAGCTCGAGGAACTGCACGGCGTTGATGTCCTTGCGGAGGATAGCGCCCTTGGGGGCCTCGGTCGGGAAGGTGATGACGTCGTCGGTCTCCGGGTTGTACACGGAGGCTTCGGTCATCTGCGGGTTGGCCTGCTTGAAGAAGGCGTAGATCGGCTCCTTGCGGTTGGCCTGCACGCGGCGGAAGTAGGCGCGCGAGTGGTGCGGGTGGATGCCGGAGGCGGCGTTGAGCAGGAGGGAGGCGGTGCCCTCGGGCTTGGTCGTGGTGATCTTGGCGGCGGGGCGGATGCCGAGGAGCTCGGCCATGATCAGGTTGGTGGCGCGGCAGAGCTTGGCGCCCTTGGTGAGGATCTCCGGGTCGAAGAGGACCGACGGGTTGTCCATGAACCCGCAGATGGAAACGCCGAGGAGGGCGTCATGCTCGTTGAGCAGCCGGGTGACCGGGCTCAGGTACGGCATGTCGGTGTAGGCGGCCTGCATGGTGCCGATCGCGGTGGCGGTGATGCAGGCGCGCATGAAGGCGGCCTCGGAGGTGGCGGCCTGGCCGTTGATCGTGGTCAGGTTGCAGTGCTGGAAGCCGGAAAGGCGGGTGGTGCCGGGCAGGTCGCCCTTGTAGCCCCAGCGGTAGAGGTTGCTCAGCTCCTCGGAGGAGAGGTCCCAGTTGACGACGGGGAGCAGGGCGATTTCGGCGCAGGGGTTGCAGCCCGCGTCGGGGTGATCGCAGAAATAGAAGCCGGGCTCGCCGAATTCCTTCTGGGCCTTGAAGAGCTTGCGGAAGTGTTCGGCGTTGCGGTCGGTGCGGGCGAGGACGGCGGAGTTGTTCGAGGCGGACCGCTGCGGGTGCTTGTCGAACCAGTTGCCGGTCTTCGCGTTCATCATCTCCTCATCATCGGGGGAGAAGAGGCAGATGGTGGCCGAGCGGCGGATGCCGCCGGCGAGCACCGCCTTGGCGATGAACATGTTAATGTCGTACACCTCGATCGGGCGCAGCGCGCGACCGGCGGCGTGGTCGAGGACCTCTTCGACGCGGTTGAGGGCCTTCTTCAGCGGGAGATGGCCGGGGGCCTTGCCGCCGGAGGTTTTGAGCGAGGCGCCGCGGGGGCGGATGGACGAGTAGTCGAACTCGATCTTCTTGCCGCTGTAGAAGGAGGTGAACAGCGCATCGAGGGCATTGGACCAGCCTTCGATCGTGTCCTCGATGTGGTAGTGCCAGACCGGCAGATCGTTCTCGGCGGAACGGGCCGGGAGGGCAGGCAGCATCGCCACGTGGTGCTTCTGGACGGAGAAGCCGACGCCGCAGCCGCTGAGGAGGAGGAAGAAGTACTCGCGGAAGAAATCGAGCCGGTCGACGTTCGAGAAGCTGCAGTTGAACATCCGGCTGTGGTTCTTGAGAATCGCTTCGCCGCCGAACTGCATCGAGCGCATGCTCGGAAGCACCTTCTTGGCCGAGACCTGGGCGAACGCCTCGTTGATGATCGTATCGAGGGTCTTCTCCCCCAGCATCTGGGCGAGCAGCTCCGCATGGCTGCCGGCGAGGAGGTTCACCTCGGGGGACAGGCTGCCACCCATCCGGCGGCTGAGCTTGTCCTTGAAATGGGTGAGATGCATGTCGCGCACGCGCTCCACGCCCTCGGCAAAGATCTCGCGGCGACCGAGCTCGGGGCGGTACCGGGCGTACTTCGCCATGGCGATGTAGTCGGCGAGGCCGTTGTCGGCGTAGTGGGCCAGGCGGCGCTCCGACTGGCGGGCGCGGTAGAGCACGAACGCGCGGGCAACGTCCCAGTGGCCCGCGGCGGCGATGGCCTTTTCGGCCGCGTCCTGCACCTGCTCGATGGTCGGGTGTTTGCCGTCCCGGTAGTACAGCTCGAGCATCTGCGAGACTGCGGCGGCGATCCGCGTCACCTGAATGAACGCCTCACTGTCGAGGCCAAAGCACGCGAGGATGTCGTCGCGGTACGGGTTCGGAGCGTTGTCCGTGCGGACTTCGTGAAAGGCGAGGGCGATGGCGCGGGTGACCTTGTTGAGGTCGAAGCGGACCTTGGAGCCGTCGCGCTTCACGACCATCCGGGCATCGCCGGCAATGGCACGGTTCAGGAGTTGGGCTCCGTGGAGCCGGGTGGACGCCCGGGGGGAGCTGGAGGACGTAAAACTAGAATTCATGAGATCGAATTGGGAGGGTGTGTGGTGGGAGCGAGTGGGAACGGAACGGCGAAAATCAGGGGACGCGACCATGCGAACGCGTCGGCGAATTTCCCGCCGAATCCGACAGGACCGTCATGCAATGCGCGGCGTCGAATTCGGAGGGGTAAAGGCCGGGGGCGGGGCGGCCCGGAACGGCAGGGGTTTTTGACCATGCAAGCCACGCTCCCCCGACCCCGTCGTGGCGCCCAAAAACGGGTCCGCCAGCGGCGAGAAAAGAGAGGCGTGATGCAGACAGGAAAACATGGTCGGAGAAAAGCAGGCGGGGCCCTGCCCAGGAGTGTCAGGTCTCGGTCAGTTCCGCCGGGTCGCCACTACTGATAGTGTTGGGCCGGTGGTCAATCCACAACCCGTTGTGGTGTGTAAAATATAACGCAAATTCATGCTTACGCCTGCGGTCGTCCTCCTGTGAGGCCCGAGGGGCATCCCCGGGCCACTCGAATTGCGCCGAATTTTCCGTATCGGCAAGATATGCGCAACCCGCGGCGATGAGGTGCCGGATGCCCCCGGCCGGCGCAGCAAAAAAATCCGTCGCGAGGCGTACTTTTTTCGACCTCGAAGCGCCGCGTTGGCACGGGATCGAAAACTGCCTCGCAACCCGCTTGGGAAGCCGTTTTTGGGCTTGGGATTCCACCAGATCCTGGCGCCATGGTGGGCATGCGTCGACGCCTCGACCAGATTCTCGCCAGCCTGGGATACGGTAGCCGAAGGGAGGTCCACGGACTTGTGGACGAAGGCCGCGTGACCGTCGGCGGTACGCGGGCGGACGACGCGGCGGCCAAGGTCGAACCCGGGCAGGTGCGCATCGACGGCGAGCCGCTCGACCATCCCGACGGCCTGCTCCTGCTGCTGCACAAGCCGGCGGGCGTCGTCTGCTCCCACGAGGAGCGCGAGGGCCCGAGTGTGTACGGGCTGCTGCCGCCGCGCTGGCGGCGGCGCAATCCCGCGGTCACCAGCATCGGTCGCCTCGACAAGGACACGACGGGGCTGCTGCTGCTGACGGACCAGACCGAGCTGGTCCATCGGCTGACCTCGCCCAAGCACAAGGTGCCCAAGCTCTACCGCGCCACCGTCGACGCCGACCTCGCTCCTGACCTGCCGGCGCGTTTCGCCAGCGGCACGCTTCTGCTCACGGGCGAGGACAAGCCCTGCGCGCCGGCGGAGGTGCGCCTGCTTGGGCCGCGGGAAGCGGAAGTTACGCTCACCGAGGGACGTTACCATCAGGTGCGGCGGATGTTCTCCGCGTGCGGGGCGACGGTGCTGACGCTCGAACGCCGGCGGTTCGGCCACCTGGAGCTGGGCGACCTTCCCGCGGGTGAATGGCGCGAGCTGCCACTCACGACGTTTGGCGCGGCGGAGTAGCTGCCTTCTGCCTTCCCTTCATCCCGCCCGGCCCCACACTCGCCGGTTTCATGGCTGAATCCTCCCTTACCGGTGCACAACGCACGTTCCTGCGCGGCCGCGGGCAACGGCTCGATGCCGCGTTGAAGATTGGGCGCGACGGCGTTACCCCAGCGCTGAACGCCGAACTCGACCGGCTGCTGCGGGCGCAGGAGCTGGTCAAGGTGCGGTTCGTCAATGCGGACCGCGACGAGCGGGCGGCCTTGTGCGAACGGCTGGCGGCCGAAGTCGCCTGCGAGTGCGTGGGCGCCGTGGGCCACACGGCGCTGTTCTTCCGGCAGAACCCGAACCCGGCCGACCGGCAGTACTCGTTCGAGGCGTAAGGGATCGGTGGCAGGCGGTTTGCCCCGGAGCGTTGACGCTCGCTGGAGCCGATGCTTCCGTGCGCCACATGTTCACGATCATTGGCGGCGATGGCAGAGAATACGGGCCCGTGGCGGTGGCGCAGATCCGGGCCTGGATGGCGGCCGGTCGCGCGAACCTGGACACCAAGGCCAAGGCGGTCGGCACCGACGAGTGGCGTCGCCTGGGTGATTTTGCCGAGTTCGGCACGCCGGAGGGCGTACCGCCAACGATCGAAGCCAGCGTCGTGGACACGGAGGGGGACGCGGCGACGGACGCCGAGCCGGCAGAACGCCTGACCCGCCTGGCGGCGTGGTTTCTCGATAACGTGATCGCGTTCACCGTGTGCCTGCCCGGTTTTATGCTCATCGGGTTCTCGGTGATCATGGCCCTGCTGCGCGGCGGCACAGAGGTGGGCGATCTCACCGCGGGCCGCACGCTGCTAGGCTGGATGCTCCTGCTTGCGGGGGGGCTGATCCTGCTCGTGATCCAGGTTTACCTGCTGACCACCCGGGGCCAGACGCTCGGCAAATGGGCGCTCGGCATTCGCATCGTGCGCGTGGTGGACGGCGGCAATCCCGGGTTCATCTCGGCTGTCCTGCTGCGCCTGATCGTCCCCGGCATCATCGGCATGATCCCGCTGCTTGGCCTGGGGTTCCTGTTCTCGCTGGTCGACGTGTGCTTCATTTTCCGGGCCGATCGTCGCTGCATCCACGACTTGATGGCAGGCACGCGGGTGGTGAAGGTCGCTCCGTAACCGGCCAAACGCGGCGCCGACGGGGCGGAGAACCGTCTCGCTCCGCCGCCTAGACGACGCGGTCGATCATGGGCTCGCCGCGGCTGAATGCGGCGAGGTTGCGCAGGAAGTGCTCGACGATCGCCGTGTCCTGATCGGCCCGTCCGCCGGCGGTGTGCGGCGTGATGTAGCAGTTGGGCGTGGTCCAGAGCGGATCCTCCGGCGGCAGCGGCTCCACCTCGAACACGTCGAGGTACGCCTCCGCGATCCGGCCGGAACGCAGCGCCTCGGCCAGCGCGCGCTGGTCGACGGTGGTGCCGCGGCCCACGTTGTAGAAGCGGGCGCCGGGCTTGCAGCACGCCAGCCGGCGCGCGTTCACGTAGTTGCGGGTGCTCTCGTTGTCGGGGAGCAGGTTCACGACGTGGTCCGCCTGGCTGAGCGCCGTGCTCACCGCCTCCTCGGGCAGGATGCGCACGCCGCGCTCGCTGCGGACCTGCCGACGCACGGCCTGTACGTTGAGATGGAAGGGCGCCAGCAATTCCGCCAGCCGGCGGCCGATCGCCCCATAGCCGAGCAGCAGCACGTTCTGCCCGGTGAGCCGGCGCGACTGGTAGCGCCGCTCCGCGTAGTGCCAGCCGTGGTCCGTGAGCTGGTCGCGGTGCGAGTCGAGCAGACGCCGGCCCAGTGCGAGCATCATCGCCAGCACGTGCTGCGCGCACGAATCGGCAAACACCGCCGACATGTTCGTGAACGCGCGGCCGCGCGACCGGAACTCCTCCTTGAACTCCGGCGTGTCGTACCGCGTGTAGCCCGCCGTCGTCACCTCGACCCAGCGCAGCCGCCGCGCCGTGACGCACTGCGCGGGATCCGGCTGGCCAAGGGCGACGTCGGCCTCCTCCAGGGCCGGATCCGCCCGGCCGGCGGAGAGGACGTTCGCCGAGGCGAAGTCGGAAAAGACCAGACGATGGCCGCGCGTGCCCTCGACGAGGAGGCGGGTGTCGGCGTCGGAGAACTTGGCGTTGCACCAGATCGTGAGGGGCATGCGGAAAGGGAGAGTGAAAGTGAGAGTGAAGGTTAGCGAGCCAGTGAGTGGCATGGCCCTGTCGATCCCTCCGGGCAGGACACGGAGGTCACGGAGGTCGGAGGAGGGGCACGGAGCGAAGCCCGGCCGGTTTTCCTCCGTGTGCTCCTCCGGCCTCCGTGCGCCCTGTGCCGGGACCGAGAACGTCCCTCCGAGTGAAAGTGCGAGTTGGGGGCTCGGCGTCACCACCAGTGGTGTTCCTGGGCGGCGCGCAGCGCGGTCTCGAGCGACGGCAGGTCGGGGTGCCAGAGCTTTTCCCACTCGAGGCTCTGTGTCCCGGCGAAGCCGTCGGCCTGCATCGCGGCACGGACGGCCGCCATGGGAAACTCGCCCGTGCCGGGCAGCACGAATTTGTACGGGTGGGTCTTGGTCGGCACCGAGATGCTGTCCTTCAGGTGCACGTGCACGATATGCCGGTGCACGCCGCGCCAGGTCGTGACGGGATCCTCGTGGCCCATCTTCCAGGTGTTGTGCGCGTCCCACAGGAGCGCCGTGCCCGGGGCGACGGCGAGGAAGCGCTGGAGGGTCGGCACGCTGAAGAACCGGTTGTGCGTCTCCACCATGATGTCGGCCTGGTAGCCGTTCGCGGCGCGGACGTCGCGCCACCAGGCGACGGTCTCGGCGGCGGCCGCCAGGGCGCCCCGCTCGGAGAGCTTGGCCCCGCCGTCGAACACCCGCAGCCAGCGGACGCCGGCCGCCTCGGCCCAGGGCAGGAACGCGAGGAACTGCTCGCGCTCGGCCGCCTTCGCCTCCGCCAGGTGCAGCGAGGTGTCGAGGGAGATGATCTTGATCCGGAACTGTCCGGCCGCTTCGGCGAACGCCTCCGGCGATCCGTACTCGGATGCCAGATAGGCGGGGAGGTTGATGGTTTCGCCGAGCGCGCGCAGTTCAATGGCGTCCAGGCCAAACCGCTCGGCCAGAGCCACCGCATTGCGGAGATCGGCGTCGGGGCATCCCAGGGTGGAGAACGCGCGGACCATGGGACGGGAGCTTGGGGGAAAAGCGCGGCGGGACCAAGGCGCAAGTTGCCGGTTGCGCGGCCGGGGCGGGTTTGCTGTGTTGGGACCTTATGTCCGTCTGGCTTGGACGCGTGCGCGTGATCTTCGCTCAACCCGGGTTTCCCGGGGTGATGGCGTCCGCGTTCGCGCTGGGACTCGGCTACTCGTTCGTCGGCCCGTTCCTGTCGCTCTGGGGCACGCAGGAGGTGGGAATGCGGCCGTCGTACTTCGGCCTGTTCATGACCCTTACCTCCCTGAGTGCGATCCTGGTGATCACGCTTCTCGCGCGGTGGTCGGACACCCACGTGCCGCGCAAGGTAATGCTCCTCCTGGGCGGCACCGGGGGGGTGATCGGCTATTCAGTGTACGCATTCGTGCGGGAACCGTGGATCCTGCTGACGGTGGGATGTTCGGTGCTCGCGTTCGCGGCGCTCTGTTTCTCCCAGCTCTTCGCGTTCACGCGCGAGCGCTACTATCACGCCGAGATCCCGGGGCTCGGACCCGGCTTCCTGATGAGCATTGTCCGGGTGGGCTTTTCCGTCGCGTGGACGGCCGGCCCGTCGATCGGCGCGTGGATGATGGTGACCTACGGCTTCCGGGGCTCGTTCCTGGGCGCGGCGCTGCTGTACTTCGTCTTCCTCGTCGGCGTGGTCTGGTTCGTACCCTACGAACGCCGCCCGGCCCATGTGCGCGCGGCGGTGCACGAACCCGTGTGGCGGGTGCTCACGCGCGGGGAGATCGCGGCGATGTTCGTGGCGTTCCTGTGCGTGTATGCCTCGCACACGATGAACGCGATGAACCTGCCGCTGATGCTGACGCAGGATCTCGGGGCGACGGGCCGCGACGTAGGTATCGCCTTTGGCGTGGGCCCGGCGGTGGAGATTCCGCTGATGCTCTGGTTCGGCCTGCTGGCGGGGCGCGGGTACTCGCTGCGGCTGCTGCGTATCGGCGGCGTGGTGACAGCGCTTTACTTCGTGCTGCTGAACCAGGTGCAGGCGCCCTGGCATGTGTTCATCGTGCAAGCGCTGCACGGCATGTCGTTTGCGATCATCTCCAACGTCGGGATCATGTTCTTCCAGAACCTCGTGCCCGGCCAGCCGGGCCTGGCCACGGCGGTGTACGCCAACGCGGCGAACGTCGGGAACCTGGTTGGCTTCTTCACCTTCGGCAACCTGGTCGGACCCCTCGGCCATCGGCGGCTCTTCCTTTGTTCCGCCGTTCTCGCCGGCGCCATGGCCGTCATCATGTTCCTGTACCGCGGCCGCGCCCGCACGGTCGCATAGGCGGAGAGCGGAGGCGAGAGGCCGGAAGCCAGAGGCCAGAAGCCGGAAGCCGGACGCCGGATGTCGGATGTCAGATGTCGGATGTCGGAAGTCGGAGGCCAGAGGCCGGACGCCGGAAGCCGGAAGGCGGATGTCCTTGGCACGGGGAAAGTGTCTGGGGTGGGGAGGGGGAAATGGGCCGGGTGTAGACCGGCGGTTGACGGAAAGTTCGACCCGAGGCGATGCGGTGCGAGGCGTCGGATGATCTCGGACCTTCCCGGCAAAGGGGGCGCGCGGTGCGGCGGGAGCACGCTGCGCCGC
Source organism: Opitutus sp. ER46 (assembly GCF_003054705.1). Taxonomy (NCBI): domain Bacteria; kingdom Pseudomonadati; phylum Verrucomicrobiota; class Opitutia; order Opitutales; family Opitutaceae; genus Opitutus; species Opitutus sp. ER46. The sequence continues at coordinate 182,796 of NZ_QAYX01000021.1, forward strand.
GACGGCGGGCAGCGGTGCGCGCATTACGCTCAGGGCTCGCAGTGTGGGCTGGGCTGGCCATGCCCTGCGCCCGTCGGGTCACGCACGGGCGCGGAGCCCCGCCTTGATCGGCGTTGACTCGCGCGGGGGGCGCGGCAGCCGTTGCTGATTCCTGCTTGCGTCCGCGGCACCGCCGGACGGCCCACCTTTCCCGCTGTCATGATTTCCGGATCCGACTCCCGCCTGCTCCCTCGCGCGGAAAACGCCCCGGAGGATCTGTCCTCATGAGCCCGTCCCCGGCCGAACTGCCCGCGGCGAACGTCTCGCGCCCGCTGCCCGACGACCAGGCGCGGCTGTTCATCGACAACCTGCCCCAGCTGGCGTGGATGGCGCGCGCCGACGGCTTCATCACCTGGTGCAACCGCCGGTGGCATGAGTACACGGGCACCACGCCGGAGCAGATCGAGGGCTGGGGCTGGCAGCGGGTGCACGATCCCAAGGCGCTCCCCGGCGTCCTCGACCGGTGGCGGCAAAGCATCGCGACCGGCGAGCCGTTCGAGATGGAGTTTCCCTTGCGGGGGGCGGACGGCGTGTTCCGGCCCTTCCTGACCCGCGGCACGCCGGTGCGTGATGCCTCGGGCGCGGTCACCCACTGGGTGGGCACCAACACTGACATCTCCGCGCAGAAGCAGACCGATCTCGCGCTGCGCCTCGCGCTGGAGGCGGCGTACATCGTGGCGTTCACCTGGGACATCCCCGCGAACCAGGTTTTCCGCTACCATAACGCCGAGAAGATGCTGCGGCCGACCGACGTGGAGCCCGATACCTTCGAGGCCGTGCGCCACATGGTCCACCCCGACGACCGGGAGGCCTTCGAGCGCAACGTCCAGGCCGCGCTGCGCGATCCCAAGGGCGCGTACACGTCGGAGTTTCGCCTCATCGGCGTCGATGGGCAGACGCACTGGGTGCAGGAACGCGGGCGCGTGGAGTTCGATGTGACCGGCCGGCCATTACGGCTGCTCGGGCTGTCGCTGGATATCACCGAGCGGAAGCAGGTCGAGCTGCGCCTGCTGGAGGCCCAGCAGGAACTGCAGCGCCATGCGGTGCGGCTCGAGTCTGCGGTGGCGGAGCGGACGGCCCGACTGCAGGAGCTCGTGAACGAGCTCGGCACGTTTTCCTACAGCATCTCGCACGACCTGCGGGCGCCGCTGCGCTCGATCCAGGGCTTTGCCGAACTGCTCCGGGAGGAGCTGGGCGAATCGCTCGCGGAGCCGGCGCGGGGCTACCTCGACCGGGTGATCCGCGCGGCCCAGCGGATGGACGCGCTGATCCGCGACGTGCTCGAGTACAGCCGCATCACGCGCGCGGAGCTGACGCTCGAGGATATCGACACGGCAGAACTCGTGCGGGAGGCGCTGGAGACGCATCAGGCGTTTCGCGGCGCGGGCGCGCAGATCGACGTGCTCGAGCCGATGCCGCAGGTGCGCGCGAGCCGGCCGGCGCTGCTCCAGACCGTCTCCAACCTCCTCGTGAACGCGGTGAAGTTCGTGGCGCCGGGCGTGGCACCACGCGTCCGCGTGCGGGCGGAATCCACGGGCAAGACGGTGCGGCTCTGGGTGGAGGACAATGGCATCGGCATTGCCCCGAAGGATCAGGAGAAGGTCTGGGGCATGCTCGAGCGCCTCAATCCGGGCTACGAGGGCACCGGCGTCGGCCTCTCGATCGTGCGCAAGGCCGTCGAGCGGATGGGCGGCCGGGTGGGGGTGATCTCCGCCCTCGGCGAGGGCAGCCGTTTCTGGATCGAGCTGCCGGCGGCGGAAAGAAAGGGCTGAATGAAGCGAAGGCTGAAGGGCTGAAGCGCTGAAAACCGAAGACGGAGGGCTGATCCGATCGAACCGATCGATCCGACTGATCGGTCGGATCACGCGGATCGGTCCGATCGGTCGGACTCGCAATGGCAGTCCGCGGCAAGCGTGGCGCCGTCGCGCGCCGGCCGGGCCAGAGTCGCGCCTAGGTGCGCGCGGGCGGGTTGGCGCGGGGCATGGGGAGCGGGTCGACGCGGTTGGGCATCGGCGCGTACTCCGGCTTCTCCAGCCCGGTGACGAGGTCCTGGATGCGCACCGGGAGGTTGGTCTTGAAACACTGGTTGGCGGCGATGCCCACGAGGCAGGACATCGCGCCCGCGCGTTCGTCGGAAGCGCGGCGGTATTTGTCGGCCGGCACGTCGGGCAGGAAGATCTCATCGAGCATGACCTTGTCGCCGCCGCCATGGCCTCCCGTGCCCGTCCAGGGCTTGATGATCTCGGGCGCGCCGCGCAACGGGATGACGCGGGTCGAGACGCCATTCTCCGCGATGCCGCCCTGCACGGTGTCAGTGCCGTTGACGTAGATCTGCTCGACGATCGAGTGCTCAAGTCGGCCGAGGGTGCCGTTGAAGACGACGTGGTAGCCCTCCCACGCGTTGAACGCGTTGAGCGAGTAGGCGAGCGTCGCGTTGGTGTCGTAGTTCACCAGCACGTTCATCGTATCCTCGATGTCGATGCGCGGATTCCACACGCATTGGTCGCGGAAGTAGCCGTCGTACTTCTCCTGGTCGAGGTACATCGCCTTCAGGTTCCGGTTGGCGGCGAGGTCGAAGAAGAAGCCGCACTTGTCCTTTTCCGGGCAGGTGTGGCAGCGCTGGTGCGCGCCCTTGAGCCCGAAGCGCCTGGCCGTCTGCTCCGTGTAGAACTCGCGCTTGCCGGTGGCGAAGACCTGCACGGGCGACGCCCCGAGCCACCAGTTCACGAGGTCGAAGTGGTGGCTGGCCTTGTGAATCATGAGTCCGCCCGAGTTCTTCTTCTCGCCGTGCCAGCGGCGGAAGTAGTCGGCGCCGTGGTGCGTGTTCAGCATCCAGTGAAAGTCGACGGACAGGATGTTGCCGATCGCGCCGCTCATGAGGAGGTCCTTCACCTGCGTGCGGGGCGGGGAGTAACGGTAGTTGAACGTGACCCGCAGGTGGCGGCCGGTGCGCTTGGTGGCATCGATGATTCGCTGGCACTTCGCGGCGTCGGTCGTCATCGGCTTCTCGGAGATGGCGTCACAGCCCAGCTCCATCGCGCGGACAATGTAGCCGTCGTGCGTGGCGTCGACGGTCGTGACGATCACGAACTCGGGCTTCATTTCGGCGATCATCCGTTCGAAGTCGGCGGCGGCGTAGGCGGGCGGCGGCGGGGCGCCATTGGCCTGCGAGCGGATGCGGGCGAGTTCGAGGCGGCCCGGATTCAGGTCGCAGATACCGACAAGTTCCGCGTGCGCCGCGTAGGTCTTCTCAATCGCATCCTGGTACATCGTGTGGCGGCCGCCGACGCCGACGATGGCGTAGCGTTTGCGCCGCGGGCCCGTGACGCTGGCGACGGATTCGGTGGCGAAGCTGGTGCCCAGGGCGGCGAGCCCGAGCCCGGTGGCGGAGACGGATTTCACGAACGTGCGGCGGTCGATAGGGGTGGAGATTGGGGATGACATGCTCCCCCGCAAGACGCGCGGGCCGGGGTGGGAGATTCGCGGGGCGGCGGGGGGGCGGTAACCCCGCCGCCTCTTTCTCTTACTCTTCCTCTTTCTCATACTCCTCCGGCCTCGATCCAGACCGAGAGCCCGAGCCCGAGAACGAGAACGAGCCCGAGCCCGAGCCCGAGCCCGAGCCCGAGCCCGAGCCCGAGCCCGAGCCCGAGGGCGCCGGCTACGAAAAGGCCGGCGCAGCCTCAATCCCTCGAGAGAAAGAGTAAGAGAAAGAGTAAGAGGAAGAGAAAGAGGGGGGCGGGGGGGCGCTCAGTCGGCGATGCGGACGGCGTCGGCGGCGACGCCATCGGCCAAGGTGTAAGGCTTCTTGGCGAGGCGAAGATCGCTCTCCTCGATGCGGATGCCGCGGGAGTCGACGCCGGCCACGGTCATGAAGACATCGGTCGCGGGGGAGGTGATGCCGTGAAGGATGATGTCCTGCGCGTGATTCAGCGCGTACACCGGGCCTTTCGTCGGCGTGATGGCGACGTGTTCGAAGGCGACCTGCTTGACGTAATTGGCGACGACGCCGGCGGTCGAGTTCACCTCGATCGAGGAGAAGCTGAGGTTCTCGAGATAGGAGTCCGCCGAACCTTGAAGCCGGATTGCGGTGGGGGCGCCGGAGCCGGTGACGCGCCGGACATGGATGTTGCGAAAGCGCGGGGCCTTCGCGCCGACGGGCTGGTTACGGTCCGCGCCGTAGTCCATGTTTATGATCACGACCTCGTACTTCAGGTCCTTTACGCGGAGGTTCTCCGCCCAGACGTTCTCGACGATCCCGCCCCGGTCCTGGCGCGATTTGATGCGCACCGCGCGGTCGGTCCCTTCGAATTCGCAGTTGTGCAGGTAGACGTTGCGCACGTCGCCTGACATCTCGCTGCCGATGACCAGGCCGCCGTGGCCGCGCTTCGAGGAGCACCAGCGCATGACGACGTTCTCGGTCGGGCGGCCGACGCGCCAACCGTCCTCGTTGTAGCCGGACTTGAGGACGACGCAGTCGTCGCCGGTGTCGAACACGCAGTGCTCGATGAGGACGTTGCGGCAGGAGTCGGGATCGATGCCGTCGTTGTTGGGGCCGTCGGTGAGGACGTGCACGCGTCGGATGATGATGTTCTCCGAATAGATCGGGTGGATTGTCCAGTTGGGCCCGCCGCCGATCGTAAAACCCTCCATCAGCACGTTGCGGCACCCGTGGAAGACCACGAAGCTCGGGCGCATGGCCGCCTCGACGGTGCCGAAGATGCGTTGCGCAACAGGCACGCCTTTCGCGCCGGCCTCGAAATGCTTCCGGGTCTCCTTCTTCGCCCAGGCCCACCAAGCCTTGGCGTTGCCGTTGAGCCGGCCCGGGCCGGTGATGCCGACGTTGGTGCAGCCGCGCGCGTAAATGAGCGGCGAGTAGTTGTACACGTCGATGCCGCCCACGCGGACGAGCACGACGGGCAGGTAGTCCTCGAACACATCGCTGAACACCACCTCGGCATCTTGTGCGAGATGCAGTTCGATATTGCTGCGGAGATGGATCGGCCCGGTGAGCCAGCGTCCGGCCGGCACGAGCACGCGGCCGCCGCCAGCCTCCGCGCACGCGGCGATGGCCTTGGCGAACGCGGCGGTGTTCTTGATTTCGCCGCCCGGCACCGCTCCGAAGTCGACGATGTTCATCACGCGGTCGCCAAAGGCAGGGCGCTCCAGCGCCGGGAAGGGGAAGGGCGCGCGCACGGGCGCGATCGGGTCGGGCGCGGCGGAGGCGAGGCCCGCGGCGAGGCAACTGAGGGCGACAAACCAGCGGAGGCGGAGCAACGGGGTCATGCGTCGAAACTGCACGAAGGCTTCCCGTTGTCAGCAAAAGCGCCGTTGCGCTCATCGTCGCCTGCGCTGGGGCGGTCGCGGGTCCCTCCGGCTCCGACCTTGCCCCGGAGCGCGCGGCCGGTGATACCTGTCCGGCATGGCTCGCGGCAAAAGCTCTCCGGTGACGGTACACACGATCGCCCAGCACGTCGGCGTTTCGGCGGCGGCGGTGTCGACGGTCCTGGCCAACCGCCATGAGGAGCGCCGACTGGCGGCGGCGACGGTGGAGCGGATCCGGCAGGCCATCCGCGACCTGGGATACGTCCCCAACGTGGCCGCGCGGCGGCTGCAGGCGCACGACCCGGAGGTCCGCCACCTCGAGCTGGGCATCCTTACCACCTTTGAAGCGCCGCTTTCACTGGTCAGCCGGGTGCTGCGGCAGCTGCAGCGCACGGTGGATGCCAAGTCCGGGCCGACGCGGCAGTTCTCGGTTTCGATCGACATGTTTCACGCCGGGCGGCTGCGCGAGATGCCGGGGTTGCTCAATGCCAGTCGCTTCAACGGCTTGATCATCACCAACACCCTGCCGGCCGACGACGCGTTCCTTACCGGGGCGTCGTTGCCGTACCCGGTGGTGGTGCTCGGCCGCCAGCTGGCGAACTACTCCTGCGTGCTCGATACGCCGGGCGAGATCGGCCGGCGCGCGGCGGAGATCCTGCTGGGTGCGGGGCGCAAGGCGCCAGTCGTGCTGGTTCCCGCGCTGCTGACGCAGAGCACCTCGGAGCGCGCTGAGTCCTTTTGCGCCACCATCCGGTCGCGGATGGGCCGTGAACCAGCCCGCGCCACGGCGCCCGACTTCACGCCGTCCGGCGGCGCGACCGCAGTGCGGACCCATCTGGAGGCGAACCGCGGCTGCGACGCGCTGTTCGCGGTGACGGACTCGCTGGCGCTGGGGGCGTATCAGGCGATCCGCGGCAGTGGCCGCGCCATTCCCCGCGACGTGTCGGTCGTCGGGGTAGGCGACCTCGATCCGGCGGAGTTTTTTGATCCGCCGCTGACGTGTGTCGGCCCGGCCAGCGACAAGATCGTGGAGCAGGTGGTGATGCAGCTCTTCCAGCTCATGACCCAGCGGCGGCTCAATCCCGCCGAGATCTTCGTGCCGCCGCAAACCGTGTTGCGGGCATCGGTGTAGCCGCGCGGCCTTCCGCCCGACGAGCGGCGCGCGGGCGGACTCCGGCGTGGCGCGCCGGCTTCAACTGACGGCACCTTCCTGGTCGGCGCTCGGGTATCGGGTTGGCGCCCCGCTGGCGCGGAGCAGCTCGTTCACCTCGCGCTTGAGTTCGAGCACGCGGCTCTCGCGGCCGAAGGTGGCCTGGTGCCAGCGCTGCAGTTCGTCCACCTGCGCGGCGAGCGTCGTCTCCGCCTGTTTCCGTTCGGTGATGTCCTCGGTGAAGATCACGATGCCGCCGACGTCGCCGAGGGCGTCGCGCCACGGGCGCACCTCCCAGCGCAGCCACTGCACGGAGCCGTCGGCGCGATCGAAGCGGTCCTCTTCTTGGCGGATGATTTCGCCGGCGAGGCCGCGGCGATGCACCTCGCGCCACGCAGCGGTGATTTCCGGGAAGATATCGTAGTGGCAGGCTCCCCGCAGCTCCTGGTCGCCGAGGCGGTAGTCCTGTTTCCAGCGGCGGCTGGCGTTGATGTAGCACATGTCGCGATCAAACATCGCGAGGGCCGCCGGGGCGTGCTCGATGAACAGCCGCAGCCGCTCTTCGCTCTCGCGAATTGCATTTTCAGCGGCCTTACGCTGGGTCACGTCGCGGGCGAACACGAGCGCACCATCCTCGCCCTCGTACGTGAAAGGCACCGCCGAGACCTCGACATCCACCGAGGTGTCGTCGAGCCGCAACCATGTCTCCTCCATCTGGCCGACCGGCGTTCGGTTCACGAGCAGCTGCGCGATGCGCTCCTGGATGACTTCGTGCAGCTCGGGGGCGAAGCGTTCGAGCACGGAGCGGCCAATGAGGGTGGAGGCGTCGGCCGCGCCGAAGAGTCGTTGTGCGGCGGGATTCAGGTAGGCGAAACGGCCTCCGGCCTGGACGAAAATCGCATCGGGAGCGGTCTCCACCGCCTGGCGAAACCGATCCTCGCTCTCGCGCAGCGCCTGTTCCGTGCGCCTCTGCTGGGTGATGTCCCGAATGATCAGGCTGCAGCGACGCTGGCCACTGTGCTCGGTGAACATGACGGTCGAAACCTCGGCTTCGAAGGCGGAGCCGTCGCGACGCAGGAACCGGACCTCGCCCCGGGCGCGTCCGGTGCGGGCGCGTTCCGCCACGAGGGCTGGTCCCCGCGGGTCCGTGTGATCGATCAGGCCGGCGCGTCCTGCGGCGCAGATTTCCGCGGCAGTGAGCCCGAAGAGCTGGGAGGCGGCGGGATTTGCGGCCAGGTAGCGACCGTCGGGCGTGGCGAGCAGGACCGCGTCCATGTTGCTCTCGAACAGCATGCGAAAGCGTTCCTCGCTCTCGCGCAGGTTCGCATTCGCGCGCCGCCGCTCGTCCCGGCTCCGCAGGGACGTGATCCCGTAGGCGAGGTCGTCGGCGAGCTCAAGCAGGAGCTTGGTTTCGTCGGGGTGGAAGGCGTCGACGTCGCCGGAGTAGATGTTGAGCGCGCCGAATGTCTGGCCCTCCCGGCGGAGGGGCAGGGCGATGGACGAGTGGAAGCCGCGCTGGAGGGCGAGCTCGCGCCAGGGCGCGAACCGCGGCTCGTCGAGCATGTTGCGGCAGACGGCGACTTCGCCGTTGCGGATGCAGGTGCCCGTGGGACCGCGGCCCCGCTCGTCGTCGGTGGCCGTGATGCGCAGGCGCTTCAGGTATTCGGGAGCCACGCCCTCCTGGGCCACGACGCTCACGGTGCGGTCGGGAGTGTCGCTGACGTAGCCGACCCAGGCCATGCTGTAGCCGCCGAACTCGACGACCTGCTTGCAGATCTGCTGGAGCAGGTTGCCCTCCTCGGTGGCGCGCACGAGGACCTGGTTGCATTCACTGATCGTGCGCAACGCGCGGTTGGCGCGTACGAGTTCGACCTCCGCATGTTTGCGGTCGGTGATGTCGCGCACCACCGCGAGCACGTAGGTGCCGTCATGCAGTTCCGCGTAGCGCAGGCTGAGCTCAACCGGGAAGAACGTGCCGTCCTTGCGCTGGTGCAGCGTTTCGAGGCGCGCGGAGCCGCTCGCCCGCAACTGGTCGTACTCGAGTTGGAGGCTTTCCCGCAGTTCCGGGGGCGAGAGATCCACCCCGGTCATGGCCTGGAACTCCGCGAGCGAGTAACCGTACGTGGCGAGCGCGCAGTCGTTCGCCTCAAGGATCCGCAGTCTGTCATCCATCAGCAGGATACAGTCATTCGCGTAGCGCGTGACCAGCGCCAGACGCTCGGCGACGCGGCGCGCGTCCTGCTCCACGCCAAGCGTGTGCCGCAGGACCCGCTGCTGTTGCATGCGCCAGAACACCACGAGACCACCGGCGAAACAGCCGAGGAGCACCGTGGCGGCGACCGCGGCGGTGAGGTCCTCGCGGCGAATGCCGGCGTAGGCTTCGGCGCGATCCATCTTGGCGAGGATATACCAGCCCGCCTCGGGTACATGGCGAATGGTCGACACAACCGGTATGCCGCGGTAATCGACGCCCTCATAGACCCCGATGTAGCCGGCCGCGGCCTTGGTCATCGGCAGCTTCTCGTTGTCGATCCGGAGCCGCAGCGACATCGGCGGCTCGGTCTGGTTGCGCGGCGTGTTCAGGATCACCATCTCGTTGCCCTCGCGGCGGGCGAGCGCCGCCGTGCCGGTGGCGCTGCTGGTGGGCCAGTCCCGCAGCAGCGGGAAGAGGACCTGCTCGGGGTTGATCCGCAGCACGATCACCGCGATCGGGCGCGCCCGCGATTCCGTGTCGACCGATGATACCGTGCGTCCGCCGGCGAACACCGGTACGATCAGATCCATGTAGATCGGGCGGTTCGCATCGGTGCGGCTCATGTCCGTGAGACGCAGATCGCCCTGGCCAAAGGCGTGGGCCACGTTGGCCAGCAATTCGGGGTCGCCCGCATCCCCATCACTCGGAATGGCGAAAACGTTGCGCCGGCCGGGCCCGAAGATCAGCACCGACTGGTAGCGGGTGCCGGCCCGCATCGGCTCCAGCAGTTCGAGCGCGGCGTGGCGCCGTGCGGGATCATCCGGCGCCTTCACCAACTCGGCGATTGCCCCGGCGACGGCGGGAGTCCGCATTAGGAACCGGCCATCGTTCAGCCGCTCTGCGCGCCACTCGACGACGCGCCGGACCGTGAAGTCGGCGAGAGTGTCGAGCTCGCGCCAGATCGTTCGCCGGAGGTTCTCACGTTTGCCGTGGTAGACGAAGGCGGCGGCGACGATCAGCAGGGTGATGATAAGGCTCGCGCCGAGCGCGAGCCAGAGATTGCCCGAAATACGCGAAGGCGCGCGCGCTGACGTGGGAGGCGGCATGGCGGGGTGGGGCTGAGCCGGAATGTTGTGCCTGGTTGTGCCCAAGCCAAGGGTGATATCGGCCCGTCGGCTAATCTCTTTGCGGTGGCTCACGGGCCGCGGGCGGGCCCCCCAAGCGGGCTCGGAGTCTGATGAGGTCTGCCACGAAGGGGCGAGGGAGGGCTTGTGCCGCGGGATAGGCGCTGACAAACCAGCCGGCGTGCATGCTCCCCTCGTGCGCCGGTTTCTCTTGCTGCTGGTGATACTGGGCGTGGCCGCGAATCACGGCGGCGCCGCCGATACGGAGGAGCGCGCGGCGATTCGCGATTTCGACTTGGACACCGCAGGCCGGCTGGGGCGCGCCATTTATGAGCACGATCGCCTGGCGTGGGTCGCAACCGACGTGATGCTTGCCCAGGTGCCGAAGACGACGCTCCAAAAGGAGAAGGTTTCCGGCTGGGTTGTGGAAACGGCACCGCATTCGGCGCTCGTGCGTTTCCTGCGCGCCGCCGAGGGAGGCGGCCAGGAGGCAGCCTACGACGTGGTGTTTGAGAAAAACGTGAAGCCGCGGCTCATGGTCCCGGAGCGGCGAGCGTTGACGGTGTCGCAGCTCGCGCGGGCGAAGCGCCTGTTCACGGCTACGAAAGCATTGGCGGGTCGACCCCAGTGCCCGGGCCGGTCGAACGTGGTGGTGCTGGATGATCCGAGCGGCGACGGGCTGATCGTTTACGTCCTGCGGCCGAAAATGAAACCTGAGGAGATTCCGGTCGGCGGCCACTATCGCGTCATGGTGACCGCGAATGGCGAAACGGTGAAGCAGGTGGATCAGTTGTTCGCGTCCTGCCTCACGTTGAACCGGCCTGAGGGCGAGCACGCGGCGGAGGCCATGCTCTTCATGAGCCACATCGTCTCACCGCGGCCGCTGGAGACGCACGTGTTCCTGTCGCTGCAGGAGAAACTGCCGTTCCTGGTGATGACCGGAGAAAAGGAAATCTGGGAGGTGAAGGAGGGGCGGATCACCCTCTCGAACATCGACCTGGAGGCGGCACCTCCGGCGGCGAAGCCCTGAGCCAGGCGGGGCGCTGGCGGGCGGCGCCCCCCACGAGATCGGCGTTGCGCGCGGTTCAAGGCGTGGCGTGATGGAGACCATGAAGCCCCGTTTTCTTTCCTGGTTACTCCTGGCCCTGTTGGGTGTGTCGCTCGTCCGCGCGGAGGGCGCACCGACGCCGCGGCCGGACCCGCAACGCTACGCGAAGGAAATTACGGCGTTTGCCGCGCAGGCTCCCGAGAAGGGCGGGATCGTCTTCACGGGGAGTTCGAGCATCCGCCTCTGGAAAACGCTCGCGGCCGACTTCCCCGGCCTGCCCGTGCTCAACCGCGGCTTCGGCGGCAGCGTCGCGAACGACCTGATGGTTCACTTCGAGACCGTCATCGCGCGGCATGAGCCGAAGCTGCTGGTGCTCTACACCGGCGGAAACGATATCAACGCCAAGCTCACCGTCGACGAGGCGATGGCTGATTACGTGGGTGTCCTCGAAAAGGTCCACCAGCGGTTCCCGGTCACGCGGGTGATCATCAACTCCGTGAAGGTGTCCCCGCGCCGCATCACCGAGACGCCCCAGATCCTGGAAATGAACCGCCGATTGCAGGCGTGGACGAAAGACCATGCCTGGGTCCGGTACGTCGACACGACCTCGTACCTGATGGATGCGAATGGCCAGCCGCAGCCGAAGTACTACGTGAAGGACATGCTGCACCTGAACGCCGACGGCTACGCCGAGTGGCGCAAAATTCTGTTCCCGATCGTGGAGGAAGAGTGGCGCGCGGTCCGAAAAGGCTGAAGGACTGAAAGGCTGAAGCCGGAAGTCGGAGGCCAGAGGGCGGAAGCCGGAGGCCCGAAGCCAGAAGCCGGAGGTGCGTGGTGCGTTCAGGACATCCAATCCTCGGTGCCCTCCTCGGAACTCGGTGACCTCTGTGACCCGCCTTCAGATCGGTCTGATCGGTCGGATCACTCGATCTCGCGGACGCGAAAAAGGGCCGGGGGATTCCGGCCCTGAGGTTGGCGCCCGAAGCTCTCGGGCGCGCGTGCGGCGATCGGCTTACTCCGGCGTGCCGAGCTTGTCGTGGAATTCCGTGCCTTCGGGCCGGTCGTTGCGCTGGTTGACGCGGGAGCGCGTGCGCTCGATCAGCATGCGGTCGAGTTTCGCGACGAGCAGGTCGATCGACTTGTACATCTCGTCACTCGCCACGTGCGCAATCAGGTCGGGTCCGCTGATCTCGATCCGCCCGGTCGCGACGAAGCGTTCGGCCAGGTCCTTCGCCGGCCGGAATTCCAGGTCGAGCCGGATGCGCAGGATACGCTGGTGGTGCACCAACAGTCGCGCGGCCTTTTTCTCCGCCGCGGCGCGCAGGGCCGGGGTGATCTCCAGGTGGACGCCGCGCACGATGATATCTCCGGAGCTCGAGGGGACTCCGGCCGTTGAGGAGGACGTTGGGTTGTTCACAGAGGGAAAGACGTCACACCCCCATACTTTGTTCACTGGAAAAGGCTTCGGCCAATTCCAGCCGGACGGTAATGCCGGCCGCTGGCGGTTGCGCCCGCGTGCCGGCGCTTGCCCCGCCCCAGCGGCTCAGCTGCACTCGGCGGCTTCGATGAACTCCCTTCCTGACGTGGTGTGCAAAGCCTTCGCCGAGCGCGAGGGCGTGGTGATCCTTACGACGGTCGACGCCGCCGGCGTGCCGAACTCCATTTACGCCGGCAGCGTGCGTGAGCCGGGCAACGGCACGATCGTCATTGCCGACAATTATTTCCACAAGACGCGGGCCAATATCCACGCCGGGAGCCTGGGCTCACTGCTGTTCATCACCAAGGAGCGCAAGGCGTACCAGCTCAAGGGCCACTTCTCGTACCACACCTCGGGGCCGCTGTTCGCGGACATGAAGAGCTGGAACAAGCCCGAGTATCCCGGCGTCGCCGCCGCGGTGCTCCACGTGGACGAGATCTACAGCGGCGCGGAGCGGATCGCCTGATTCGCGCCGGCGTCCCCGCGCTCAGTACAGCAGCTTCCAGTTCCGCGTCGGCTCCGCGGGGATCTCGTGGTGCCGCTCCACCCAGCCGATCATGAGGTCGCGGATCTCGGTGCTCGAGCGGTCGAGGACCTTTGCGCCCTTGAACATCGTGTACCCGCCGCCGCCATTGTACCGGTAGTTATTCGTGGCGAGGCGGAGCTTGCGCGCGGGGTCGAGCGGCGCGCCCTGGAAGGTGAGATTGAGGATGCGATCGCCCGGCGGCCGGCGCAGGTCGATTTCGTAGGAGACGCCTTCGGCGATATCGAACGCGTAGCCCGGAATGTTGGGGTCGACGAGCTGCGCGGGCGTCTTGCCCGCCTCGTACGGTAGGAAATAACGCGCGGCGTGCTCGAGCGCGGCCTTGAGCTGCGCGCCCGTCACCTCGATCACGTAGAGCGTGTTCTCGTAAATGTAGATGCCGGCCAGGTCGCGGACCGTCACGGGGCCGGCCGGGATGCGCGCACGGGGATTGAAGTTGGCCGCGAGCGAGACGTCGGCCTTGCCCGCCTCGAGCTGGGCGCGGTGCACGAGATCAAGCAGCGCGGTGTCCTCGAAGTGGCCGCTGGCGGCGGAAAGCGGCTGCGCGCAATGGCCAATGGCGCGGCTGAGCCACGCCTCGGTTTCGGCGTGATACGGCGCCGCGAGCGCGAGCACCGCGGAATCGGCCGCAACCTCCGGCCCGGTGGCGAGCGAGCGGGCGTCCCGGGCCAGCACGGACCAGGCGCCGCCGTCTTCCCGGGAGAAAGTCAGCTCCACGCGCGCGAGGTGGTCGGCCCAGCGGCCAGCCTGGCAGAGGAGCACGCCGTTGACCACGAGCGCGGGAATGTCGCGGTGCGAATGCCCCAGGAACATCACGTCCACCCCCGGCACCTCGCGGGCGATGCTGAGCGCGGCGTTCTCGCCGTCAAAGTCCCCGGGCCGGCGGCGGCCGGTGGCGAGATCCTCGTCGAGGCCGCAGTGCACTGCGATCACGACGGCGTCGACTTTTTCGCCCTCGCGCAGCCGCGGAACCCACTTTTTGGCTTCGCTGACCAGCGGACGAAATTCGAGGCCGGCGTAATTCTCGGGGTTCTCCCAATTCGGGATGGCGGGCGTGGTCAGCCCGAGAATGCCGATGCGCACGCCGCCGATCTCGCGCACGACGTACGGCTGGAAGGCAGTCTCGTCAGTGCCTACGCGGTACGTGTTGGCCGAGACCCAGGGGAAGCTGGCCTCCCGCCGCGCCTTCTCGAGCACACCGAGGCCAAAATTGTACTCGTGGTTGCCGGGCGTCATCGAAACGTAGCCCAGCGAGTTCATCACGAGCATCATCGGGTCGGGCGGCGTGTTGTTCTTACGGTTGTGAAAATACGCGAGCGGCGTGCCCTGGATGGTGTCGCCGCAGTCGAGCAGCAGGACGTGGCGCGACTCCTTGCGGACTTGGGCAACGAGCGTGGCGATCTTCGCCAGGCCGAGGTCGGCCGGCTTGTTCGCGTAATAGTCGACAGGGTAGATCCGGCCGTGGGTGTCGGTCGTGGCGAGCAGCGTGACTTGGGTGCGTTCGGGCGCGGCGAGCGCGGTCCCGGCAAAGACCAGCGCGAGGAGCGTCAGGAGGCGGCGGGAAAGCGGGAGCGAAGCGGGCATGGAAGCCGGCAATGAGAACCGCCCCGCTCCCGTTCGCAAGCCGCGCCCCCGGGGTGCCGGGGGGCGGTGTCGCGTCCCCGCCCTATCTTGCTCCTACTCTTTCTCTTACTCTTGCTCTCGATCCGTCAGCCTCACTCCAGCGCCTTCGCGCGCAGCAGCGCCTCGAGAAAATAGTAGTCGGCGTAGGCGAGCGGCACATCGATTTCCGAGTTCTTCGGCTTGTGGCCGGTCGCGTGCATCAGCAGGAAGCAGCCGTTGCCGCCCAGCGGGGCGCGGTAGGCGGGCGAGGACATGGCGCGGAGCTGCTCGAGCGCGGCCGCCTTGTACGTCGCGGCCGGCCCGGGCTCCACGTATCGGGCGAGTTCCAACAACGCCGAGCAGGTGATCGCGGCGGCGGAGACGTCGCGCGGCGCGCGCGGAATGTCGGGCGCGTCGAAGTCCCAGTACGGGATCTTGTCCGCCGGCAGGCGCGGGTGGTTGAGGAAAAAGTCGGCGATGCGTACCGCCTGTGCGAGGTACTCCGGCCGCTTCGTTTCGCGGTACATCATTGTGTAGCCATAGAGCCCCCACGCCTGGCCCCGCGCCCAGCTCGAGTCGTCGGCGAAGCCCTGGTGCGTGCCGCGGCCGCGGACTTTGCCGGTGGTGACATCGTAGTCGACCACATGGAAGCTGCTGGCGTCCGGCCGGAAGTGGTTGCGCAAGGTGGTGTCCGCGTGGGCGAGCGCGATGGCGCGGAAGCGGGGCTCCTTGCCGGCGTTGGCAGCCCAGGTGAGCAGTTCGAGGTTCATCATGTTGTCGATGATGACGGGGTACTGCCAGGTGCCGTGGTCCCAGGAACGGATGGCGCCAACTGTGGGATTGAAGCGCGTGGCGAGCGAGGCGGCGCCGGTGAGGAGCACCGCGCGGTAGCGGGGATCGTTGGTGAGGCGCAGGCCGTTGCCGAAGCTGCAATAAAGCATGAACCCGAGGTCGTGCGTGCGCTTCAGGTCCTTGGCCGGCTCAACCAGCGCGGTGTAGCGCTCCGCCGCCTCGCGCCAGCGCGTGTCGCCCGTGCCCTCGAACAGGTACCAGAGCGAGCCCGGGAAGAAGCCGCTGGTCCAGTTGTCGAACTTCGTCACCACGAGCTGGCCGTTCTCCCACGTGCGCGGCAGGCCGGGCTGGCGTTCGAGCTGCGCGAGCATCTGGGTGTACTGCGCCGCGGCGAACTCGAGGTTGTCCTTGATCAGCTCGCGCAGCGGCGCGGCGGCCCAGACCGGGCGCAGGACAAAGAGCAGGGCGAGGGTAACGACGGCGCGAAGAGGAAATCTCATGGCAGGTCCCGCCAGGGAATCCGCCGGCGCGACCCCGCGCAATGGGCGGGGTGTTGCTATCGTTAAGCGGCGCCGACGGGTAATCGCGGCGCCGCAGGGCGTGAGTGCTTACGGGGCCTTGGGCTGCACCGTGAGCGTGACGCTGCCATGCTTGCCGGGGGCCGTGACCGCGTTGAGGACCTCAAAGGTGAGGACGACCTCGGGCAGGTGTTTGACCGTCTTCACCTGAACGAGCTTGGTGCTGTGCCGCGGGAGCGTGAGCACGTCCGCGTTTTCGTGGAGCGTGTACGCGCTGCGGTTCTGCAGGATGAAGTCCACGTCGCTGGTGTTCTCGAGCTCCACGTTGAGGACCGAGGTGACAACCGGCTTGCCCGTCCGGGCCAGCACCGCGTAGTGGGCGGACTTGGACACGATCGAGACGCCGAGGAGCGGCTCCAGCCACTCGGGGCGGCCGACGAGCGTGTTCGCAAACCAGACGACGGTGCGCCGGTTCACGAGGGCATCCTTGATGCCGGCTTCGCTGCGCTCCTTGACGAAGACCAGGTTGGTGGGCCGGTGGCTGCCCTCGTACACCCAGGCGGTGATGCTGTGAATGTCGCTGTTGCCGAGGATCGTGAGGTTGTGGTCGAGCGCGATCTGCAGGGCCTCGTCGGAGTAGGTGTCCTCGTTCACGATCTCGATGCCCTGCAGCAGGCCCTCCTTGAGGAGCTGGCGGTGGAGGTCGGACAGCCGCGCGACGCCGTCATGTGCCTGCACGATCCAGTGCGGATGATTCCAGAAGACGAAGCAGTCCTGCGCGCGGGCCGCCCGGTAGGCGTCGATCGGCTCCTCCTTGTAGAGCGCGGCGGCGTCCTTCGCGAAGATGGCGTTGCCGTGGCCCGGGGGCATCGAGCGGGTGATCTCGGTGCCGCGGATGACGATCACCTTGTTCGCCTTGGCCGCCTCGAGGGCGAGCGTGGCGGAGCGGTTGGCGTCGGCCGCCGTGGTGACGTCGGCGCTGAAGCGCTGCTTCTCGCGGTGATCGGTAATGGCGATCGCGTCGAGCCCGTCACGAGCGGCCTCGGCGACGCGCGTCGTGGGCCAGACCTGGCCGTCGGAGAAGACGGTGTGAATGTGAAAATCGCATTTCAGCACCTCGTACCCGGCGGGGTTGCGAAAGCTCGCAGGGCGCGGTTCCGCCGGCGCGGCAAGAAGGGCGGACGCGCCCGTCAGGGCGACGACCGTGAGAAGAAGGTGGCGCGCGCGGCAGCGGCGGGCGCAGGAAAGCGGAAGGGGTCTGCTCATGGGCAGGAATGAGACGCCTTTGGCGGCGACCGTGCCAGCTCTGAGCTGCAAAAATGCCTATGCGCATAAAATACAACGCTCGCCAACGCCCAGGCCGCCGGCAGTGTCCGGGCACACGCTTTGCCCGCAGCCAATTTCGGCTCCTGGCTCCAGGCGGCCGGCTTTTCACAGGGACCGAAAGCCTGGCGCCGGGAGCTGTCCCCGGGGGGGCGGGCTGAAATTTCGCCATGATGCACCCGATTGCCTTGCTGTCGTCCTCTGCGCGCCGCGCCCCGCGCCTCACCGTTGCCTCGTGCCGTCGCTGCGCCTTGTTGGCCGTGCTGGCATTTGTGGTTGGCGTGGCCGGTGCGGCCGAGCCCATCCTGGGAACCCGCCCGGGCTACACGCGGCGCCGGGTGAAGGAAGTGCCGAACGACCAGGCGTTCGGCCTGCGCATCTGGGCCCCGGGCCTCGATGCCGGCTACATCCCGCAGGGGCTGACGACGTTGGGCGGGCGCTTCCTGGTGTCGGGGTACTACGACATCGGGGAAAAGAAGCAGGCGCACCGTCCCTGTATGGTGTTCCAGGTCGATCCCACCAATGGCGCCGTCACGGGGCAGTTCGATCTGCCCGAGGAAATTCATCACGCCGGCGGCTTGGCGGCCGACGCCGAGGCCTTGTACGTGGCCGATCTCGGCGTGCTGCTCCGCGTGGATGTGGCCCGTTCCCTGGCGGAGGGGCATGCGGTCGTGACCGGACGCCGCGAGGTGAATCGGAAGATGGGGCCGTCGTTCCTCGCATTTGGCGACGGCGCGCTCTGGTTCGGCCTGTTCGTGCGCGAGCCGGAGGCCCACCCCGAGTTGTTCGCGGTGCCGCTCGCCCGCATTTTTCGCGCCGGCGCCGAGGAGCCGCTCCAACCGCGTGACGCCCGCCTGCAGATTCCGTTACCAGTGCTCGCCCAGGGCGCGGCGGTGGATGCCGAAGGGCGCGTGTGGATCAGCGCGAGCGTGCAGAAGTCGGGCTGGCTCTACCGGATCGATACGAGCACGGGGCGCGTGATGCGGAAGTACGGCATGCCTGGGGGCATCGAGGACCTGGCGCACGTCGGGGATGCCCTTTGGGCCGTTGGCGAGTCCGGTTCCCAGCGCTGGGTCGACTCGCCCATGTTCTTCCCGCTGCTCTTCGAGATTAATCCGAAGGAGCTCGTCGCCGAGTAGGCCTGCGCTGCGCTAATGCGGAATGATGAATGCAGAATGCGGAAATATAGGGGTGCACCTAGGAACCGCGGCAGGAAGCGGTCATAGCGGCCGAGCGCTTAGGTCTTCCTAATCCGTCAGATCGGTCCTACCGCGGCGTCCTCGGCGATTGCGCCGCTTCGGCTTCCACCTGGCTGCGCCCGAGGAGCGACTCACCTGCGGGGCCGGAGGGCGGCGTTTGTTCTCTGCTAAGGAGGGTGCCATTCCTTGCGCAGGTTTCGCCATCCGGGGCTGGCGCCGCGGACGGGCGACGAAGGACAAAGACGCCGAGGTCGCCGTCGCCGGTCCGGTTGAGTTGCCGTGCGAGTCGGACTTTGGCCCGTCGACCTTGACGGTCCAGGTCCATTTCGGGCGCGATCATGGGCACGTCGCGCGCGTAGCGCTCGCTCATGATGATCGACTTCTCGTCGCCGTCGTATTCCGCGTGAACGAGATCGAGCCCGGCTCGCTCCGCGAGGATGGTCATGCCACGCCGCGAGGGAATGGCGAGGTGGCGCGGCGCATCGAGGTTGAACCAGTTGGCGCCGAAGCGTTGAGCCAGGTGACTTCCAGCGACCGGGATGCGCACGAGGATTGCGCCGCCGGGGCGGAGTTTGGCGCGCGCGAGGGTCAGGGTCGCGAGCGGATCGGCCACGTGTTCGAGCACGTGATTGAACATGATGACGTCGAACGTCGCCTCGACTTGGGCCAGCTCCGCCCGTTCCACGACTAGGCCGGGCTCGCGCACGGTGTTGCCGGTGAAGGGATCGACTCCGCGAAGATTGGAGAAGCCCCAACGACGCATCCGGTAGAGCAGCCCGCCGCTCCCGCAGCCCACATCGAGCACCGCGGCCTTGGTGCTCGCGCTGCACAACCGCAGCCAACGCAGGAAGGGGTACTTTCGTACGAGCAGACGGCTCGCGCGCTCTGCGATGCCCGAGCGCGACGCCAGCAGCCAGCGGGCAAACTGACCGCGCACACCGGTGCCTTTACGCTTTGGGCGGGCCGGCGCCGCGAGCGAATAGTATTGTCTCGGGTAAAACCGTCCCAAGTCCGCCGGTACCGTGAGCAGATGCAAGCTGCCGCAGTGCGGGCACTCCGCGTAGGAGAAGACTTCCCGCCAACCAAACATCATCTCGCGCGCATCGACGCGCCGAAACTCACCGACCGCCGCGCATATCGGACAAATCACAACCGCGTTTCAGTATCTAGGATGTCTTTCGGCAATGAGAAATTGCTATTGATGGCGTACCCGGTCGGCCCCACCTCGAAAATCCCGCGGGCGGTGGCTAATGTAAGTTTACCTAACAATAACCGGTTAGATTGCGGCAATAAGTTGCGCAACGACGGGCGTTAGCCGGAAACGAATTCTCGGTTGGGCACCGGCGGGTTGTGCCCTCCGCTTCGGCTCTGGGGATGGCCGCCGCCGGCGACCCCGGTCAGGGCACGACGTAGATTTCTAGCAACGCTTCGCCGCCGGCGGTTGGGCTGGGCGTCGCGACGGTCGCGGTGTACTCGCCGGGCGGGAGCGTCAACAACAGCACGGCGTCTTTGCTGGTGCGGGGCAGCGCAAACGCGCCGAGCTGGCCGCCGATTTGCGCGATCGCGTCGGCTTCCGGCTGCGTGCCCCAGTTGTCATTCTCGAAGAGCTTCGTCTGGCCGCGAAACACCGCGAGCACCGGGTCGGCGAGCGGGTTGGGCACGTTGAGTTGGGCGAGGGTCGGCCCGACTGCGCGAATCAACACCCGGCGCGGCTGTCCGGTGATCACGAAGCCGCCGATCAGCGACGGCGTGAGCCCGGGCGCGACCGCGCCGCGGCTGGACAGGTTGACCACGTCACCGGTGGCGAGCTGAGCCTGCGGGTCCGGTTCGACCTCATAGTAGAGCAGGTTGCCGACCTCGATCGGAGTGCCGCCACCCGCGAGGCGGAAATTGGCGCGAGCCTCGGCTCCCAGCTGCCCGTACGCAAACCACGCCTCGGTGAACACGACGATCTTCCCGAGCGCTGACGCCGGGACGGCGATCAACGGGGAGGGGTTGTCGCTGTCGATCGTGAGCGTGCCGTTCGCGGCCAGTCGGCCGCTTTGGAAGTGCCCCTGACCGGAGTCGTCCCGCAGGAAGCGGGTCACCCCGATCTCGAAAAGCCGGAACGGCGCGGCGGTGAGGGCGGAGCTGGCGGCACAGGCGGCGCCAAGCAGGAGGAGAAGGCGGAGGAGGTGCATGTGAAAAGGAAATGCGCCCTTAGCACGGCGCATTCCATGCGCACGTAGCCAATTCAAAATGCTGACTGAAAGCAAGTAATGAGCGCATGCGTCTTGGACGGCCGGCTTGCACAGGTCTGTTTCTGGGATTCGGCCGTTCCGGATCCGAGACGGCAGCCGCATCGTATCCGCGCCGTCGAATGCACGTTGCCAAAAACAAGGCAGCCCGCCGCCGGCGAACCGGGGCGGGCTGTTGGGTGTGGGGGGAATGGGGATCGCGCGCGGCGGCGCTGGCTCAGGCGGCGGGTGCCGCGCCGGCGATGGCAAGCGAGAGTTGGATTTCCTCGGACACCTTGTCGGTGTACTCGCCCGCCTGGATGCCGTAGTCGGCGCGGTTGATCGTGAACGTCGCGCGTAGGACGAGCAGGTCGCCCTTCACCTTCGGGTCGTTGACGCGCGCACCGAGCTTGTCGGCGAGGTAGGTCAGCGTGACGGGCACGGTGACTTCCTTGCTGACGCCCTTGACGGTGAGCGTGCCGGTGACGTCGGCCTGGGTCTGGTTGCCGTTCTGGCGGACGTTCGCGAGGCGGGTCGCCTCGAAGGTGATCGTCGGGTGCTTCGCCACCGCGAGCCAGTTGTCGCTGTGGAGGTGCTCGCGCATGACCGGGTTGCCGACCGTGAGCGACGCGGCGTCGAGGACGATGCGGCCCGTGGTCGCGCCGGGATTGGTGGGATCGAAGCTAACGGTGCCGCTGATGCCGGTGCCCGTGCCGCTGATCGACTCCAGGGGAGCGTCGAGCTTGAACTGGACGTTGTTCACGCCCTTCGGGTCCTTGAAATCGAAGGCGCGGGGAGCGGCGGAGGCGGAGACGGCGGCCACGGCAAACGCCGCGACGAGGAGGTGGATTCGGGTGGTCATGATGGGAAAGGAGAACGGTTGCGGATCAGGCGTGGGTGGGGCGGCGGCGGAGCAGCAGGCTGGCGCCGGCAAGGACCAACGCTGCCACGGCGGCGCCGGCGGGAATTTCGAGGCCGGCCACGAAGGTGTCTTCGCGCAAGGGGTATTCGATGCCGGTAACCTCATCCTGACGCAGGGTGACGCGGCTCGTCTGCGTCCAGCCCACATGCCGGCCCGTGGCGAACCACGTCGCGACCCCCGCGAGGAGGATCACGAGGGCGGCGAGCCGGAGGCTGCGGATGAAGCGGCGGGAGCTGAACATGCCGCCAGTGTACCGGCGGCCAGCGGATCTGCCTACTGCGCAGACCGCCTCGCGGCCATGCAAGCCGCGCATGGCCCACTGGCGGAGGAGTTTGTCTGCGGACGAGCGAGCCTGGGCGAGCCGTAGCACCACGTCCGCCGCCGGACCGGCGAGCGTAGGAACGGCGGCGCATTCGGCCGCCGCCCGCGCTCACGCTCGACCGTGGTCCGCGTCACTTCACCTCGAGCGTCACGCTCTCCGAGTGGCTGTTGAACTCGGGGGCGTACATGCACTGGATCTCGGCGATGCCGGACTGGTACCGCCCGGCAAGCTGCACGCGCACCGAGTACTCGAAGACGAACGTGCCCTTGCGCAGGTAATCGATGAAGAAGTGCGAGGCGGTGTCTCGCGTGCTTTCGTAGTACGCGAACCCATCCTGGTACTTGTACTGGCTGAGCACGTTCACCGGCTCCGTGCCGCTGCCGCGCTGGTCCTTCAAGTGCACGAACTCCAGGTCGCGGTCGGTCCGGAGTTCGATCCGGACGACGAGTTCGTCGCCCACCGCGAGCGGCCCGGTGATGGGTTTGAGTTCCGGACCGCGGCTGGTGTTTTCCTTCACGTAGAGCGTCTTCTTCAGCCGCAGCGGCGTGCCCTCGTGCGGCGTGACCTTGCTGATGTCCTCAAGGTACTGCCAGTGCACGGCACCCCAGCTCACGCCCTGGTCGGGCTTTTCCACCGTGATTCGGCCCATGGCGGGCTTGATCTCGGCGGGGGTGAAGCGGTGCTCGTAGAACCCGGTGCCGGCCTCGACCTTCTCCGGTTTGATCTTCTCGCCGCCGAGCGAGAGCTCGACGCGGGCGTCGCTAGCCAGCCGCGAGGCGCCGCCACGGAGCAGGAGACCATAGATGGCATCGGCGGTGGCCTTCGTCGTGCGCCAGTCCTGTGTCTGCTTCTGTTTCAGGAGCCACACCTGGCAATCCTCGACGGCCTGCGCGTCCTGGGTGACCTCGGCGAACATCTCGATCATCAGCGCCTGGGTCTCGATCGGCGCCTGGTACCACCACCAGCCGCCTTCCTGGTCGCGCCAGAAGCGGCCGAACTCCTCGTTGGTGACGCTGCGTTCCTTCAGCGAGCGGACGATTGCCTGGGCGGTCGTGGCGTCACCGAAGCGCTGCAGCGCGATCGCGAGGTGCGCGAGCGTCTGCCGCGAGTTGATCTTGGTCCAACGCTTGCGCGCCTGCTCGAGGAAGTAGGCGATCGCGGGGCGGTTCTGCTCGGTGATCGGCTGGTCTTCGAGGAAGAAGCTGCGTCCGTACAGGTAGAGCGCGTCGTAGCTCGAGGGCACGTAGTTGGCGAAGTCGCGCGTGCCGTGGAGCTTTTCGTAGAAGCGGCGATGGCCGTCGTCGAGTACGCCGAGCGTCTTGCGCGCCGGGGCGATGTCGACGTCCACCCCGAGGTGCCGCAGCCGGCCGAAACCGGTCGTAATGTAGAGCGTGATGAACTCGCTCGGCTGGCCGCCGGGGAACCAGGGCCAGAAGCCCTCGCCAAGTTGCTGCTCCGTGAGTTTTTGGAGCGTACGCGTGGATTCGTCGTTGAGCCGGTTGTCGTCGAAGAGCAGGCCCACGTTGCGGCGCGCCTGGCTTTCCTTCGCGGCCTGCCGGACCCACGGGGTCTCCTCGAGCGCGACCGACTTCAGCTCGGCGTTCTTCTCGAGCGGGCTGTCGAGCGCGGGTGTGTTCTTCCACAGGTCGAACACGCGGCGGATCTTCGGATCCGACTTCGCGATGTGCCGCGCGAGCGCGTTGGCGTAGTAACGGTTGAACACCTGTTCGCTGCACTCGTACGGGTACTCCATCAGGTAGGGCAGGGCCAGGACGGCGTACCAGGCAGGCTGGGACGTCATCTGCGCCGTGAGCGACTGATGGCGGAGCGTGTCCGAGCCGCCCGAGGCGAGGAGCTTCGGGAAGGTAAACTCGCGCGTAGCCGGGCCGCGGATCGGCAGCGGCAGCGACTCGGTCACGAGCACGCGCCGGCTGAGCATGGGCAGGTTGCCCTCCTCGCCGTCGCTCAGCGCGCCGGTCGACGCGACCGCCTTGTAGGTCAGGAACCCGAGCCCGTCGGGCACGGTGATCCGCCAGGTGATGGCGCGGGCCTCCTTGGCGGGAAGGTCGAAGGACTTTTCGGTCTCGCGGTTGCCCAGCGCGGCGTCGGCCGACTGCAACGTGGCGGCGTCGGCGAACGTCAGCCGGATCTTCCCGCGCTGCGGCTGCTCGCTGAGGTTGGTTACCTTGACGCTGAACTCGACGGTGTCGCCCTCGCGGAGGAAGCGCGGCGCGTTGGGCTGTACCATCAGGTCCTTGGCCGTGACGACGCTGTCGGTCAGGAACCCCGAGCGCAGATGCGCGTCGTGGGCAAAGCCGAGGAACCGCCAGCGGGTGAGCGCCTCGGGCATCGTGAACACGATCCGCACCTCGCCGTGTTCGTCGGCGAGCAGGTGCGGGAAGAAGAAGGCGGTTTCCTGGAGGTTCTTGCGCGCGGTGACCTGGTCGAGGTCCGGCGCGGCGGGGCGACTCTCGGGGGCGGGTCGGTCGATCGTGGCGCTGTCGTAGATAACCGCGCCGACGGAGTTCATCTCTCGCTTGAGCGAGGCGCCCTTCCCCGCCACGGCCGCTGGTGCCGCGGTTCCGTACAGGTACCCGCGGTCCGCCGCGCTCGCCACGGAGAATGCGTTCAGGGTGATAAGCTCATTCTCCGGCCCGTGCAGGATCTCTTGCGGGAAGGCCCGGTAGCGCCAGCGCGCGTCCTGTTCCCGCGGAGATGGGAAGCCGTGGATCATGTTGAGCAACGTGATCTGGTTCTGCAGCGACATGCTCACGCTGGAGTACTGCTGGCGGAAGCCCGGGAACCGCTCCGGCCACGAGTTCAGCCGGTACTGGTCGAGCGAGGCGTCGTAGAGCGCCGCGACCATTTCCGCCGCGGTTCGTTTCGCGTCGGGCCCGGTGACGATCGCGGTCCACGTCTCCTTCTCGCCCGGCAGCAGCTTCGAGCGGAACCGTTCCCACTTCACGTTGAGCTGCCGGTCGGACCACGGGACCTGCACGATCTCCTGGTGCGCGTAGACGCGATTCTCGCGCACGAACATGACGCGCAGGGCGACGCCGCCGCGCATGTCCTCGGTCACCGGGAGCTCGATCTTCTGCTGCGTGCGGCCCGCCGTCGTCCAGTAACTGCGCAGCAACTTGCCGGCGCACTCGAGCTCCACGAAGGCGCGGCCGGTGTCGTATCCGGTTCCCCAGATCGCCGTGAAGGTCTGCCCCGGTTCGACCGACCACGTCGGCGCGGCGAGGAAGTCCGGCTGCTTCACGCCGTAGCGCGAGCTCTCCGGGTCGATCACCTCGACGGTGTGGCGGCCGGTCACTGGTTGCTCGAAGCGGTCCTTCGTCTCGAGGTCCGCGCGGTAGATGCCGGCCGGGAGTTTCGCGGTGAGCTCCACCTTGCCCTTGGCGTCGGTGGCGAACGGCAGCTCCTGCATCACCTCGCCTGCCGCCCAGCTGTCGGGCTTCATCGGATCGAAGGGCGGCTCCTCCGGGCCGAACCGGAACCACGGCCGCGATGCGTTCAGCGCGGCGCGCTGCACGTGGTCTGGCTGTTTCAGCGCGCGAAGGCGCACCGTGCCGCGGGCGGGCTGCGGGTCGCCGTCGAGCGATTCGGTCGTGACCGTGAGCTTCACCGGCTGCCCCGGCGTCTGCCAGTCTTCGGCGGTGACCGTGGCCCGGAGCGCGGTATATCCGGCCCGAACTGCCCGTCGCGTGGAGCGCGTCTCGCCGGAGACGTCGGTGACATCCGCGTGAACCGAATACACGAAGACGGGCTCGAGCTTGCGGGCGACGCTGCGGTCGGCCGCGGCGGTGAACTCGATCTTGAACGTGCCGTCGTTCTCCGTGGCGGCCGTGCCGTGCGCGATGGCCTTGGCTTCCGGCGGCTGCCACCACCAGCACCACAGCGGCATCTGCACGCGGCGCTCGACGCGCCATTTGACCTTTGCGCCGCCGATTGGGGCGCCGGTGTAGGCCGTGGCCTTGCCGGTGAGATGGACCGGCGCGTCCAGCTTCGCGGCTTCGGCCGGCGCCTGCAGCGCCACCTCGAATTGCGGGCGCTTGTACTCTTCGACGCTGATCGACGTGGCGCCATTGGGCCCGCGGTGTACGGCGAGAGTCATATTCCCGGTGCGCCGGCCGGATGGTGCGGTGAAGGTGCCGCTGAAGGAACCGTACTCATTGGTCCGGTGTTGGGCGGTGCTGATCTCCTCACCATTGGCGTCGCGGAGCACCACCTCGACGCGTTCGTCGGGGAGCGCGGCGTAGTTGGCGTCGGCCGGGGCGGCCTCGAGGCAGATGCCCTTGTAGTGGATCGTCTGCCCGGGGCGGTAGATCGCGCGGTCGGTGAAAAAGAGCGTCTGCAGCGTAGCGCGGCGATCAGCGCGGTCGCGATTGCGGCCGGTGTAGATCGGGTGCAGCGAGGACACCGCGTGTCCGCCGGACTCAGCCACCACGACGACAGGGCGATCGCGACCGTCCAAAGTGAAGCGGCCGTCCGTGTTCGTGGTCAGGTCGGGCAGCGGTTCGTAGATGCCGTCGTTGCCCATCAACCAACGGTGAATGACCGCGCCGGCGACAGGCTCGCCGGTGTCCGCGCGCAGGACGAAGCCGCCCGCTTCCTTTTCGCCGTTGCGTAGGACGAGCGCGAGGTCGCTGACCCAGAAGGGCGTGGCGCTGACGTGGTTCTCGCCCGGGGAGAGCGAACCGTTGGTGCTCGAGGCGAGGAGGTAAAACCCGGGCTTGAGTGTGGGCGGCGTGAGCCGCTCGGTGCGGTTGGTGAAGTCGGGCGTGGGCGGCAGGTCGGCGGACCACTGCACCACCTCGCCGGCAGGCGTGAGTTGCTGGAGCTGTTCCTCGCTGACGTTGCCGAAATTCCAGCGGGCCTGACCGAGGTAGTTGGAGAATCGGATGGGTATCGCGCGGAAATAGACCTTCTGGAGATTGCGGTACGTGACGTTCACCGTGGGCCAAGGTGCGTTCCATACCTGCTCGGTGTCGGTCTGGATCCAGGGCGCCTCGATCTCGCGGCGCACGTTGCGGCACATCGCGGCGCCGGGGCTATTGGGGAACGCGCGCTCGTTGCGCGTGACGACCGTGTGCGCGTCGGCGAGTCGGTCGTTGTTCTTCAGGAACTTTCCCAACTCCGCCTCGGCCAGCCGCGAGATCTCATGGGCGGACGTGCGGCTAATGAAAGCCTGCATCGCCGCCTCGTAACGGGCGTCCTTGTCCTCCCCGACGGCGGCGTTTCGGCCGTACGTGAGCCGTGCGAGGTCGGCGTCGAAGAACGCCGAGCGGTCCGCGTCGCGTTCATGGAAACGCAGCAGCTGCTGCAGCAGGTCGAGCGCCTTGAGCTGGGGCGCGCTCGCGTCGCCCGCCGGGAGTTTCCAGCCGAGAAACGCGGCGGGGTCATCGAAGACGGGACCGGCGGCCTCGACCGTAAAGCCTGCCTCCGCGGCAGTGGGCGGCTGTTCGCCGGCCTGATAGAAGCTGAGCGCCTCGTGAGCGAGAAAGTCGAACAGCGTGGGGCGGTACGCATCGGGCGTGAGCGCCGGCGCGAGCAACTCGTTATAGGTCGCGATGGGCGTGGCCTGGAGCGTTGGCGCATCGGCGAGCGCCGCCTGAAAATGCCGGTCGATCTCCTCCAGAATCCGCGCGAGGTCCCAGGTGTTGAGGTCCGACCCCGGCGATACCGCCGTCCGGGTGCGTTGCATGAAGCGCCAGCGGTTCTGCTGGAAGTATTGCCAGTACCGATGCGCGAGGAGGGTCTCGAGCACGGGCTTCATCTCCATCGGCGC
This sequence comes from Opitutus sp. ER46, assembly GCF_003054705.1. Lineage (NCBI taxonomy): Bacteria > Pseudomonadati > Verrucomicrobiota > Opitutia > Opitutales > Opitutaceae > Opitutus > Opitutus sp. ER46. Next base: position 210,379 of record NZ_QAYX01000021.1, read on the forward strand.
GGTGGCGACGGCCGCTTGCAGCCGGGTGATATGCTCCTCGGGTTTGTCGCCCTGAATCGCACTTTGGAGCGCGATCTTCTGCGCCAGCGCGCGGATGGCCTCAGGCCAGGCCTTGGCGGCGGTGGCGCGGGCGATGATGGGCTCGAGCCGCTCGATCGCGGTTTGCGGCAGGCGCGCGTCGATGGCTTCCTTCACAGCCTTCCACTCGGGGGAGGTGGGATCAGCCTCGACCGCGGGGGCGGAAACAGGCGCTGTGACGGGTGCCGGCTTGAACCTCGGTGCGGGCTTGGACGACGCCGCCTGGGCGGCGGGAAGGAGAGTCAGGGCGAGCAGGACGGCGGCAAAAGCGGGGGAACGCAGGTGCATGGCAGAAAAGTGAGGTGGATTGCGACAGCGGGTTGGGCGGAAAGTCGCAGGGGAGACAGGTGGGCGCAGTATTTCGCGGCGTTGACGGGTGGCAATCCAGGTTAACGGCCGGCGCGTAATGTTCTTAGGGGTCTCGCGCACGCGACGACGGCGGTCGCACCGCGGGGGCAGATTTCCGCCGCCGAAAACCTAGACTTTGGCCGACCCGGTCGCACCATCGGGCGTCCATGCCAAAGATCCTCCTCGTTGCCGAAAAGCCCGACGTGGCGCGCAGCCTCGCGGCGGCGCTGCTGGGCGGCAAATTCGAGGGCATCGGACCCCACCGGGGCAAGTTGCCCACGGGCGAGGAGGTGTCCGTCGTCAGCGGTCGCGGCCACCTGTTCGAGCTCGCGCCCCCGGAGTTCTACGATCCGAAGTACGGCCGCTGGAACGTGCACGACATTCCGATCCTGCCCACCCCGGGACCGGCGGGGAAATGGGCCTTCCAGCAGATCGAGCGCGAGGACGGCGCGCGTTACCTCCAGATCCTTCGCACGCAGATCGCGCAGCACCACGGCGAGGAAATCGTCAACGCGTGCGACGCCGGGCGGGAGGGCGAGGTGATTTTCCGCAAGATCATGCGCGGCTGCGGCGCGCGGGCGGACAGCAGGTACTCGCGCGTCTGGGCCCAGGAGACGACCGAGGAGGGCCTGCGCGAGGCGTTCGCCACCCGGATGCCGTCCGCGAGCAAGAACGGCCTCGGCCAGGCAGGGTTCACGCGCGACGAGGCCGACTGGCTCGTCGGCATGAACATCACCGTGCTCGCGCAGAAGACCCTCCCGCGCGGCCACGGCAAATGGAAGGTCTGGAGCGTCGGCCGCGTGCAGACACCCACGCTGGCGCTCGTCGATACGCGCGACCGGCTGATCGCGAACTTCAAGCCGCAGCCGTTCTGGGAGGCGTATGGGGTGTTCGACGGGCTCGAGGCCAAAGCCGACCTCGATGCCTACGCCGCCTCGCCCGACCGGCCGAAGCTGCTCGGCGCGCCGGAGGTTAACACCGAGCGCGAGAAGAAGGTGTTCTGGCACAAAGCCAAGGCGGAGACCTTCGCGGCCGCCGCGCGGGCGCCTGATGCGTACGACGTGGCCGAAAAGAAGTCGGTCCGCACGAGCAAGCCGCCGCTGCCGTTCAACCTGCAGGAGGTCCAGAAACTCTGCGCCAAACAGCGCGGGCTCACCGGCACGCAGACGCTCGAGGTGCTCCAGTCGCTCTACGAGGCACGCAAGCTCCTGAGTTACCCGCGAACCGACAGCCGCCACCTGCCGACGAAGCTCAAGGGCCGGTTGCACGAGGACCTCACCGCCGTGCTCGGCCATCTCAAGGCCACGCAGCCCGCGCTGCACCTGTGCACGCAGGAGATGATGCCGGCGGCGATCGCGGAGAAGTCGCGGGCGTTCGACGACAGCAAGATCACCGACCACTACGGCATCGTTCCCACGGGCAAGACCCACAGCATCAGCGAACTCACGCCCGACGAGCGCTTCGTCTTCCTCGCGGTGCTCAAGGCCACGCTCATGGCGCTCGACGAGCCGTCCCGCGCCAACGTCGTGACGCGCGTGTACACGCAGAAGGACGCGTCTGGCCCGTACGCCCCCGCGGTGTTCAAAATTGCGCGCGAGGAGCTCGATTATCCCGGCTACCAGCGCTGGGAACGCCCCGACAACCGCAAGGAGCGCAAGCCGCCCCTGCGGCCCATCGAGGGCGGCGTGGCGCACCTCGCCGAGGTACAGTTGCGCCAGAGCCAGACGAATCCACCCGAGCCCTACCGCGACGACACGCTGCTCGACGCGATGCTTTACGCCGGCGAGTCGTTCGAGACCGACGACCCCGAGCAGCAGGAGGCGATGATCGACATCCTGAAGGACAAGGGCATTGGCACCCCCGCCACGCGCGCCAACATCATCGACACGCTCGTCGAGCGCGGCTTCCTTGAGCGGCAGGGCAAGAACATCGTCACCACCGAGAACGGCCGGCTCCTGATCCGCGAACTGGGCAAGCGCATCCCGGAGTTCCTCTCCGCCAAGCTCACCGCCGAATGGGAGCTGACGCTGAAGCAGATGGAGCAGGGGACCGCCGCGATGAACCGCGTGCAGTTCCTCGACGCGCTCCTGGAGAAAATTCTCGTGATGAAAGACGCCTTCATCCGCAGCTCGCAGCGGGTGCTCGACGTTGGCGAGTCGGTGCCGATCACCGACGGCACGCCCGTGGCCGACGCGCTCTGCCCAAAGTCAGGGCAACCCTTGCTCGATCGCGGGCCGTTCTACGAGGCGCCAGGCTGGCCCGGCCTGCGGCTGTGGAAGCGGGCCTTCGGACGGGAGTTTCCCGTGACGGAGTACGTCGCGCTGCTCACCGCGGTGCACGGCGGCAAGCCGTATCATGGCACCGGCCTCAAGTCCGGCACCGGGCGCGAGTACGAGGCTGACATCGGCATCGATCCCGAGGGCAAGAAGCTGTGCCTGATCCTGCCGGAGCCGACGAAGGTGAAGGGCGTGAAGTGTCCGAAGTCCGGCAAGCTCTTCTTCGACCACGGCAACTACTTCATCGCGCCCGGCTGGCCGCAGGTGCGGCTCTACAAGCAGGCCTTTGGACGGACGTTCACCGCGGCGGACTACGTGCCGATCCTGCAGGGCTGGGACAGTGGGACGATTCTCACGGTCGACGGGCTGGTTTCGAAGAGCGGCAAGACCTACCGCGCGAAACTGATCGTCGATCCGGAAACGAACCGCGTCCGGCTCGACCTGCCCCCGCGCAACGGTCCGGCACCAACGCCACCGCCCGAGCCGCCGGCGTCGATGGCGCCGCAGCAGCCACAGGAACCTCCGCCGGCGGTGAGCGAAGCTTCAGCTGAACCGCTCCCTCCCGGACCGGAACTTGGGGAGCCGCCCTCCGCGTAGCGTCGGAATTCCAGGCCCCCGAGCCGCCTTACAGGAGGCAACAGAGGCAAGGGATGGTTCAGACAGGATGATCGTGAGCCGGCACGACGCTCTGTCGCGGCCGGTAGCCGTGAGATGTGAACCAGAGAGACCCCGACGGCATAGTGGAGACCGGGCGAGACGGGCAGGACACTGAGATCACCGAGCTCGGAGGAGGGCACGGAGCGCAGCCCCGTATGGCTGATTCTCCTCCGTGTCCCTCCTCCGGCCTCCGTGCGCTCTGTGCCGAGAGCTAGAACGGGACCGGACCCTCAATCCTTCGAGAGAAAGAGAAAGAGTAGGAGTAAGAGAAAGACGTCAGCGGGGCTCTATGACCGCAACGTGACCGGCTTGGTCGGTGAGGAGGACTGCACCGTTGGCCAGGGGGCAGGGCGTGTTCAGCGCGGCGACGGCGAGCCGGTACTTCCAGCGGATCGCGCCCGTCTTCGCGTCGAGCGCGAGCAGGATTCCCGTCTTGGTGCCGTAGTACACGGTGTCGTCGCGCTCGGTGAGCATTGCCGTGTTGAAGTCGGCGCCGTACTCGGCGTCGGTTTCCCACACGAGTTCCGGCTTGGCGGAGGCGGTGCGATAGGCGCGGATGAACTGGCGCATCGCGCCGACGTACACGCGCTGCCCGTCAGCGGAGATCCCGATCGACTCGCGCGCGGAGTACGGCTCCTTCACCTGCCACACCTCGGCGCCGGTGCGGGCGTCCAGCGCGATGACCTTCTGCTCGGGATTGACGATGAAGACCTTGCCCTCGGCCGCGACCGGCCAGCACGCGGCAGGCGAATAGAAGCGGCTCTCGCGCGCGACTTTCCACGTCCACGCCTCGGCCCCCGTCTTCGCGTCCAACGCATAGAAGGTCCGATCCCAGGCGCCGAAGTACACGCGGCCGTCGTGGATCAGGGGGCGAGTTTCGATGTAACCCTGCCCCCCGGCGTGCTCCCAGCGCAGCTTGCCGTCGGCGAGCCCGAGCGCCCGGAAGCGCCCTTCGCTCGAGCCGATATAGACCACGTCGTCCGCCACCTGCGGACACGCGACGATCGGTCGCGCGGTCTTGAACTGCCAGCGGACGGTGCCGTCGGCGGCCTTGAGCGCGTAAACGCTGCCGTCGGTCGAGGCGACGACCACGGTGTCGCCGGCCACGCACGGCGTGGAGTGCACCGCGCCGCCGGTCTGGAACGTCCAGGCGGGTGCGCCATCGGCGAGCGCGAAGCTGCGCACCGCCCCCGAGGCGTCACCGATGATCGCGTGGTCGCGCCACACCACGGGCGAGGACACGATGGTCCAGCCGGTATCCTGCTGCCAGCGGCGGCGCAAGGGCGGGTAGTTTTGGGCGAAGCCGAAGCGCGGCCGCGGCGTCTGCGGCGCGCCTGCGAACTCCGCCCGCCGGTCGCGTAATGCGACCTCGTGCCAAGGCGCGGCGGTGGCGCCGCCGTGCGGGTGCACCGCGAATGTCATCCGGTCCGCGGATACGCGGACAATCGTGAACGCGCCGACGGGTGCCGTGGCGCGGAGATTCGAGCGCGCCATCACGCCCGGCACGCCCTCGTGGTCGAAGACGCGGTTGGCGTGGCCGTGGCCAAAGAGCGCCGCCTGCGTGTTCACGCGCTTGAGGCGGTCGAGCACCTCAAACCAGTTGGTGATGTCGGGATCGAGCGGGTAATGCGTGACGAAGACCACCGGCTCTCCTTTGGCGGCATCGCGCGCGAGCGTCTCGTCCAGCCAACGCAAGTCCTGCGGCGCGAAGTGCCCGTTGCCCATCCGCAACACCGGTCCCTCGTGCAGCCCGATGAAGCGGATGCCCGCATGCGTGAACGCGAACCGGTCCGCGCCGAATACGCGCGGGAAATCGGTCGCACCCGACTCCGACCATTTGCAGTCGTGGTTGCCGGGGATGATGTGCAGCGGCACGCGCAGCCCGCCGAGGATCTCCCGGGCACGCGTGAGCTCCGCGAGCGTGCCCAGATCGGTCACGTCACCTGACACGATCACGAATGCGAGGTCGGGCATCGCGTTGATGTCGCGCACGGCGGCGGCGAGATCCTCCGCGCCCGTGCGCCCCCCGACGTGCGTGTCGGTGAGCCAGGCAAAGGAAAAGTCCGCCGCGCGCCCCGGGGTCACGCCGAGCGTCAGCAACGCAAGCAGCAGGGGAAATAGGTTCAATCGCCGCATGCCCGCCACCATCGCGACGTCCTCCGCCGGTGTCACGTGTTACGTGACACTCCGGCCCCGCGCGCTCGCCACGAAACTGTCACGCAATACGTGACAGTTTCGCGGGGCGCCCGAGGGAGGCGTGCGGAAAAGTGTCACGTATTGCGTGACACTGACGGCCGGGTACGAGGGTGAGAGTGTCACGTATTACGTGACACTTTTGGCGCCGGGGCGGTGCGTAAAAAATCCATGGCGCTGCGGCGGCGGAGGCGACACGCTCGGAGGCTGAATCTCCCCTGCATGAACCCCGATGATGCTCCCGCCCCGACTCCCGGCGCCCGGCCGGGGTGCGAATACGCGGCCGCCTTCCTCCTGCTGCGGCTCTTCCTGGGCCTGCGCACGCTGCTGTCGGGCGTGGAGAAGTTCGAGAACCAGGGTACGTACGGCCTGGGCAACTACGCGCAGAACGCGGCGCACCTGGCCCAGGGCATCACCAACGCGTCGTTCCTGCCGCTGTGGTTGACGCGGGGATACGCGCTGGCGCTCGGCTACGGACTGCTGGTCGTCGGCGGCATGCTGCTGCTCGGGATCAAGTCGCGGCTGGCGCTGATGCTCGCGGGGGCGGTCTACCTCTCGCTCGCCTTCGGACTGATGGCGGTGCAGGAGGCCGAGGGCGTGGCCTGGCTGGCCATTCACATCGGCCTGATCGCGGGGGCGCTGGTGCTGGTACGCCACGAGCGGTTCGCGCTGTGGCCGACGAACCGATCCTAACCCTGGCGCCGCGATGTCCGCTTCGACGCCTCCCTCCGGCCCCGGGTGCACCCGGCGGCACTTTCTGAGCACTTCGGCGAAGCTGGGGACGGTGATCCTGGCGGCGCCGCACGTGGCGCGGGCGGCCGTCGGCGGCCCCGCGACGGTCAACGTCGCGCTGGTGGGCTGCGGCCTGCAGGGCCGGGTGCTGCTGAACGCCGCGTTGCGGATCCCGGGCGTGCGGTTTCGGGCGGTGTGCGACATCTGGCCGCGCAACCGGGTGCGGGCGGAGCGGCTGCTGGGCAAGTTCGGCCATGACGTGACCGGGTTTGAGAACCACGCGGAGATGCTCGCGACGGTGAGGGACCTGGATGCGGTGCTCGTGGCCACGCCGGACTTCGTGCACGCGGAACACACGAACGCCGGCCTCCGCGCGGGCAAGCACGTGTACTGCGAGAAGCTGATGGCGCACACGGTCGAGGCGGCGCGCTCGATGGTCCTGACGGCGCGCGAGACCGGAAAACTCCTGCAGATCGGGCACCAGCGGCGCAGCAACCCGCGGTACCGGCACGCGCGCGACCGGTTGGTCCGGGAGGCGCGGCTGTTCGGCCGGATCACGCAGGCGACGGCGCAGTGGAATCGGGCGGTGGCGGCGGACTTCGCCGTGCCGGCCACGCAGGCCGTGCCCGAGGCGACGCTGCAGCGTTACGGCTATGCGAACCTGCACGAGTTTCTGAACTGGCGCTGGTTCCGGCGCTATTCCGGCGGCCCGATCTCCGACCTCGGCGCGCATCAGATCGACATCTTCAACTGGATGCTCGGGGCGAATCCGAGCTCGGTCCTCGCGGGCGGCGGCGCCGACTACTACCGCAATCACGAGTGGTACGACAACGTGGTCGCCATCTACGAGTTTCCGACGGCTGACGGCGTCGTGCGCGCGACGTATCAGGTGTCTACCACCACGAGCGCGGGCGGGGGCTATCACGAGTACTTCATGGGGGACCAGGGCGCGCTCAAGATTTCGGAGGACCCCGCCAACACGGCGGTGTACCGCGAGGCGCATGCCCCCGACTGGGATCCGCTGGTGGCGAAAGGCCTGGTCGCGCGCCGCGGGTCGGGCCAGGCGGTCGCCCGGTATCCCTGGGAAAAGCCGCGGCCGGCGTTTGCGCTCCCGGCGCCGCGGAAGTCGGTGCTGGATGTGCGCGAGACCGCGGCGCTGGCCGCCTGGGACTTGCCCGTCAGACTCGACCAGCCGATTCACCAGCCGCACCTCGAGAACTTTTTCGCGGCGATCCGCGAGGGAACGCCGCTGGCGTGCCCGGCGGAGTCCGCCTTCGCGACCGCGGTGACGGTGCTCAGCGTCAACGACGCGGTCGCCGCGCGCCGCATGCTCACGTTGCGGCCGGAGGATTTCCTCGTGACGCCTTCGCTGCCGGGCCCGGCAACTCCGCCCGCATCCGCCTGACGGTCGGCTGCGTCTCGCCTTCATCATGTCGAACCTGCGCTCCACTCCGATCGTCTCCCTTTCGTTGGCTGCAATCGCCCTCGCCGCCCTGGCTCCCGGTGCCGCGTGCGCCGAGGAGAAGGTGCCGCTGAAGGTGGAGCTGCCGCCGCCGCTGTTCGTGGGCACGCCGGTGCCGGTGCAATTGCCGCAGCTGGAGAAGCCCACGCCGGGCAAGCGGCCCGATCTCATGGTGCCGGTGGGCACGAAACTGCTCTCCCGCAAGCGGCCGGTGACGAGCAGCGATGAGGCGCCGATCATGGGCGAGGCCAGACAGGTCACCGATGGCAACAAGAGCGGCGCCGACGGTGAGTGCGTGGAATTCGGGCCGGGCCTGCAGTGGGTGCAGATCGACTTGGGCGCGCCGGCCCGCGTGGCGGCGATCGCGGTCTGGCATTTTCACTCCGAGGCGCGCGTGTACCACGATGTGATCGTGCAGGTGTCGGACGACCCTGCCTTCAAACGCGGCGTGCACACCGTCTTCAATAACGATGACGACAACTCGGCCCGCATGGGCAAAGGCTCCGATCCGGCGTACATCGAGACCAACGAAGGCCGGCTGATCGATGCGCAGGGAGCGAAGGGCCGCTACGTGCGGCTCTACAGCAACGGCAACACCTCGAACGACCTGAACGAGTACTGCGAGGTCGAGGTCTTCGGCACGCCCGAGAAGTAACCCGGCGGATCGCCGCCGCGGTTCTCCCCGCGGGCCGAGGTCCTCCCGCCGTCGCGCATGTCCTCCCTCCGCCTCGCCGCCTTTGTCACCTTGCTGCTCCTGGCGCTCGGCCCGCGCGTCTGGGAGTTGTCGCGCCGGCCGATGCATGCGGATGAGGCCAACCAGGCGCTGAAGACCGGTCGGCTGCTTGAGGACGGCGCCTACGCTTTCGATCCGCGGGACCATCACGGTCCGACGCTCTATTATGCCGCGCTGCCGCTGGCGTGGGTGCGCGGTGAGCGCACGCTGGCGGAGTTGAGCGAGACCACCTTGCGGCTGGGGCCGGCGCTGTGGGGCGTGGCCGCGGTCTTGCTCCTCGCGGTCCTCGGCCCGGTGGAAGCATACGGAGCACGCTGGCTTGCGGCGGCGTTCCTCGCGCTCTCGCCGCCCGCGGTGTACTACGCGCGCTGCTACATCCAGGAAACGCTGCTGCTGGCGTTTACGCTGCTGGCGGTGGCCCTGGCGCAGCGCTGGTGGCGCACGGGACGCGCGGCCTGGGCGGCCGGGGCGGGCGGGGCGCTGGGCCTGATGCTGGCCACGAAGGAGTCGGCGCTGCTATTGGTCGCGGCGCTGGTGGTGGCCGGGGTGGCAGCTCGCCCGGCGCGGCCGGCAGCGCAGCGGCCCGGACGCGACGTGCTCCTGGCGCTCGTTTGTGCGGCGGCGGTTGCCGCCGCCTTTTATTCCTCGTTCGGCGGGAATCCCGCCGGGTTGCGCGATGCGCTGCTGGCGCCGTGGCTCGGGGGGCAGCGCGCGGTCGGCATGACCGGACACGAGAAACCGTGGTGGTACTATCTGCAGCTCCTCACGACGGCCGCGTCGGGCGGGCCCGGGTGGGGACAGACCGTGTTGCTCCTGCTGGCCCTGCTGGGTGCGGCGCGCGGCTGGGTCGAGCGCTCGGCCTGGCTCCGCGGGAACGCGGTCTATGCGTTCGTCCTGCTGCTGGTGCTGTCGGTCGTGCCATACAAGACGCCCTGGAACCTCGTATCCGTGCTGCCCGCGCTCGCCGTGCTCGCGGCCGGCGGGATCGCCGGCATCACGCGGAGGCGCGGCGGGGCGCTGGTCGCGCGCGTGCTCGCGGCGCTCGCGCTGGTGACGCTGGCGGTCGACGCGTGGCGGGTGGCGATCCAGCGTCCGGCCGACTCAAGGAATCCCTGGGCGTATGTGCAGAGCGGATTCGATGTATTGAAAGTGCGGTCTTGGGGGATCGTGGCGCGGGCGGCGGCGCCGGACGAGCCGATCCGCGTGATCGCGCCGGAGTACTGGCCGGTCCCGTGGTACCTGCGCGGCGTGCCGCGCGTCGGCTACTGGAACGCGCCGCCGGCGGCGTGCGACGGCGCGGTGGTGTTGGTCGCGGCGGAGCAGGCGGACGTGGTGCGCGCGCGGCTGCATGGCCGATATCGCGAGCGCTTTATCGGGCTGCGGCCCGGTGTGCTGCTGGTGGCGTTCGTCCGCGCGCCATGAGCCCCGAAATCTCAGTCGTAATTCCGGTGTACAACGAGGCCGGCAACCTCCGGCCGTTGTTGCGACGGCTGGCGGCGGTGTTGTCGCGCCTCGGCCGGCCGGCCGAGGTGCTCGTGGTCAACGACGGCAGCACGGACGGGACGGCGGTGGAGATCGCCGCGGTTGCCGGCGAGGTGGCGGGCTTGCGGGAACTACGTTTGCCCAGTCAGTCGGGCCAGGCGCACGCGCTTTGGGTCGGACTGCAGGCGGCGGCGGGCGGGTATATCGTGACGCTGGACGGCGATGGGCAGGACGATCCCGAGGACATTCCGCTCCTGCTGGCCGCCGTGGCGAAAGGGGAGGCCGACCTGGCCTGCGGCTGGCGGGTGGACCGGCAGGACACGCGCCTGCGGCGGGCGATGTCGGCCCTGGCAAACGCGGTGCGCCGGGGCGTGCTGCGCGACGGGCTGCATGACGCGGGCTGCCAGTTGCGGGTTTTCCGGCGGGCGGTGGGCGGGGTGATGCGGCCGGGCACCCTGATGCAGACCTTCCTGCCGGCGCTGGCGGTGGCGGCGGGCTTTCGCGTGCGGGAGTATCCGGTGCGCCATCACGCGCGGCGGCATGGCGCCTCGCATTACGGGCTGGCCCAGCTCTGGTGGCGGCCGGCAGTGGCGCTGGTGGCGGTGGCGTGGCGCCTGAGGCGCGAACGGCGGGCGCGGTTCGCGCGTTCGGGGACGGGACGCGGGCGGCGGGGGGCGACGCCATGAGCTGGCTGACCTTTCGGCACCAGGCGATGGCGACGCACTTTGAGATTGCGGTGGCGGCGCAGCCGGAGGCGCATGCACGCCAGGCGGCCGCGGCGGCATTTCGCGAGGTGGACCGGCTGGAGGGCGAATTTAGCCGGTTCGTGGCGTCGAGTGACATCGCGCGGTGCCAGGGACTGGAAGAGGGGAAGACGGTGATGATCGGCGAGGACGCGATGGCGTGCCTGGTGGTGGCGGCCGACCTGGCGATCGCGACCGAGCGGGCGTTTGACCCGGCCTATGCCGCGGTGCGGGCCTCCGACTGGGACGCCGCGCTCCCGGCGTTCCAGCTGGACCCGGTGAATCACACGTTGACCTCGCGCGCGGCCGAGTTGCGGCTCGACCTGGGCGCGATCGGCAAAGGCTTTGCGCTCGACGCGGCGGCGGACGTGTTGCGGGAGTGGGACGTGACGGCGGCCTGCCTGGTGGCCGGGGGCAGCACGGTGCTGGCCTTGGAACCTCCGCCGGGTGAACGCGGGTGGAGGGTTGGCCTGGGCGAAGCCGCCGCGGTTCGGGAAATCTGGATACGGCAGCAGGCGCTGAGTGCGTCGGGGACGGCGGTCCAGGGCCAGCACCTGATCGACCCCCGGACGGGTCGGCCCGCGAGGCGGCAGGCACGGGCGTGGGCGCTGGCCCCGGGGGCGGCGCAGTCGGACGGGCTGTCGACGGCGTTCTTCGTCTGGAGCGATCCGGAAGTGGCGGCGTTCTGTGCGCGGCAGCCGGAGATCGGCGGGGCGCTGGCCGGTGCGGAGGGCGGATTGCGGGCGCTGGGTGCGCTGGCGCCGCTGCTGCGCGCCGAGGCGGGATAGCAGTCGCCCAGCCGCGTTCAGCGGCGGTAATGCATCCCGGTCGAACTCGGCCGCAGGTCCATGCTCAGGTGGCGCTGCGGGGGGACGCGGCGGTGGCGGACCGCCCTGTACTCGCTGAAGCCGCAGGGGTATGTACGGTGAGGGCGGCGCGGAGTTCGGCGAGCTTCACGGGCTTGGCGACAAAACCATCCATGCCGGCGGCCTGGCAGCGGGTGCGTTCGTCGGGGAGCGTGGCGGCAGTGAGCGCGAGCACGCGCACGCCGGCGGCCCGGCGCTGGGCCGGATCGGCGGAGTCCCGCCAGGCGCGCAGCCGGCGCGTGGCCTCCCAGCCATCGACCTTCGGCATGTGGCAATCCATGAGCACGGCGTCCGGCAGGGGGCCGCGGGCCAGCGCGGCCAGCGCGGCGGCGCCATCCGCCACCATCTCGTACGCGCAGCCGAGGGCGCGGAGCTGCTGCTCGATAATCTTCCGGTTTACCGGGTTGTCCTCGGCCACGAGCACGCGGAGCTGCAGCGGCGCGATCCGTTCGGGCGACGGCGGGCCTTCCGGGGCGGGGGCGGCGACGACTGGCAGCGACAGGGTGAAATGGAAGACCGAGCCCTTGCCGGGCGTGCTTCGGGCCTCGAGCTTTCCGCCCATGAGCGCCACGAGCCGCGAGCTGATCGCCAGTCCCAGGCCGGTCCCGCCGAAACGCCGCGTGGTGGAGGAGTCGGCTTGCGTGAACCGTTCGAACACGCGCGCGAGCGTCGCTTCGTCCATGCCGATGCCGGTGTCACGGACCTCGAAGCGCACGAAATGCCGGTCACCCTCCCAACCGCGCGAGGTCACCACGATCTCGGCGCGCCCGGGCGCAGGGGTGAACTTCACCGCGTTGGACACCAGGTTGAGCAGCACCTGGCGGAGGCGGTAGCTGTCGCCCAGGAAGCCGCGGGGGAGTTGGGGGTCCCGTTTCTGGCAGAGCACGACGCCGGCGTCCGCGCCGCGCTGGGCGAGCAGGGCGATGGTGTCGGACACGAGTGCGCCGAGGTCGAATGGCTGCCGCTCCAGGGTCACCTGGCCGGCCTCGACCTTGGAGAAGTCGAGGATGTCGGTGAGCTGCTTGAGCAGCAGGTCGCCGGAGTCGGAGATCAGCCGGATCTGTTCCCGTGCCGCCGGCGCGAGATCCTCGCGGCGGGCGAGCAGCTCGGTGGAGGCGATGATGCCATGGAGCGGGGTCCGGATCTCGTGGCTCATGTTGGCCAGGAACTCGCTCTTGGCCCGGGAGGCGGCTTCGGCCTCGCGGCTGGCGCTTTCGGCGCGCGCCTTGGCGGCCTGCAGCTCATAGGTCCGCTCGGCCACAAGGTGCTCCAGCTTGTCGTTGATGCGCTCGGACTCCCGGATCGCGGCATCGCTGCGCGACTGCGCCGCGTCGATCATGCGCGCCACGGTGATGCCCAGACAGAACTCGAGCGACAGAGTGATGAGACCGTCGCGCAGCAGCCGGTCGAAGAAGAACTGGTCCACCGTATCGAACCGCGTGTGGTGGAGCACGAGGAGATAGAAGCTGATGTGGCCCGTGGCCATGGCGGCGTACACGAGCGTGGCGACGCGCTGGGAGGCGAAGAGGATCGCGAGGAGGAGCGTCACCAGGTTGTAGGCGAGCGCCTGCACACCGACGCTGAGCGGGTAGATCGGGCGCACAAACAGGGGGCCTACGACCAGGGAGAGCTGGATCGTGCTGACCAGGGCGGCGGCAAACAGATTGCCGGCACGCTCGAGGCGGCCGCGGAGGATGTTCCAGATGCAGAGGCTGGCAGCGACCATGATCGCCGTGTTCACGGCGACCCTCATGCCAAGCGATGGCGCGTTCTCCCAGATGCTCTTCGCGGTGCTGATCGGGACCAGCGTCATCGCGCACAACACGATTCCCGCCAGCAGCCGGGCCCGGACGGCAATGAAGTACGACTTGCCCCGATAGGGGGCGTCGAGCCGGTCCGCGAATCGAACTAGGAAGCTGGGTATCATGCCGACGCGAAAGCGCTGACACTTAGAGACATCGGCTTGCTATACCACCCAAAATTCCGGTCGCGGGCGTCTCTCGCTTCTGACCTCAGGTGTTCGGTCTGAAATGAACCACGGAGACAGAGAGGACACAGAGAAGACGGGTTGATCGGGCGGGTCACAGAGGGCACGGAGTTCGGAGGAGGGCACAGAGCTTCTGACCATCGGCCCTCTGACATCTGACGTCCGACTGCTGACCTCTGCCTAATTCCCGCGGGGAGCAATGTCGCTGTGGCCGGCGCTGGGGGGAACAGCGAAGGTCTCGAGTGGATCGGGATGCGCCGGGTCGTAACTGGCAAAGTCCTCCACGATAAAGGCCGCCAGCGGGAGCTGCGCGGCGCGGATGCCCTGCGCCACGCATTTCGCGAGTTGATACGCGCCGTAGTTGTTGTGGTGCGTGGCGTCGCGGCCACCCGCGCTGAAGGCCTGCGGCGAGCGCTCGGGGCCGAGCGCCTCGTACAGCCGGACGCTGTCGCGATCGAGATCGATGACGGCCACGTTTTCCTCCTGCGCCACCTCGCGCACCGCCTGCGGATAGTCGCCGTGGGTGTTCTTGATCCGGCCGGCGGCATCGAAGGTGCGGCGCTGCATCGAGGTGACGAGCACGGGCGTGGCACCACGCCGGCGCGCTTCGGAGATGTAGACCTTGAGCCAGGCTTTGTAGGTGGTGTGGGCCTCGACGTAGGTCTGGGGCCACTGCTGCTTCTCGTCGTTGTGCCCGAACTGGATGAACAGCCAGTCCCCCGCCTTCATCTGGCTGAGCAGTTTCGCGAGCCGCAGCTCGGAGCTGAAGGACTTAAGCGTCTCACCGGACTCGGCGTAGTTGGCGACGACGACGCCGGGCTGGAGGAAACGCGTGAGCATCTGGCCCCAACTGGCGCCCGGTTCGCTGGGCTGGTCGGTGACGGTGGAATCGCCGGCGAGGAACACGGTCGGCAGGTTGGGAGCGGGCACGATTTCGACGGCGCACACGTTGGCCGCCGGGCCGCCGAACTCGAGCGTGAGCTTGTCGTCCCACGTCGGTGAGCCGCGCTCGCGGTCATTCGTGAGCACCTCGGTGCCGCCGGGCGCGTTCAGCGGCGGTGGCGGCAGCCGGCGGTTGCGCACGTGGACCGCGAAGGTGCGGCTCGCATACGCTCCCGGGGCCGTGGTCGCGGCTTCGACCATCAGTCGGCGGGCCTCAGCCTTGACGGTGAGATTGGTGGCTGCGCTGGCGTCGCCGAACGTCACGGTGACGAGGTAGGTGCCCTCCGGCGCCGCGACAGAAAAGCGGGAGGGCTGCACGGCGCGCAGGCCATCGGCGCGCAGCGGATCGCCGCCCTCGTGCACGATGCCGGTGATGTTGGCGCCCGGCTCGAAACCGAATCCGGTCTCGACTGTGAACGGCTGCGACGAAGGCACGGCGGTGTAGCCGGCGGCCACCGGGCCGGGTCCGAAATCGAATCTCCAGCCCGGCGCCGCAGGAGCGGTCGGGGCGGCGCGAAGGCCGGAGCAGAGGAGCGGGACAAGACAGACGAGGAGGAGGCGCATGATCGGGCGGGCCGAAGCCTCCACTCCGGCCGGTGCCACGGCAGGAGCAAGGTTCAAGTCCGCTGGACGGTCCGCCAGTTCGGGCGTGCCACGTCCGAAATCGCGGGCGCGAGGGCGAACGCAGTGCCGCCCCGCAGGCCGCCGCGCCGACATCTTTGTGGTTTCCGCGCCGCCGGAGCTTTGCTTCCTTGCGCGACCATGTCCTGCCGTCACGTCGTTCGTCTGCTCGTCCTCCTTGTCGCGCTGGCCGGCGCCACGCTGCGCGCGGAGCCCTGGAAAATGCTGTTTGTTTTCGGCGACAGCTACTCTGACAGCGGGGCCGGCTTCGTCTACGCGGATGGCCCCACGGCCGTGGTGTACCTGGCGCGCGGGCTGGGCATTCCGTTCACGCATGCGCGGGACGCCGACCGGGCCGGGAAGGGGTTGAACTTTGCGGTGAGCGGAGCGCGCACGGGAGCAGACGAGGGCGCGAAGCTCGGGCCGGCGGTGATGGGCCGCGGCGTGTGGACGCAGGTGGAGGACTTCGCGGAGCGCGTGCACGCGGGCGAAGTGAAATTCGACCCGGCGCACACACTCTTCTTCATCGCCGCCGGGCTGAACGACGTGCGGGTGCCGACGGAGACCTCGGTGGCGAACCTGCGCAATGAGATCCGACTGCTCTACGCGGCCGGAGCCCGGCACTTCCGCGTGGCGCTGCTTCCGACGAAGATCGCTGGATTCGCGGTGACGGCGCGCCGGCTGAACCCCGCGATTGCGGGCATCCCGACCTCGCTCCGCCTGGAAGGGGCCACGATCGAGCTCAGCCACTGGGGCGAGTACTTCGACGCCGTGATGGATAACCCGCGGGCCTACGGAATTCTCAACACGACCGACTCCTGCGCGGGCCGCGCAAGCATCGGCGTCAAGCCGGTGGAGAAGGGTGATCCCGCGACATACTACTTCTATTACGACGCCCATCCCTCGACCGCAGTGCACCGCGCGGTCGGCGAGATGATGCTGCGCGAAGAAAAAGGGCTGAAGGACTGAAGAGCTGAAAGGCTGAAGCCGGAGGCCAGAAGCCGGAAGACGGAAGACACTTCGGGTTTCGCGGAGGCGAAAACCGGCGAGAACGAGAACGACCTTCGGAGTGAAAGTGAGAGTGAGAGTGAAAGTGACGAGGCAGTGACGGGGGCGCCCTCAATCCCTCTTGTCGCCTAGGCGCAGACGGACGGGGCCGAGGAGGCCGGAGGGGACGAGGGAGTCGGTCGGGCGGTACGGATTGTCGGTCGTCCAGGTGAGGCGCTGGTTCGCGGGGAGGCCCGCGTCGGCGATCAGCCGGTTGACCCAGGTGTTTACGACGCGGACTTCGAGTTCGTTGCGACCAGATTGCAGGGCGGCGGTCGCGTCGACGGCGAACGGAGCCTTCCACACCGTGCCGAGATCGCGGCCGTTGAGCTTGACCGAGGCGAGGACGGCCACGTCGCCGAGATCGAGGAGCACGCGGCGGCCGGCGGCGGTGGCGGGCGCGTCAAAAGACTTTCGATACACGGCCGCGCCGGAGTAGTGGCGGATTCCGGGATCGGCGGTGGCGTTCCAGGGCGCCAGCTCGGCGAAGGAGGTTTCGGCGGGGCCGCCCCAGGCGGACGCAAAGGAGACCTGCCAGGGACCGGTGAGCGTCTGGAGCACGGGACGCTCGGCGACGAGTTGAGCAGGCGCGACCGCTGCCGGCGCGATGCCGGTCGTGGGGCCGAACACAACGAAAACCGATGCGTGCGCTTCCAGCGGCAGGTTCACCTCGGTGCGGCCGTCGGCGGTCGGCCGCCATGCCGCGGGGGAAGTGATCGCGCCGGTCTCAGGATGCCAGAGCTGCGGCGTGCGGCCGCGCACGCGGAAGGTGGCGGTCACGTGCCGCGGCTGCGCGCGGTGGTTCGCGATAAAGTAGATCTCGCGGTCGGTGGTCCGCCGATGCGCGTGGAGCACGTCGAGCCGGTCGGTCCCGCCGGCGTCGAAGTCGCGGGGCACGCCGAGAGCGGCGAGCACCGCGGCGGGAGACTGTCCCCAGCACACGCGGCCGGCGCCCGTCTGGCGCACGCCGCGGGTCGCGAGTGGACCGGCGCCCCAGAGTTCGTCGGCGATCCGGCGCACTTCCGCATCGCCGGCGGCGGCGTCGCCGAGACTGGGCGAACCGACGGGTTTGGTCGGGCCGAGCACGACCGCGCCGGCGACGACGAGCGCTTTCAGATGGCGGGCGGCGGCGAGGCTGAGCCGGTCGCCGCCCGCCAGCACGAGCAACGTGTAGCTCATGCCATCGGGGAGGACGATGCGTCCATCGCGGACCGACGTGCGGCGAATGAGCGCGTCATCGGTGCAGACGTCGTAGTCGTAGCCGTCGGGCGGCGCGGGACGCATGCGCCAGGTGGCGATCTTGGCGGGCGTGTCGCTGCCGAGATGATACAGGACGTCGCTCACCGGCAGGCCCTGGCGCAGGACGGAGGCCGAACGCGTGAGCGTGGCCCAGAAGCCGGCGCTGTCCTCCCACCACGTGTTATGCCGCTGGTACGGCAGGTAGAAACGCGGCTCGGTCACGCCGGGCTTCCGGTCGTCCCACGGCTGGTGCACGTACGCGAGGACGACAAAGCGGTTAATGCCGAGCGCGAGCGCGGCGTCGGCGAAGGGCTTCATCATCGCGGGGTGCACCTCGGCGCGGCTGCCGGTGAAGGCCTCGGCGGCGGCGACAGGCAACCCGTAGAGGTGGGCGGCGCTGGCGGCTTCCTTGCAGTCGATGGTGCCGTCGCTCTGTGTCATCCAGAACTCGCCCATCGGGGTGTCGGTGCGGCCCTTGGCCTGGAAATTGTCGCTCGGCAGGCAGGTCGCGATCCCGGGCGCCTGGGCGATGAGCGTGAGGCCGTGCTCGTGGCAGAGGCGCTGGAAGCCGCCGAAATATTCGTCGCTCATCAGGTCGGCGATCGTACGGCGGACATCGTGGAGGAATCGGTCCGACTCCGCGCGCGAACCGACGACACGGCCGAGCATGGCGGGCAGGTATCGGGTGATCGGGTACCCGCGGCGTCGCTCGAATTGCGCGGCGAAGTCGGCCGTCCAGTTCTGCGCGCCGTGTTCGTTGCTGTCCATGGTGACGCTCGCCAGCCGGGCGCCCGGCACGGCCTGGATTTCGCGCAGAATGACGCCGACATAGTGTTCGAACTGCACGCGGGCGGCGGCGGCGCTCAACTTGTCGCATTCGAGGCCGGCGGACTCGGGACGACCGTGTTTCGTCTTCGCGCCGGTGGGCGTGTGACCCAGGCGGAAGATGGTCCAGCGGCCCGGCGGCGCGTCCCAGGAGAGTTTGCCGTCGGGCGCGAGCCGGCTGGTGAGGTCGACGACGCGAGTCGGGTCGAGGGTCTCGGCGGGAGCGTAGTCTGGGGTGCGATCCGCGGCGGCGAAGTCGGCGACGTTCCCGGACTTCGATTCCCAGTGATCCACGCGGGCGACGGAACTGAGTGAGACGCGGGCGAGCAGGAGGTCGTCGTCCTTGGCCCGTTCGTTGCGGCCCCAGTCGTGGAGGTTGAGCCGGAAGTAGCGGGCGGTGGTGGCCGGGAAGGCGACGGTCTGCTGGGTCCAGGAATCGTGCTGGTAGCCGATCGCCGGCAACTGGCACACGCGCTGCCAGGACGCCCCGTCCGTGCTGGCCTCGAGTTCGCCGATGGGCGGGTTCAGCCGCATGTTCTCGCCGTAGAAATCGTCGGCCCAGGACGTAGGCACCTGCGTGGCGATGACGAGGGCCTTGGCGTTGGGGCGGAGCGAGTAGGTGAGGCTGCGGAGCGTGACGGCGGCGCCGTAGTCGAGCTGGATCAGGACGGGCGCGTGGTTGGCGGGTGGAGCGAGGCGGACGCGGGCGCCGTTGGCGGCATCGAAGACCGTGGTGAGATCGACGCCGGCGGGGAAACTCGCGCGCTGCGGCACGGGCAGGACCTCGCCGGCCAGCGCGGCGGGAGTGGGGTAGGCCAGGACGGCGACGTCGCGGTAGTAGTCCAGTTTCGAGGCGGGTTGCGGCAGTGTGAGGGCAACCGTGCGGCCGCCCTCGACGGTGGTCTCGGTGCCGACGAGCCGCTGCATGCCGAGTTCGGGCGTGATCCAGGGGCCGCCGGCGACGAAGCCCGGACCGACGTTGAGTTCGAATGCGAGGCCGAGCCGCGCGCACTCGGCGGCGGCGAAGCGGACGCGCGCGAGCCACTCGGGCGAGAGGCTCTTCAGGGCGTCGGGTGCGTCGGAGAAGACTTGCTCGTAAAGGACGACGCTGCCGAAGCCGGCGCGCTGCAGGGCTTCGAGGTCGCGGGTGATGCCGTGGTCGGTCGTGACGGACTCTCCCCAGAACCACCAGATGCCCGGCCGGGCGTCGGCGGCCGGCGTGAGAAACGCGGCCGGCGTCGGATCGGCCGCCGCCGAGGCGAGGCGGAAGTTGATCAGGATGAGACAGAGGAGGGCCGCGCTGAAGCGCACCAAACGGGACCTTGGCATGTCCCGCCAGACGAGCGCGCGGCGGTGGAGTCACAAACCAAAACTGCGGCGTTCAAACCGGCCGGCGCGATCTGCCCCGTGGCGCTCCGGCAGCGCGGGGAGTATCTGGACATTATTCCGGCGAGTATCTGGACATTATCGCTAATACCCGAAGGTGAGGCGGATATAATTGCAGCCTCCTTGCCTCGGTGTCCTGCGGCGGGCGTGTGGCGAGGTCGTTGTCCGCCGCGGGGCGGCTCGTTCGTTGTGACGGGAGGCTCGCGCCGGCGAGTCGTCCTGTTGCCACACCCACACGTTATCACCCGCGGCGGGCCGGTCGCCCGCGGCATTCCCACACCCATGAGCAGAGTACGTCTTCTGGTCGGCACGAAGAAGGGCGCGTTCGTGCTGACGTCCGACGGCGCGCGGCGCGACTGGCGCGTCGCCGGCCCGCATTTCGCGGGCTGGGAGGTCTATCACCTGAAGGGTTCCCCGGCGGATTCGAACCGGATCTACGCGTCGCAGTCCAGCAGCTGGTTCGGTCAGGTCATCCAGCGTTCCGACGACGGCGGGGAAACCTGGCAAACGCCGGGCAGCAGTGCGGCGGACCTCGCCGGGGCGAACGGCTTCCCACGCGGGGAGAGCAACAAATTCACGTATGTCGGCCACGTCGGGACGCATCTTTGGTACGACGGCAGCCAGCATCCCTGGGAGTTCAAGCGCGTGTGGCACGTGGAGCCGTCGCTGACGGACCCCGACGTGGCGTACGCGGGCGTCGAGGATGCAGCGCTGTTTCGGACCGACGACGGCGGCAAGACCTGGGCGGAGCTGCCGGGCCTGCGCGGCGCGAAAGGCGACCTTTGGCAACCCGGCGCAGGCGGACTCGCGGTGCACACGATCCTGCTCGACCCGAGGCGGAACGGGCGGCTGTACGTGGCGATCTCGGCCGCGGGGGTGTTTCGGAGTGATGACCACGGCGCGACGTGGAAGCCGGTGAATCGCGGGCTGAAGTCGCTCTGGGAGCTGCCGGATCCCGATGCGGCGGTCGGGCATTGCGTGCACCGGATCGCGCTGCACGCGGCGCGGCCGGACGTGTTGTTCATGCAGAAGCACTGGGACGTGATGCGGTCCGACGACGCTGGCGAGATGTGGCGCGAGGTGAGTGGCAACCTGCCGAGCGATTTCGGGTTTCCGATCGATGTGCACACGCACGAGCCGGACACGGTGTACGTGGTGCCGATCAAGAGCGACTCGGAGCACTACCCGCCGGAGGGGAAACTGCGCGTGTATCGCTCGAAGACGGGCGGCAACGAATGGGAGCCGCTCACGCGCGGGCTGCCGCAGCGTGACTGCTACGTGAACGTGCTGCGCGACGCCATGGCGGTGGATGCGCTCGATCCCTGTGGCGTGTACTTCGGCACGACGGGTGGGCAGGTGTACGGCTCGGCGGACGCCGGCGACACCTGGACGCCGATCGTGCGCGATCTACCGCCGGTGTACTCGGTGGAGGCGCAGGTGCTGCCATGATCCGGGTCGTGCTGCCGTTTCACTTGCGCAATCTCGCCGGGGTGTCGGGCGAGTTGGCGTTGGACGTCGCGGCGCCGGTGACGTTGCGGGCGGTGGTTGACGCGGTGGAGGCGCGCTACCCGGTCCTGCGCGGGACGATTCGCGACCACGCGAGCGGCAAGCGACGCACGCTGGTGCGGTTCTTCGTGTGTCGCGAGGACTGGTCGGCGCGGCCGCCGGAGACGGAGTTGCCGGCGGAAATCGTCAGCGGCCGCGAACCGCTGCTGATCGTCGGCGCGATGGCGGGCGGATAGCGCGGCGCGATCGCGCCGCGCGCGTAAGGACGCGCCCTGCGGGGCGCACGTGTAAGGTGTAAGGTTTGAAGGGGCGGGGGGCGACGCCGCGCGAAGGCAGTCCGGGGGGCGGAGCCGGAGCTTGAAAGTTGCAGGTTTGAAAGTTGAAGGTTGGGGCCACGGAGTCCGGAGGAGGTGAACCGCGAAAGGCGCGAAATGCCGCGAAAACGGACGAAGGGAAACCACTGGGGCGACGGAGAGGCCGCGGATCCAAAACCTGGGCGGGACTTCCGGCCCGCGAAACCTGCAACTTTCAAACCTGCAACCTGCAACGGCCGCGATGGCTGCAACGGCCGTTCCGGCCGTTACGGAGCCACTGCGGAGGAGCGCGTGAGGTCGCCTTTGATTACCTGCTGAACCTGGGCGGGCGTGACTTCCACCGTCGGCGCGAAGGCGGGGCTCGCGAGGTAGGCGAGCAGGCTGGCGCGCAGCTGGCGGCGCACGGGATCGAGCGCGGCGTCGTGCAGGGCGATGCTGGTCACGAGGAGTTTTCCCCGGCCGACGCGCGCCTCGAAGCCGAGGGCGAGCTTTCGGTTGGTGAACCAGTCGTCGATGACCTGGACCGTTGGCCGGAGGTCGCGCGGGAGGGAGTCGAGGACCATCGGCGCGGCGTGGCGCAGCGGGTACCACCATTGCCAGTTGGAATACGCGTCGGTCGGGAACTGTGCCAGGGCTGGATGCGCGGGATCGCAGAGCACGCCGAGGGTGTGCGGCGCCTGGCCGTTCGTCCACGCGGTGTTCCAGAAGATGCTGGAGAAGCCGAGCGCGATGGGGCCTTTCACCGGGTCGGGCGCGACGCGGTCAGGCGGCAGCATCAGCCAAACCGTCGCGCCGGCCGCGAGGCGCGCCTGCGTGGCGGCGTCGAGCTGCGTGACAACCTCGATGCCGGCGGGCACGGCGACTGCGACGTCAGCAGGACGTGGATACACCCAGACCTCCCAGTCGTTGGCGAAGTCCGTGCCCGGGAGGCGGACCTCCAGTCGATAGCGCGCGGGGGCCGGCAGGTCGGCGCAGGGGAGGTCGATCCGGCCGAGCCTTTGGCCGGCGCCCACGGCGACGTCGCGAGGGGCGAACCGGCCCTGCGCGACAGTGCGGCCGTCGTCCGCCTGCAGACTCCATTCGGCGGACACGCCGGGCAGCGGGGCGGCGCCGAAGTGCGCGACCTCGACATCGGCAATGAGGTGCTCGTCGGTCGTGAAGACGCGCCGGTCGAGCCGCGCGAGCGGGACGGTGCTGGCGCAGAAACGGCGATACGCCGCGGGCGTGACATAGCCCTTGGATTCCCAGAACGCATCGAGCACGCCGACGAGGGCCGTGCCCTGGCCGGGAAAATCCGCGAGCCCGAGGAGCTGAAAGCCACCCATGCCAGGCGTGCGCAAGGCGGACTCGATGTCCTCCTTGTAGCAGAGCGTCTGGAGTTTCCCAGAGGCGGCAACGAAGGCGTCGGCCTGGTCGGCGAGCCCGTGCGCGGCGAGAGAGGCCTGGAAGATCTCGAAGTTTCGCGGCTGCAGGTAGCCCGTGTACTTCGCCCGCTCGGCGAAATTGGGGTACGCGCACCACTGGCCGATCTCGTGGGCGACGACGGGCCGGTCGCGGGGCTGGATGTAGTCGGTGTAGTCGGTGCGGGTCTCGGGGGCGCGGGCGTTGAGGCGGGAGGCGAGGCCCTCGAGCCAGTGCTGGATGCGCGGCTCCGGGCTGATGTGGAAATCGTTGGCGGGGATCTCGGGCCAGCCGGCGCCGGCAGTGTAAAGGCGGCGCGGGTCGGCCGCGCGGTGGCGTGCAACCCAGGCGCCGAGCCACGCCTTGTGGTGGGGACCTTCGGGCTCGTTGCACGCGCAGAGGATGACGAAGGACGGGTGGTTGCCGTAGACGCGCAGGATGCGCGCGGTCTCGGCCTCGAGCCAGGCATCGACCGGCTTGCCGTCACCGAGGGTCGTCGACCAGTTCGGCCACGAGGCCACCTCGACCTGCACGTACAGGCCCAGCTCGTCGGCGGCGACGAACGCGGCCTCGGGCGGACACCAGGAGTGAAAGCGCACATGGTTCAGCCCGTGCGCCTTGATCACTTCGAGCTGGCGCTTCCAGTCCGCGACGCGGGTCGGCGGATGTCCGGTGCGCGGGAAGGCCGCGCAATCGAGGGCGCCGCGCAGAAAGAGGCGGCGCCCGTTGAACCGGAGCTGCCGGCCGTCGGTCGCGATCTGCCGGAAGCCGAAGGCGACTTCGCGGCTTTCGCCGTTGGGCATGGACACAGTGAGCGTGTGCAACGCGGGGGTGAACTCGTCCCACGCGGCGGCCCCGGCGGGGAAGGCGTATTCCGCGGCGAAACGGCCGTCGGCGGCCACCGGCACGTCGAGCACCGCGGGGGCGCCGGGCGAGGCGAGCTGGATGCGGACGGGCCAGGGCTGGTTCTCCGCGCGGCCGAGCTGGCCGCGCACGACGACGGTGCGATCGGCGAGGCGAGGCGCGACCTGAACGTCGTCGAACCAGACAGCCTCCGTAGCCGAGAGCTCGATCCGCCCGACGATCCCGTTCCAGTTGCCCTGCGTGTGATCGGAGACGCTGTGGGCGTTTTCGCCGACGTCGGGATCGAGGGTGTTGTCGACGAGGATCGTGAGCCGGCGCCGGCCGGACGTCCGCAGCAGGCCGAGCGCGTAGCGATGCGGCACGGAGTTTGCCGAGTTGGTGCCGATCTCCTCGTCGTCGAGCCACAACGCGGTCTTCCAGTGGGGCCGCTCGAGGGTGAGCCACACTTGGCGGCCGACCCAGGCCGCGGGCAGGTCGATCTCGCGCTGGTACCACACGTGACCGACGAAGTGCGTGGCGGGCTGCAGCCAGAACGGAATCTTGATGTTGTCGGACTGGCGGTACGGCGCGTACTCGGGCGCGGTGAAGTAGGCGCGGTCGAAGATCCCACCGGTCCAGGGCGTATCGACGCCGATCGGGTCGCCGAGCCGGTTCTCCTGCACGCTGCCCGGGAGGGTAAGTGTGGTATCGCCGGGCAGCGCGGCGGCCGGCCAGCGTTGGTCGCGTCCCCGGCGGTCGCGATCGAGCGCGACGCGCCAGGCGCCGGCGAGCGACACGGGGCCGGGGCCGGGAGCAGGGGCCGGATGAGAGTGGGCGTCGGGATCAGGGCGCGGGCTTGGCATGCGAGGCGCCTGATCGTACCTCCGACGGGGCGGAACGGCAATGGACGGATCCGATGAAGACCTGCACGATCTTATTGCTCGGCGGTCGTGCCGAGCGGGCGGGTCCGGACAGGCGTGCGAGATGTCAGGCCTTGACGGCCTTGCGGTAGGCGAGCGGCGACCGGCCCATGACGCGCCGGAAGCAGCGGCTGAAGTAGTATGGATCCTGAAAGCCAACCTGTTCCGCGATCGCGGCGACCGAGATCGGGGTGGTGTCGAGCAACTGGCACGCGGCGCGGATGCGCTGGCGGATCAGAAAGTCGATCGGCGCAAAGCCAGTCTGCTTGCGGAACAGGAGGGAGAAGTGCGGCACGCTCAGGCCGGCGGCGGCGGCGAGCTCGTCGAGGCGGTAATTGCGCGCGGACGTGCGTAGGAGCTGGTCGCGCACGCGGGTGATGCGCTCGGCGGCGGAGCGGGGGGCGCCGCCGTCCTGGCGCAATTCCAGAAGCGTGCAGAAGGCGGTGCGCAGGGCGGCCGCGGCCGCGAGCATGTGCGGGACGGAGTAGCCGTGTTCGAGCACGTGGTACGCCTGATCGAGCCCGAGTTCGGGCACGCGGTTGGCGGTGACATGCAAGGTGCCCAGGGCGTCACCCGCGCCCCAGCCGAGCTCCCGGCGCCAATGCGGCAGCTCATCGCCGGCGGAGTGAACCCAGACGATGGTCCACGGATCGGTCTCGGCGGCGCCGTAGGCGTGGGCGTGGTCGGCGGCGAGCCAGACGACGTCGCCGGGGTGGACGGGTTCCGAGCGTTCCGGCGTGCGCACCCAGCCCTCGCCCTGCAGGCAGGCGATAATCAGGTCGGTCGCCGCGCCGAGCGGCCGTTCCACCCGGTGGCTGGTGGCCCGGGGAAAGTAGCCGGCGTCGGTGACATGGAGCCCTTGCAGCAGCGGGTGATCGCGCGCCTGTCGGCGCACGGGATCGGGCACCACCACGAGGTGCTGGCCTGCAAAGCCGTGCCGCCGAATCCGGGTGCCGTTCATGGTGAGGTGAATGCGGGGCCAAGGAAACGCGGGCGGCGGCGCGGTTGTCAACGGGCTGGGCATAAGATTGTCCAGCCGTTTCAGAAGGCCCTGCATGGGCACGGCGGCCGAGGGGGCGTAGGCTGGGGCTGTCGCGCCCCGGCTTGGTGGGGCGGGCAAGGAACCGTCGCCAACCTCCCCGCAGTCTCCATGTCCTCCCGTTCTGTTGTCGTCCGGCGCGAGCCGGTGGTCATCCCCACGTATGTGCCATTGCCGCCGGACAAGAACCCAATGTTCCTGGAGCGGCGCGTTTACCAGGGCAGCAACGGTGCGGTGTACCCGCTGCCCTTCTACAATCGGGTGGCGGACACGAAGGTCGACCGCGCCTGGCACGCGATCACGCTCGAGAACGACTACCTGCGGGTGATGGTGCTGCCGGAGATCGGCGGCCGGATCCACGTGGGTCAGGACAAGACGAACGGCTACCACTTCTTTTATCACCAGGATGCGATCAAGCCGGCGCTCGTGGGGCTGGCGGGCCCGTGGGCCTCCGGCGGGGTGGAGATCAACTGGCCGCAGCATCACCGGCCGGCGACGTTCATGCCGGTGGACGCCTGCGTTGAGGAGCACGCGGATGGCAGCAAGACGGTGTGGCTGTCGGACCATGATCCGCTGGCGCGGATGAAGGGCATGCACGGCATCTGCCTGCATCCCGACCGTGGCGTGATTGAGCTGAAGGTGCGGGCGTACAACCGCACGCCGTACGTGCAGACCTTCCTGTGGTGGGCCAATGTGGCCACGCGGGTGCACGAGGGGTACCAGTCATTTTTCCCGCCGGACGTGACCGCGGTCGCGGACCACGCCAAGCGGGCGATGAGCCGGTTTCCGCGGTGTGACGGCCGGTACTACGGGGTGGATTATGCGGGGCGGGCGCGGGACGGCGTGCCGGCGGAGGAGGTGCCGACGCAGTTCGTGCCGCCGCATTGCCGGCCGGCGGCCGAGCGGCCGGCGAATATCCCGGCGTACGCGCCGAATGACCTGTCGTGGTACGCCAACATCCCGGTGCCGACCTCGTACATGTGCCTCGGCTCGAAGGAGGATTTCTCGGGCGGCTACGATCACCTGGCGCGGGCCGGGCTCGTGCAGGTGAGCAACCATCATATTTCCCCCGGCAAGAAGCAGTGGACCTGGGGCAATCACGCCTTTGGTTACGCGTGGGATCGGAACCTGACCGATGCGGGCGGCCCCTACATCGAGCTGATGCTCGGCGTGTACACCGACAACCAGCCGGACTTCTCCTTCCTGCAGCCTGGCGAGACCAAGACGTGGAGCGTGTACTGGTACCCGATCCAGCAGATCGGGCCGGTGCAGCGCGCCAACGAGCATGCGGCGGTCTCGCTGAACGTCGGCCCGCGCGCCGCGCGGATCGGCGTGGCGGTGACGGAGCCGCGAGCGGGCCTGCAGGTGACCCTCGCGCGCGGCGACCGCGTGTTGCGCCGGTGGACGCGCGACCTCGCACCGGGCCAGCCCCTCGTGGAGTCGTGCGCGGTCAAGTCCGGCACGACGCCACACGAGCTGCGGGTGACGGTTACGACGGCGGCTGGGGCGCAATTGCTGACATACGCGCCGGCCGCGCCGCAGTCGAAGGCGCCGCCGCTGCCGGAGCCGGCGACCGAGCCGGCCGCGCCCGCGGACATCGCTTCGGCCGACGAGCTGTATGTGACCGGGCTGCACCTGTGGCAGTACCGTCACGCCACGCGTTCGCCGGTGCTGTACTGGCAGGAGGCGCTGCGGCGCGATCCGGGCGACAGCCGGTGCAACACGGCGATGGGGGGCTGGCATCTGCGGCGCGGGGAATTCGCGGCGGCGGAGACGTATTTTCGAGCGGCGATCGCGCGGTTGGTGCAGCGCAATCCGAACCCGGCGGAAGGCGAGGCGTGGTATCAGCTCGGACTTACGCTGCGCTTCCTGGGTCGGGCCGACGAGGCGTACGACGTGCTGTACAAGGCGACGTGGAACCAGGCCTGGCAGGCGGCGGGCTTTCACGCGCTGGCGGAGATCGACTGCACGCGGCGGGCATGGTCGGCGGCGCTGGAACATCTCGACCGTTCGTTGCGGCTGAACACGGACAATCTCCGCGCCCGGAACCTGCGCGTGCTCGTGCTGCGTGAACTCGGTCGCGCC
The DNA here is from genome assembly GCF_003054705.1 of Opitutus sp. ER46. Taxonomy (NCBI): domain Bacteria; kingdom Pseudomonadati; phylum Verrucomicrobiota; class Opitutia; order Opitutales; family Opitutaceae; genus Opitutus; species Opitutus sp. ER46. Next base: position 238,104 of record NZ_QAYX01000021.1, read on the forward strand.
GCGGAGGCGGACGCGGCCCTCGAGGAGACGCTGCGCCTCGATCCGCTGGATGGGTGGGCGCGGCACCTGCGCGGAGAGAAACTGGGCTGTGATACGCAGACCCGGATGGACCTCGCGCTCGATTGCGCGCGGGCCGGTTTCCACGCCGCGGCGATCGCGTTGCTCGAAGGGGCCAAGCCGGAACCGGGATCGGGCACGGCGCCGATGCTGCAGTACCATCTCGCGTGCCTGTACGAGACCGTGGGCAATCGCCGGGCGGCGGCGCGGGCGACGAAGGCGGCGCGCGCGGCGTCACCGGACTACTGTTTCCCGGCGCGGCTGGAGGACATGTTGGTGCTGGAGGCGGCGCTGCGGCGCACGCCCGACGATGCGCGGGCGGCGTACTATCTCGGCAACCTTTACTACGACCGGCGGCGACATCGGGAAGCGATGACCTGCTGGGAGCGCGCGGTGCGGCACGAGCCGGAGAACGCGGTGGCGTGGCGCAACCTGGGCATCGCGTACTTCAATGTGGCCGAGGCGCCGAAGCGGGCGTTGCAGGCTTATGAGCGGGCCTTTCGGGCGAATCCTGCCGACGCGCGGCTGTTGTACGAACGCGACCAGCTCTGGAAACGGTTGGGCCGACCCGCGGCGCAGCGGTTGCGGGAACTCGAGGCGCGGCCGGAACTCGTGAGCGCGCGCGACGACGCGACGATCGAGCTGTGTGCGCTGTACAACCAGACGGGGCAGCCGGACAAGGCGCTGGCGATCCTCACAACGCGGCGGTTCCAGCCCTGGGAGGGAGGCGAGGGGCAGACGCTCGGGCAGTACGTGCGCGCGCGGCTGCTGCTCGGCCGGCAGGCGCTGGCGGCGAAGGATGCCGCGCGGGCGATCGAGCACTTCGAGGCGGCGCTGGAGCCGCCGCCGAACCTGGGCGAGGCGCGGCACCTGTTGGCGAACCCGAGCGATATTCACTACTGGCTCGGCTGTGCGCTGTCCGCCGCCGGTCGGAAGGACGAAGCACGACGGCACTGGCGGACGGCCGCGGAGTTCCGCGGCGACTTCCAGGAAATGAGCGTGCGCGCGTATTCGGACATGACCTACTTCTCGGCGGCGGCACTGCAGCGGCTCGGCCGATCGGCGGAGGCGGCGCGGCTTCTGCGCGGACTCCGGACGTACGCGCGCGAGTTGCGGCGCACGCCGGCGAAGATCGACTACTTCGCCACGTCGTTGCCGAGCATGTTGCTCTTCGAGGACGACCTCACGCAACGACAGCAGACCACGGCGCTGTTCCTGGAGGCGCAGGCGGAACTCGGCTTGGGTCACCGCGCGACGGCGCGGCGCCTTTTGCGCGGGGTGCTGCGGCGCGACCCAAGTCACGGCCTCGCGGCGGACTTCGTCGCCGCCGCCGCCGCGTAGCCGCCGCCGAAATGCGGCGGCGTTCTCAGGTGAAGAGGTTGAAGGTTGCAGGTTCCTGAGATCAGCGCCGGAAACGCGGCGAGGTTGATGACGGAAGCCGGGCGTTGGTGACCCGCGAACGGAGAAGGGGGCACCGCGAACGGGCGCGAAGAGACGCGAAAACTGGGGGTGGGCGGCGGGGAGAAGGGAATGCGTGAGCGGGACCTGAGGGCCGCGGTTTTTCGTGGCTGGGTTCGCGAGTTTTCGCGGTTAGCTCCGGTTTGGAAGTCGGGGAGTGATCCGCGTGCGGTCGGGAAACCTGCAGCTTTCCAACTTAAATCTGGCCCGCCGGCGCTTGGCGCCGCCTGTCACGGTCTCCGGGAGAGTGCGATGAAGGCGTCAGCGAGGACGGCGTCGCTGACCTGGTCGATGCTGGGGTAGCTGCGCAGTTGGGCCGGGGACGAAGGTGGGGTGCCATTCTGCTGCGTGAATTTGGCGAACGCATCGGAGATCCGCTTCGCCGTGCTGCTCGCTGCAGAGGTGACCACCACATCGCCGCCGTCGCTGTAGTAGAGAGAGCTATCCCAGACGGGGTCGACGAGCTTGTCGGCGAGGCCGAACTGGCGCGTCGGTCCGGAACCGATGGCGCGCAGGCCCGGGACCTGGCCGCCGGAGTTGAGTTGCAGATAGGCGGGGAGGGTGGCGCGGTAGGCGTCGGGCAGATACGGGGCGAGCGCCTGCGGGTCGGTGGGCAGGTGGCCGCCGTTCGCGGCCATTGCCTGCTTGAGGGCATCGGCGACCATGGGCGCGACGCGTTGGCGGGCTTTGAGCCGGAGGGCCGCGAGCGCCTGGCGGTAGGAGGCTTCGGAGTCGAGGGCGATGCCCTTGACCGCCTCGAGCCAATCCTCGGCGGTGAGGACGTCCAGCTGCGGGACCCGCCACTCGGGGTGCTGGTCGAGGAAGCCGGCGAGTCGCTGGGCCTTGTCGATCCACTTGAGCATCGCGTCTTCATACGCGGCAGCCAGCGGCGCGCCCGCGGCCGGCGCCGGGGTGGTTTCGCTCGCCGGGACCGGGGCGGCCGCCGCGGGCGCAGGTGACGGCGTGGCGACGAACCGGGTGGACGGGGGCCGCGCCGCGGCGCGGGCGAGGGCGAGTTCCGTATTCAGATGCTGGATCTTCACCCACGCGTACGTGGCGAGACCCGCGAGCAAGACCCAGGGGAGGAGGGAACGAATCATGCGTGGGGAAAGGAAGCTTCGGCAGGAGCTATGCATGGGTCAATCCGCGGGTCGTGCGGGATCCTGCCGCGTGGCGGTGCATCCGGTCCGGCCATTTGACTTCCCTGGCTTATGAGATACAGGGATTTCTGTGAAATCTACCGTCAGCATCAGCGAGGGGCAGGACTCGTTTCCGGCCTTGGTCAAGGCGGCCGAAAAGGGCGGGGTCGTGACCGTCACGCGGCACGATGAGCCCGTGGCTTGTGTGATCGGGCATGACCGGATGAGCGCGATCGCGGAGACGCTCGAGATCCTCGGCAACGCTGTAGCCATGAAGGCGATCACGGAGCACAGAGCGGGGCGCACGAAGTTCGGACAACTCGACGACATTCCCGAATGACCCGCGAAGTCCGGCTTTCGGCGCAGGTAATTGCTTTCGCGAAACGCTTGGCGCCGGAGCCGCGGCGAGCGCTCAAGCAGGGGCTCAAGGGGCTGCAACAGGAGCGCGGTGACATCCGAGCGCTGGAAGCGAACCTCTCCGGCTATTACCGGCTCCGGGTTGGCCGCCACCGGATCATTTTCAGCTACGGCGCGGATGGGGCGATCGACGCGGTCTTCATTGAAGAGCGTCAGCTTGTTTACGAGCTGTTCGAGGCGCAGTTCATCAAGCGACTGAAGTCATGAAGAATATCGGCTTCCTGTCCTTCGGTCATTGGACGCCCTCGTCGCAGTCGCAGGCGCGATCGGCGGCGGATGTGCTGTTGCAGTCCATCGAGCTCGCAGTGGAGGCGGAGCGCATCGGGATGGATGGAGCGTACTTCCGGGTGCATCACTTTGCCCGGCAACTGGCATCGCCGTTTCCGTTGCTGGCGGCGGTGGGCGCACGCACGCGGAAGATCGAGATCGGGACCGCGGTCATCGACATGCGGTATGAGAATCCGCACTACATGGCCGAGGACGCCGGCGCCGCCGATTTGATCGCGGGTTCACGGCTGCAGCTGGGCATCAGCCGCGGTTCGCCGGAGCAGGTGATCGAGGGGTGGCGCCACTTTGGCTACCGGCTCAACGAGGGTGAGGACGATGCGGGCCTGGGACGGCGCCATGCGGAGGCCTTTCTCGGGCTGCTCGAAGGAAAGGGTTTTGCGCAGCCCAACCCGCGGCCGATGTTTCCCAATCCACCCGGGCTCTTGCGCCTCGAGCCGTTCTCGGCGGGATTGCGGGAGCGGATCTGGTGGGGCTCGGCGACCAATGCGACGGCGGTGTGGGCGGCGAAGCATGGGATGAACCTGCAGAGTTCGACGCTGAAGTTCGACGAGTCGGGTGAGCCGCTGCACGTCCAGCAGGCCGCGCAGATTCGTGCCTACCGCAAGGCGTGGGCCGAGGCGGGCCACACCCGGGTGCCGCGCGTGTCGGTCAGCCGCAGCATCTTTGCCCTGATGGATGGTCGCGACCGCGCGTATTTCGGGAGCGACGAGGAGCAGCGGGATCAGATCGGCTTGATCGACGCGAACACGCGGGCGGTCTTCGGGCGCAGCTACGCGGCGGAACCGGATGTGCTCATCGAACAACTGCGGCGAGATGAAGCCATCGCCGAGGCGGACACCCTCCTGCTGACGATCCCCAACCAATTGGGCGTGGCCTACAACGTCCACGTCATGGAGGCCATCCTCGCACACGTCGCGCCCGCCCTCGGCTGGCGCTGACCTATGCCTTCGCCCGGGCGGGGATCCAGTTATTTAGCGCCGGGGGAAGGTGAAGGTCGATCCACGTGTGTATCGCCTCCGCTTTCCGGCGGTACAGAATCCCGAGGTAGATGATCCCGAGCCCGATGAAGCTGAGGACGAAGGGGAACGCGAAGGAGTCCTTGAACAGGTCGTGGGCGAGGTGCCCCAGGTAGAAGCAGACGCCGAGCGCGCCGAACAGGATGAAGGTTCGCCGCCGGAGAATAACCGCGGTCGCGACGAGCCCCAGGTTGATGAGAAAATAGATGAACTTCCCGAGTTCGCTGCTGCTGTTCATCGCGGTGAGGCCGCCCCAGAAGGTCAGGAGCCCGAAGAGGTAGCCCCAAAACGTGAGGTCCTCTTGTTTCCGCCGAAGGTCGGCTAGGTAGGTGAAGCCGAGCATGAGCAGGCCGAAGGCGACGGAGAAAAACTTCTTTTCATCCCCGCTGAGCGGCTGGGTGAAGAAGAGTTCGGGCGCGTCCATGGACGCATACCATAGCGCGTAGGCGATCGGTGCCGTGATGAAGGGGAAGCGCCACTTCCTGAGCGTGAAGAGTCCGACCAGGACCGTGCTCGCTTCCATGACGAGCCAGCTCCCATTGACGTAGGGATGGAAGCGGCTGTAGCCGCCCGGGTCTGCGACGGGCCAGAAACCGGTGGCGCGTTCGATGCCGTACACGGCCAGCGGCGTCATGCAGACTGCCGCCGTGAGCAGCAGACCGCCTGGTACCCGGCGATGGGCCGTGTTCCAGAAGCGGGCGCCGATCAGGTAGAACAACGTGGCATAGGCGAGGGCAACGATCGCCAGTCCGAGGCCGTCGAGGTAGTCCCAGGCATTGGTCATGAACCAGCCCATGGCTCCGATGATGATCAACGCGCCGAAATAGTAGGCGACGTTCTCGGCGTCGAATTTCGGCGCCTGGGTCTCGTTGGGCTTCGGCTGAAGCTTCGCCCAGAGAATCTCGGCCTGTTCACGGGAAATGCCGGAAAGACGGGCCGACTCGTGGAGTTCGTCGTAGCTGACCTTAACCGCACCTGCTTTCTTCATGACTACGGGTACCGCGTGGTGGTTTTTTTGAGGGACGGCGATCGTGACCGCCGCCAGTGCACGGTGATCGCGAGGCTGCTCCAAGGCGAGGCGATAGCCGGAGCGCGTCAGGGGCACGAAAAACCCGCCGGGCCAAGGGGGCGCGGCGGGCGGAAGATGTGGCGCTGGCGCGGTGTTCGCGTCAGCGCATGGGATTCTCGTCAAGAACGCTCAGCGGTACTCTTCGCCGGTGTTGGCGTTGATAATTTTGAAGTTCTCCACGTGGTAGTTGAGGTCGGCGCGGAAGGCCAACTTCACCCCGAAGAGCTTCTCCATCCGGACGAGCAGGTCGGCGTCCTCGCTGCGCAGGCGCTCGAGGATGCTCGGGTGCACCATGACGCGGAGCGAGTACTCCTTGCCGTCCTTGCGGAGCTGCAGTCGGCGGACCACCGAGCTGAGCTTGCGCTGCAACTCGACGCTCATCGTCGTCGCGCTCTTCACGATGCCGCGACCGCGGCAGTACGGGCAGTCGGTGTAGAGGTTGGACGAGAGCGACTCCTGCTGCCGCTGGCGGGTCATCTGCATGATGCCGAGCTGCGAGATCGGGAGAATGTGGTTCTTGGCTTTGTCCGTCGACATGAGCTCCACCATCTTCTCGTAGATGGCGTTCCGGTGCCGGCGCTCCTTCATGTCGATGAAGTCCATGATGATCAGGCCGCCGAGGTTGCGCAGCCGGATCTGCCGGGCGATTTCCGCCGCGGCCTCGAGGTTGACGGCGTAGATGACGTTCTTCTCGTCGCCGCCGCGGTTCTTGTGGGAACCGGTGTTCACGTCGATGGCGATGAGCGCCTCGGTCTCGTCGATGATGATTTCACCGCCGGACGGGAGCGGCACCTTGCGCTGGCCGGTCTGCTCGATCTGCCGCTCGATGTTGAAGCGCTCGAAGATCGGAATGCTGTCCTTGTAGAGCGCGATCTTGCTGGCGGAGCGCTTGGAGATCTGGCCGACGAGCCGCTGGGTGCGCTCGTGGTCGTCCGGGCTGTCGATCAGCACGCGGTCGACCTCCTCGGTGAGGAAGTCACGGACGGTGCGCTCGACGAGGTCGGGCTCCATGTAGAGGCAGGCGGGGGAGCGCTCGCTCTTCATCTTGGCCTGAATGTCCTCCCAGGTCTTGAGGAGGATGTGCAGGTCGCGGACGAAATAGCGGGCTTTCTTGCCCTCGCCGGCGGTGCGGACGATGACGCCGACGCCCTCGGGGAGGGTGAGCTCGTTGATGAGTTGCTTGAGCCGCTTGCGCTCGGCCGGGTCCTCGATCTTGCGGGAGATGCCGCAGCCCTCGCTGAACGGGGTCAGGATGAGGTAGCGTCCGGGGATGGAGAGGTTCGTCGTGGTGCGCGGGCCCTTGGTGCCGATGGGGCCCTTGGTGACCTGGATGACGATCTCGCTGCCCGGAGGATAGAGATTGGGGATGTCCTTGACCGTCGGTTCGGCGGGGCGCTCGGGCTGGTTCCGGCGGCGGTTGACGCGGACGACCTCGACGGAGGAGTCGGCGGCGGCCGGCAGCATGTCCCAGTAATGGAGGAACGCGTTCTTGGTGTAGCCGATGTCGACGAAGGCGGCCTTGAGGCCCGGGTCGAGGTTCTTGATGCGGCCCTTGTAGATGCCGCCGACCATGCGGTTGTCGGACTCGCGCTCGATCTCGAACTTCTCGAGCCGGCCATCGACGAGGAGAGCCACCCGCTTTTCGAGCGGCTCGGAATTGATGATGAGCTCGCGGTAGGAGCCTTTTTCCTTCTGGAACACCGCGAGGATCTTCTGGAGGAGGGGACGCTGTTTGGCCCGTTCGGCGGCGCCGGCTTTCAGTTCGGCGTTGCTGACCGGCTTGACCTCGCGTTCGGGCGGCGGGTTGACGAGTTCCTCGTCATACTTTTGGGCGACATCCGGCGGGATGCTGCCGGATGAATCGGGCTGAGACTGAGGTTGTTCGCTCATGGCGGGTGTGCGGCTTGTTTACGGGGCACCCGAGTGCGGCGGTTGCGGCGCAGGAAATTCCGGCAGGGCGGTCAATGGCGACGCAGGGCTTCATGAGAAGTCCTTTCGAAAGCGCCAGACGCTCTGGACCAGTCCTTGCAGCAAGCAGCAACTGAGCACAAAGGAGCCACCGTAGCTGATAAAGGGAAGCGGTATGCCCGTGATGGGCACCAGCCCGATGGTCATCGCGATGTTCACAAACACATGCACCGCAAAGAGAACTGTCACGCCGATGGCGAGGAGCGTCCCTAATCGGTCCCTTGCGGAACCCGCGATGCGTATGCCGTTGAACAACACTATTCCAAACAGGCCCAGGACCGTGAGGCTTCCCAGAAATCCTTTCTCCTCGGCGATGACCGAGAAGATGAAGTCGTTATGCGAGACCCCGGTCGGCAGATAGCCGAGCTGGGCCTGCGTCCCTTCCGTCCATCCCTTGCCCGCCAGACCGCCGCTGCCGACGGAGATCAGCGATTGGCGGAGGTTCCAGCTCGGGCCGGTGCCCTTGGGGTCGATGGTGTCGGGGGAGACAAAAGTGAGGATCCGCGTCCGCTGGTAGTCGTGGAGCGGGAGAAAAGAATGCGGCTCGTACTTCCCTAAGTCCTTCTTGGTGTAAGAGTAGCCATTCTCTTTCATAAACCTGGCAAACTGCCAGGTGTCGATGGAAACGATGCCGACGATGACCGCGAAGGCTCCGAGCGCGCCCAGGAAGAACCGGGTCGACAGCTTTGAAACGTAGAGCATCGCGAATACCATCGGGGGCAGGACAATCGCCGACTTCAGGTCGGGCTGCTTCAAGATCAAGAGCATGGGTACCCCCACCGCAAGGGCCAATTTCCCGAGGGTGCCAAGCGACTGCACCACGGTGCCGACCTTGGAGTGCATCAGGATGCTGGCGGTGATCAGGAGGACGGCGATCTTGGCGGTTTCGGAGGGCTGGTAGCTGATGAAGCCGAGGTTGATCCAACGCTGTGCGCCCCAGGAGCTTGAGCCGCCGCCGATCCCAGGGATGAGGACCAGGAAGAGGGGGATCATGCAGGCGGCATAGAACCAGTGGGCGACGCTGAGCCAGAAGCGGTAGTCGATCAGGGAGACGACGACGTAGATGGCGCTCCCCAAGATGAGGTAAATGATCTGCTTGAACCATTCCTCGCGGAGCAGCGAGGGGGTGACGTGGACATTGGCGAAGGTCGCCGAGTAGATGAAGGCGATGCCGAAGGCGCTCAGGCTCAGCAGCGCGAGCGGCGTCAGGGCGTCCCACTTCCCGCGTGTCGTAGGTTTGAAGACAGCCAGGGACTCGGTGAGCGCGGGGAGATTCACGATACGGGACGTCGATCGGACGAGGAGGTGCAGGAAGAGAACCTGCAACCTCAGCCGGCGCAATGTTTGTTCGTCGCCCAAATGGCCGGACGCCGGGAAACGCCCGCGCGGTGCTTCGGGGCCTCGGAACCGGGCCGGTGAGGATCAGCGCCAGAGCGCGCCGGGGCAGACGCGCGTCACGACACCGAGCGGCAACACGTCCGCGAGCCGCGGTTGGCGGCGGGGCTGGTCGCTGCGCGAGACGCGAGGCAGGTCGGCGAGGCGCCGCAAGAATCCGGCAAAATCGGCGCCGTATCGTTCCGGCTGATGCGCGGTGGCCAGGGCGCGGCCCCGGTCCCGGCAGGTGGCGATGGCTCCCGCCGGCTCGCGGCTCAACTCGCCAATGCGCTGCGCCAGCGCCCGCAGGTCGCCTGGTGGATAGTGGCAGCGCGCGTCGATCAGTGGCGCGTACACGTCGCCCAGACTGCCGCCGATGGCCGGAAAGAAAGGAATCACGCCTGCCGCGAGGCCCTCGACCAGCGCGAGCGGCATGCCTTCGGTCTCGCTGAAAAAGACCATGGCGTCCCAGCGCGACAGCACACGCCAGTAATCCTCGCCAGTGCGCCAACCGTGGAACACCACGCGGCCGCCCAGCGCGCGCTCAAGCGCGGGCCGCAGCCTTCCATCGCCGAGGACCTCGCAGCGCGCGGCAACGCCGGCCTTGGCCAGTGCCTCGACGAAAGCCGGCAACCGGTCGGCCCGCTTCTCGCTCCGTTCGAGCCGGCCGGCGTATCCAATGGTCCATGGCGTGGTCGCGGGTTGGCGCGGCGCCAGCGGCGATGGCTCCACGGGCGCGCACACGCCCAGTACGCGTTCCGGTGCCAGCTCGGGCAGCGCCCTGGCTACCGCGGACCGGACCGCCGGTGTCGTCACCACGACTCCGTCCACCCAGCCCCGCAGCCGCGGCAAGAATGGCGCCACGAACGTCGGGCCGCCGTGCAGGTAGGCGACGCGACGCGCGCTCTCGTCGCCATCCGCCAGCAGCGGGAGACCCCAGGCATTGTGGTACACGACGGTTGCACCGCGGTGTCCGGACATCGCCGCGCTGAACCGTCGGCGAATGATGAACAAGGGGTGGCGCCAATCGGCTCGCAGGGAACCGCGGTGCGCGTCGGGGGCATCAGGCACCCGGTCGAAGAGGGCGAGCTGCCACGCGGCGAGCTGCTGCGCCACGTCCACGCGGCGATGCCAGCGCAGCAACGTTTCGATGCCGCCTCCGGTCGTCACCCACGGCGCCACATGTACGACCCTGTGCGTTGGCGCGCTCATGCCATCAGCTTGGCGCGGTATAGCGCCGCGTGGCGTGCCGCGACGACGGGCGCGGTGAACGCGCGCAATGCCGTCTCATCGCGCTGCCAGCGCGTGAGCACGTCGCCCGTCGCCAATTGTTGCCACGCCGTCGCGAGCCCCGCCGGCGAATCAGCCTGAAATAGCCAGCCACCGCGCGCCGTCGCGACCAGATCGCGCGTGCCTGCGGCGTCCGAGGCCAGTACGGGCACGCCGGCAACGAGCGCTTCCAGCGCGGCCATCGATGACGCCTCCCAGCGTGAGGCGACCAAGAGGCAGTCGATCGTCGCAAAAAAGTCCTGAAGGTCCGGCATCTCGCCCCACCACTCCACCCGGGAGTTCAACCCCAACGGTGCGACTCGTCGTCGCAATTCCGCCGCGTAGGCCGCGCTCTCAGGGGTGCCGTCCTCTCCGCCGGCGTGGATGACGTTGATCGGTGCCCCTGCCGGCAACCGCGCCAGCGCCTCGAGCACCAGCTCCCATTGCTTGATCGGCACGAGAGCCCCCGCGCAGCCGAACGTCACGCGTCCCGCCCGACGCGGCAGCCGGGGCGCTGCGCGCCAAGCCGCCGCCGGCACACAATCCGGCAGGCAGCCCTCCCAGCTTGGGTCGCGCAATTGGTAGTGCCGTTTCATCGCCGGTCCGAGCCAGTGCAGGTCGGCGCCCAGCCGGCGCGCCGCGAACCGATAGAACCAGCGCTGCCGTCCGAGAACGTGCACGGTGGCGAGGACGCGTGACTGACGCCACCGGCGCAGCCACAGCGCGACGAGGAGTCCTGGCCGGGAGTGGGCGTGAAACACCCGGGTGCCATCGGCCGCGAGCCAGGTTCGCACGCATCGCGCCACCGCCCGCGCCCGCCAGAGGCATGCCCAGTCGATCCGGTCCGGGCCCACCGCTGGAAACTCCAGCGTCGGCAAGGCCGGCATCAGATCCCTCGGATATCCGGGGCCAACGCCGAGAATGCTCGCGAACGCGTCGCTGCCTTGGGCCAGCGCCTGCAACGCTGCGATCGTCCCGCCGCGACTGCTCTGGTGGCCGACGTAGTGAAGGACCGTCGGTCTGGCATCCGAGGCGGCCATGGTCAGTAACGTGGCTGAACGGGGAAGCCCGCCCGGCGCAGCATCAGCCAGAACGGTCCCTTGGCCATGCCTCCGAGCGCCTCGCGCCACGATCCCGCGTCGGCTCGTACGGCGGCGATCAGGTCGCGCGCAAAGCGCAGTTTGGTCCCGGCCGAGGGCGCCACCCGTTGGGCGAGCGCGCTATGAAAAGCCGCCAGCAGCGGAAAACCTTCGGCCCGAAAATCATCCGCATAGAGTCGAAACGCGGTGCCCAATGACATGCCCGCCGCCAGGCGGGCGTCCACCGTGGCGAAGGCCTCGTCGATCCGTTCCGGGCGGCCGGCCCGGCGCCGCGCAGCTGCGAGCCGGATCGCGCACGTGCCCAACTCGTGCGCCAGGGGCATGGCCACGGTGCTCGAATGCGGGTGTCGGCGATAGGAGTAGAGGGGAAGCGAGAGGGCTCCGACACGCGCGCCGGCTTCGAGCAGCCGGAGCACAAAATCGTAGTCGGGCGCCCAGCGCACGGCCGGGCGATACTCCAGTCGACGAAACCACTCGGCGCGCGCGAGGAGCGTCGGGTTTACCACCGGCATTCCGAAAGGCGCCTGTCCGCGGATCGCCTCGGGCGAGTGAGTACTGTCGATCCGGCCGGTCACGGTGCCGGCCTGGTCGATGGTCTCGGCGTCGGTCGCGATGGCATCGAGCGATCGATCGGCGGCGAGCGCCTTCAGCTGGAGCTCCAGCCGCAGCGGATGCGACCGGTCGTCACCGTCCGTCAGGGCGATCCAGGACGCCGTGGCGTGGGCGATCGCGAGGTTGATCCCGGTGCTGATACCCCGGTTCACCGGCTCGGTGAAAAGGCGCAGGCGCGGGTCGGTCACGGCGCGCTGCAACTGGTCGACGGAGCCGTCGGTCGAGCCGTTGTCGATGACGATCAGTTCCAGGTCGGTGAACGACTGGGCCAGCACGCTACGCACCGCCTCGACCAGCCACGGACCGTGGTTCCAGTTGAGCATGATGACGGAGACGGCGGGCATGGCGCGGGCGCGGGAGATTCGGAGCTTTCACCACGACCGGCAATGCCCATATTCCGAGCCCACTGCGCGATGCGTGCCGCCCCTCCGACTCCAGCCGGCCAGACCGTGCCCGGCCCGACGGGCGGGGGCGGTCGCGCGCTCGCCGTGGCGCAGGGGGTGCGTTTCGTCGTGCGGGCCGGCGGGGCGATGGGATTGGCGCGGTTGCTGGCTCCGGCCGATTACGGCCGGTTTGGCATGGCCGCGATCGTGTACGGCTTGCTGTTTCTGGTGCGCGATCTTGGCGCCGGTGCGGCGGTGCCGCAGCCCGGGCTCACGCCGGCGCAGTTCCGGGCGATGTGCCGCTTTGGCGTGATCGGCGGGCTGGTGATCGGCCTGGTGTGCGCGGCCACCGGACCCATTGCCGCGTGGTTCTACGCCGAACCCCGACTCACGCTCCTGCTGGCCGCCCTGGCCCTCGCGTTTCCCTTTGCGGGGGCCGCGGCGCCCCGCGTGGCGCTCTGCTACCGCGAAGGGCACGCGGGCCGCGCGGCGCTCATCGACACCGTGGCGCTCCTGGGCAGCACCCTCCTCGCGGTGGCGGCGGCGTTCGCGGGGGCCGGCGCCTGGGCCCTGGTCCTGCTTGCCGTGGCCGGCGAAGTGATCACGTGCGCGCTGGCGGTTCGGCTGTGTCCATGGCATTCGGATACGGCGGACGCGGCCCCCTTGCCCTGGCGCCGTTTGCTGGGTTTCGGCGCGCAACTTTCGGTGCATAACGTCGCGCAGTATTTTCAGCGCGCCAGCGACCAGATCGTCGTCGGGCGCGTCGCGGGTGCCGATGCGCTCGGCGTGTATGGCCGCGGGGTGCAGGCGACGGCGCTGCCGGCGCAGTTCACGGTGGCGCCGTTCACGGCGTGGATTGTCGCGGAGCTGGCCCGCGTGGCCGGCGATGGGCTCGCGTACCGCGCGCGGTTTCGGGCGCTGCTGAATGGCGTGATGCACCTGACGCTGCCGGCGGCGGCCGTCTGTGTGGCCGTGCCGGAGCTGGTCGTGGGCGTCCTGTTTGGTGAACGCTGGGCGGGGGCGGTCCCGGTGGTGCGCTGGCTGGGGCTGGGATTAGCGCTGCAACCCTGGTTGTTTGTGCCGACCTGGCTGCTGATCTCGAGCGGGCGAACACGCCGGCTTGCGCTGCTGGGGTTGCTCGGGCTGGTCATCACCGCGGTCGCGGTGTGGTCGCAACGGCAGGGGGCGGGCGAGCAGATGGCGCAGGCTATGGCGGTGGCGGCGCTGGTGGTGGCGGCGACGACGGTGCCGCTGGCGGTGGCCGCCTCGCCGGCGGCGATGGGCGACGTGGTGACGGCGAGCGCGCGGCCGCTCATCTTGAACGTCGGCCTGGGGCTCGTGCTGGCAGCGGCGCAACACGCCGGCCGGCCGACGCTCGGCGGCCAGCTGGGTGTCGCGGTGGGCGCGGCCCTGCTCTATCTGGGGTTGGCCTTCACGGTGGCGAAAGGCGTGCGCCGCGAATGGCTCGGCCACTTCCTCTGGCGCGCATGAACCCTCGGACACGAGATCGACTCGGGTTGGCTGCCGGCGGCGTGCTGGCGGTGGCGGTGGGGTGGTGGGTTGCGTCCGGCGACTTCCTTTTGCCGACCCTGCTGGCGGTGGCCGGCGTGGCGGGCGCGTGCACGCTCGCGCTGGGCCTGTCGTTCGATGTGCTCGTACTGGGCGGGCTCCTGGTCGGGTACATCGTGGGTAATCGCGGCTTCGCCCAGCTGTCGCTCGTGCCGGGCTTTCCGCTCCTGCCCGCTGAGGCGGGGCTCGCGCTTGGACTCGGCTGGCTGGGGGTAAGGGCCGCGGTGGCGCGGCGCTGGCCCTGGCGGCGGGACGCACTGAACGTGGCGGTGCTGGCATGGATGATCATCGCGTCGGGCCGGATCGTCACCGACGTGCGGGTGCATGGCTTTCTGGCGCTGCGCGATTTCGCCATGGTGTATTACGCGCTGTTCTTCTTCGTGGCGCAGGACCAGGCCGCGCGGACCGGTCTGGCGCGTCGGTTTCTGGGCGGCGCGCTGCTGCTGGCGACGGTCGCGGCGATCCCGCTCTTCGAATTTTTCCGGCGGTACCCCGAGTTCTTCCTCCAGCAACTCACCTTCCGGGGAACACCGCTGATCTTCGTGAAAGGTGACCTGGTGGCGACGTTTCTGGCGGCGGGCGTGATCCTGACGTTTGCGCGCTTCGAGCGCACGCGCCGCTGGCCCTGGCTGCTCCTGGCGTTGGCGGGGACGGTGACCGTCCTCAGTTCGGACAATCGCGCGTCGCTCGTGGGCCTTTTGGCGGCGACGGGATGGTTCGTCCTGGCCCGGCGCTGGCTGTGGCTGAAGGTGCAGGCGCTGGCGCTGGGGTGTGCGGCGTTGCTGCTGCTGGGGGCGGCGGTGTTCGGGTGGGTGAGCCCGGGAGCCAGACCGCTGACACCGGTGTACCAGCGGGTGGCATCGATCGTCGGCGTGGGGAGTGGTGCCAGTGCGGATGCCGACGCGGGCTACAAGATCGATAACAACCGGTTTCGGCTCGTGTGGTGGCAGATGGTCGCGCGTGAAACGCTGACCCAGGCACCGTGGTTTGGCCTCGGGTTCGGCTACGATCTGGCGGAGCCGTTTACGCGCGTGTACTTTCCAGACGCCGAGGAGGATTTTACCGCGCGCAGTCCGCACAGCATCGTGGTGACCGCGCTGGGGCGCACCGGTGTCATCGGCCTGACGGCGTTCCTGGTGGTGATCGGAGCGATCGCGGCGCGCACCTGGCGCGAGCTGCGGCTCCCCGCGTCGACGGGCGGCAACTCGGAGTACTGGCTGGTGGCCTGGGTGATCCTCACTAGCGCGTGCTTTGGCGTCGTGTTGGAAGGACCAATGGGTGCGGTTGTCTTCTGGACGGTGCTCGGACTCGCGAATGCGCCGCGGGAGGGGGTGACCGCCTCGGCGGACGCGCTGGGCGAACAGAATTCGGATTTCTGACCAGGAATTTGAAGGCAAGCAGCACTGGGTTTGAGGAGGCTCCTTGGGCCTGCCGCGACTTGGCCGAGCGGGGCGGGCGGCGGTGGACCGCGGGGGGCGGTTCATCGCCGCTGGCCTGGCCGGCTGGGGCTAGAAGCTGAACGTATTTGTCAGCACGTAGCTTCGCGGTTCCGGAATGTCGTAATTCGTGACGAAGCCTGAGCCGTAGTTTGCGCGCTGCGCGGTCAGCCGCTGGGAGTCGAGGAGGTTGCGGATGTTCAATTGCACGCGCCACGTGATCTTCTTGTTCAGCTTGCGGGTGTACCCGACCAGGGCCTCTGCCTCCTCCATTGCTTTGCCGTAGATCGGGCTGTCGAGGGCCGGCACGTTGAGCTGGGCTGGCGCGCCTGGGAGCGGGAACGCGTTATCGACATACGCATAGCGGTAGCCGATCACGCTGCGGGCGCGCCACCGGTAGCCACCGCCCACGAACACGCCCTTGAGCCGGCCGGAGGTGAAATCGTAGCGGGTGAACAGGTTGGCCCGCCAGTTCCGGCCTTGGTCGACGGACTGCCCTTCCACCTGCTTGATCAGGTTCAGATTCTGAATGATCCCGAGGTAGTAAGTCTGAATCGTCGTCGTGCCGGTGTTCGGGCCCTGGAGGTCGCCGTATTGCGCCCAGATCGGCGACCGGGCCTGGATGAAGTTGATCCAGTTGCTCGCGATGTCGGACTGGACGGCCGTCGCATGCGATCCGTTCAAGGTGAGGCGCCAGTTCTTGATCGGGTTGAAGGTGAGTTCGGCTTCGTAGCCGCGGGAGACCTGATGGGAGAAGAATTCGCCGCCCACCGCGGGGTCGAAATGGAAGGGCTCCGGGATCGGGGTGGTGACGCGCCCGTCGGTCTGCGCCTGGGCGAGGGTGAGCTCGATATTCTGAATCGCCGGCATGATCAGGGTTCGGTAGGTGACCGCTGAGTCCGGACCGGTGCTGTTGTGATATTTGTTCAACCGGAATGACACCCGGTTATCCCACAGGCGCAGCATCACACCGTAGTCCTTGCCCTTGCCGGTGGAACCCTCGATGGCGGCGCCGGTGAGCGGGTCGAAGGAGGAGCGCGGTGGGTTCCAGGTGTTGGACTGATTGTAGAAGACGGAGACGCCGCGCAGGAGGTGAAGCACGGCACCGAACGTCTCGGTGTTGCCCTGGGTGAACACCGACCAGTTGGTCGGCGGCTTGCGCGCCCAGGTTGGGAGGTAGCCGGAGGTGCTGGAAGCGGTGAGATTGGTGGGTACCCACGGTGCCGAACGCACGTTGTCCTTGCGCAACCCGACGTTCAGGACGAGGCGGCCACGCAGGAAGATGTTCTGCATCGCGAGCAGGCGGCTTTGCGTGAGGCTGTTGATGCCGTTGCCCTTGGCACTGGACCCATATGGCGTCCGCCACCCGATGTTGTAGCGGCTGCCATCCGGCAGGGTGTAATCGGTGACTTTGCCCGCGGTGTCCCACGGCAGCGTGACATAAAATGTCTTCCCGGTGGCGGGCTGCAGCGGATCGGAGAGATAGTAGCGGCCGGCCGGCGTGGTCAGGGTGTTGTAGGCATTCGTGATGGCATCGACCGTGGTGAGCGTCGAGGGGATGAGCTTGGCCGACATGCCCTGGTTGGCGGAGAAGATCTCCGAACTCGACCACATGCCGGCGAAGCGGTGGCGGCCCAGCCAGCGCAGCCAGTCGCTCCGCTTCGTCACGTCGACGTCGTAGGAAAGCATGATGCGCGCTTCCTCGGTCTGCTTGCGCCAGTAGTACGCGGTGTTGGCGCCGAGATCGACGTAGTACCGGCCGAGATTTGGGTTCGGCGTGATTCGGTCGGGCAGATAGACGTTGGGGTCGGCGCGAAGGCCGGCGCTGCTCAGCGGGTTGCTCGCGACCCGGTCCATCCGTTCCGTGTTGTAGTCAATTTCGAGGTACAGGTCGCCCGGGAGGCGCTGCTCGATCGAGGCGCCGAAGATCTGCGCGGTGGTGACGTCGCGCTTGGTGTTGCCCTCCACGGTCACGTTGAAGGGGGAGACGGTCTCGTCGTGCGGCAGGCTGTAAGTGTAGCTGTCCGAGCCGGTCTGATTCGGGCTGGTGCCCGGGCCGATGGTCACGGCCGAATAGGCGGTGGTGGGCAGGTTGATATTGGCGCTGGAGCCTGAGCCCCAGGATACGTACGGGTCCGACGTGCTCGCGGTGGCGCCCAGGATGTAAACCGGGGTCGTCGTCGTGTTGCGGGCGAAGATGCCGCGGTTGGCCGTGTTGATCAGCGTGGGGCTGTTGAGGCCGTTATTGAACGCGGGCCGGCCGGCGTTGATCCACGGCGTCACCAGGTCCAGCGTCCGGATGTTGCGCGCGAGTGTGCGGTCGAGGTCCAGCTTTTCGAAATACGCCCGCACGGTGGTCGAGGTGAAGGGCTTGGCGGCGATCGCGCCGTAATAGCGTCGGTCCTCGACGGCGGTGGGCCGGCGCCACCCTTTGGTGTCATCGAACAGCGCGTCAAATCGGACCGCCAGGCGCTGCTTGATCAGCGGCTGGTTGAGATCGATGGATTGGCGGCCGGACCCGTAGTTGTTGCGGCGCAGCGTGGCCGAGTAGCTGGCGCGGGTGAGATTTGCGCGGTTGAGTGCCACGTCGACGATGCCGGCCGGGTTGCCATTGCCGAAGAGGATCGAGTTGGGGCCGCTCGAGAAGTTTACCCGCTCGAAGTTGTAGGTGTCCTGCGGCACATAGCTGACGAAGAAGTCATGCGTCACACCAGGCGCGGCGAGGCCGCGGGCGCGGGTGAGCAGCGCGGGATCATTGCCGGTGTCCTTGGCATTTGAATACTCCTGCTGGTTCTCGACGTTGATCGAATAGCGGTAGGCGTCCTCGAGGGAGGCGGCCGCCAGGTCGTCCAGGAGCGCCTTGGTCATGACGGACACCTGCGCGGACACGTCCTGGAGATCGGATTTGAAGCGGGTGCCGGCCAGCGTTTCGCGTGAGGCGTAGCCGGTATCGCCGTCCGACGAGACGACGAATGGGCTCATTTCGACCGGCGCCTCGGCGGCGGCGGGCGATGGCGGAGGAACGGTCTGAGCGTGGAGAGCAACACCGAGGGTGAGCACGGCGGAGCCGCAAAGGCGGCGAAGGGGTAGTCCGACGAATCGCATGAGGTTCAGAGGTTTTCCTCAGAATCGTACTGGAATCCCGGTGGGCGCATCATTGGCCGATCGGACAAGCCGGTTGACGTCGGCGAGTTTTCCGCCGGAGTCCCCGCTGCGCTGTCCTCGGTATTGGCGGGAATGCGCCTCGGCGGGTGGTCAGGTCCGGGGTTGGCGAGCGAGCCACGCCTGTACGCGGGACCAGACGGAATCGACGCTCAGGGAGAGCAGGCAGTCAGGTTGGGCGAAGCGGCATGCGTCGAAGCACGGCTTGTACTCACAGGGAGCTCCCTCGATCCAGGCGGCGTCAGGGTGCTGCGGGGCGAAAAGCTCGGGGCGTTGCGGACCGAAGATCGTGAACGTTGGCACATCGAGGAGCGCCGCGAGATGGCCCGGCCCGGAGTCGTTGCCGATGAAGCGGTCGGCGGTGCTCAGCACGTCGACAAGGGTGTCGAGGTCGCTGACGGTGTCGTCGACCAGCGACGGTTCCCATCCCTCAGCGCGCAGTCGGGCGGCGAGCGCATGGTAACGCTCGATCGGCCAGCGGCGCACAGGGTGCCCGGCGCCGGTGTGGATTACGATCCGCCGGCCGCTGCGCACGCCATGCGACTCCGAGGCGAATCGTGGCAGGTCCCATCCCATCGCGGTGGCGAGCGCGCGCCATTGCTCAGCGCGGTGCATCAGGCCGATGCATGGCAGCCGCTTGGTCAACAGCCGGCCGGAGCCGGCACGGGGAAATCCTATGCGCTCGCGCGCACCGCTCAGCGTCAGCAACGCGTGGTCGCGGGGATCGGCCCGCGCGGAGATACCGGCATCAAAGCCGCCCGCGCGCAGCGTGCGGCGCAGTGCCGCAAGTTCGCGCCAAGGCCAGCGGTGCAACCGGTATTTTCCGCGAAAAGCTGTCCAGGGTGCGATGAACGGCACGAGCCCGACCTCGGGTGCGAAACGGGCGAGCAGCGGGCCAGCGTGGGGCTTCGCCACGAGCGTCACCTGCAAACTGGCCGAGGCCCGACGCAGAAAGGGCAGCGCGAGCGTGACATCGCCGAGGCCCCAGAGTTCGAGGACGAGCAGGCGTGGCGGGTGGCTGGAATCTGGCGAAGGTTTTGCCAAGCCCCGGCACTTAAGTTCTCAATCGGCGGCATGACAAGCAGCCCAGCATCCCCGGTCCCGGCCGCGCCGCCCACGTGGGCGGGCAGTGGATCGTGGCTTGCCGCGGCGGGGTGCGCGGTGGGCGGCGGGATGGTGTTCCTGCTCTATGGCAACGCGAACCACGGCTACATCGACACGGCCTCGCTCTACTGGTGGTGGGCGTACCAGTGGATCAACCCCAGATCGGAGACGCAGCACGGCTGGTTGATCCTCGCGCTCAGCGGTTGGCTCCTCTGGCGCAACCTCCGCGTGGGCGTGTCTCCCGAGCTGGCGCCATCGGGTGCGGGGGGGCGCTGGTTCGCCGCGCCGGCGTTGGCCGCGCCGTTGGTGGCGATGCTCGCGGGCCTGGCGCTGCATGCGGTGGGGTTCGCGGCGCAGCAGGCGCGGGTGTCGATCCTTGCGCTGCTGCTTTTCCTCTGGGGGGTGCTGCGGTTGGGCGGCGGCCCGCGCTGGGGGCGCGCGGCCGCGTTTCCCGTGGCGTTCCTGGTGTTCGCCCTGCCGCTCAACGCGCTCGACTCGCTTGGTTTCTGGCTGCGCGTCTGGGTGGTTAACGCCGGCGCGGCCGTCGCGCACGCCGCCGGCATCGATGTGCGGCAAAGCGGAACGCAGCTCTTCGCGCCGGACGGTCGCTTCAACTACGACGTTGTGGCGGCATGTTCGGGCGTGCGCTCGCTGCTCGCGCTCGCCGCGCTATCGCTGCTCCTGGGTTATCTCTCGTTCCGGGCGTGGTGGCGGCGCGGCCTGCTCCTGCTACTGGCGTTCCCGCTCGTGTACGTGGGCAACGTGGTCCGGATCCTCGCGATCGTCGTGGCGGCCGAAGTCGGCGGCGAGGCGTGGGGCAACCGCATCCACGTCGTCATGGGCTACGGCGTTTTCGTGATCGTGCTCGGCGGCGTGTGGGGTGTTGCCGCGTGGCTGCAGCGATCCCGGCCGGAGCGGCCGCGCGCGCCGGCGCCGGGCGCGGCTGGCGCCGTGGGGGCGAGGGTGTCAGGCCGGGGCGCGGGTTGGGTCGTGGCCGGCGTGGTCATCACGCTGGCGCTGACCGAGGGCGTTTTGCTCCACCGCCTGGCCACGCGGCCGGCGCTCGGCCGGGCGGGGGTGGCGTTGGCGGCCGACGGACTCAATCCGGTCGAGTTGCCCGTGATCCTTGGGCGCGATTGGGTGGGCCGGCCGGCGGCGGTTTCGGCCGTGGAGCGGGACATCCTGCCGCCGGACACCGGGTATTCCCGGATGGAGTATGTGGCGCCGCGGGATGGCCGGCGGGTGTTCTTGTCGATCGTGCTCAGCGGGCGCGATCGTACGTCCATCCATCGTCCCGAACTCTGCCTGGTGGGCCAGGGCTGGACGATTCGCGGGCGGGCGACGCACCTCTTCCGGCACCCGCAGCGGCCGGGCGGCCCGATTCCGGCGTCGCTCCTGCGCGTCGATCGGCAGCAGCCGACGTCGACGGGGCCGGTGGTCGTGCCGCAGCTAGTCGCCTACTGGTTTGTCGGCGGTGATGCCGAGGTGCCCACCGCGTGGGAACGCATGGCACGGGACGGTTGGAACCGGGTGTTCCGGGCGCGGGCCGACCGGTGGGCTTACGTGCTCCTCCTGACGGATGCGACCGACGGCGAGGAGGCGGCCCTGGGGCGGATGCAATCGGTGCTGGAGCGCACGCTGCCGGTGTTTGCGCCGATGCCAGTCGGCGGCGTTAGGGTGGGTCGGCCAGCGGGGCGCTGACGGCCCGGCGGCCGGCTTCAGAGGCGGCTTAGGGGCCGCGCCAGCCAACACTTTGGGGGGCCGCCGAACCTGGCGCGGGGACCAAGCCGAGGCTTGAGGTTTGTCATTCGGGGCATACGGTCACCGTCCCTTGACGACAGTGAGCGCAGCCGACTTCGCGTTTCTGTTCGCCGAAAGCGACCCTGTCGACTGGTCGCTTCCGGCGGTTTTGGTCGTGGGTGGAACGATTGGTTTCCTGATCGTCTGGGCCTTCACCCGCCATACCCGCCGGGTGGCGCATGAGCAGGCGGCGGAACTGGTTGAGGTCGCCCGCCGCGAGGCCGCGGTGGCCGCGGAGGAACTGAAGCAGAAGGCGGAGGCGGAAATTCAGGACAAGCGGGCGGAGCTGAACCGCGAGTACGATCGCCGCGAGATCGAGATGGACGTGCGGCTGCGGGAGATCCGGGCGCACGAAGAATCGCTGGCCCTGCTTGACTACCAACTGGAGCAGCGTCAGGAGCGGCTCAACCGCGAGAACGCCGCCATCAAGCAGGCGCGGGACGCGATCCGGGGACTTTCCAAGAGCGTCCGCAAGCGCCTCGAGGGCGTCTCGCAGATGGACGCCGACGAGATCAAGCGGCAGTTGCGCGAGGAGGTCCTGCTCGAGTGTCAGGACGAGCTGCGGGCGCTGCGCCGGGCGACCCTGGAGAAATCGGAGCAGGAGCTGCAGAACGACGCGCGCCGGATCCTGGTGGCCGCGATGCAGCGCATCGCCAGCAAGCCGAACAACGACCTCACCGCGACGATCGTCCAGTTGCCCAACGAGGACATGAAGGGCCGGATCATCGGCCGCGAGGGCCGGAACATCAAAGCCTTCGAGGCCGCGACCGGCGTGACCCTCCTGATCGACGAGTCGCCGCAGATGGTGCTGTTGTCCTCTTTCGATCCGGTCCGCCGCGAGATCGCGCGCAGCGCGCTCGAGAGCCTGATCAAGGACGGCCGGATCCATCCGGCGTCGATCGAGGAGTTTGTGAAGCGGGCCAAGGAGGAGATCGACCTCATCACCACACAGGCGGGCGAGGATGCGGTTTCGAAGCTGAACATCAACGGGCTGCACCCGGAGATCATCAAGCTGCTCGGCCGGCTGAAGTACCGCTTCTCCTACAACCAGAACGTGCTCGATCACTCGATTGAGACGGCCTTCCTCGCGTCCCTCATCGCCAGCGAGGTTGGCCTCGACCCGAACGTCGCGAAGCGCGCCGGGTTGCTGCACGACCTCGGCAAGGCGGTCCCGGGCGACCTTGAGGGCAGCCACGCCATGATCGGCGCCGAGTTCATCAAGCGCTACGGCGAGACGCCGATCGTGGTGAACGCGGTGGCGGCGCACCACGAGGAGGTCCGCCCCGAAACAGTTTACGCGGGCCTGATCATCCTGGCCGACACGCTGTCGGCGGTGCGCCCCGGCGCGCGCGCCGAGTCGATGACCAACTACATCCAGCGGCTGGGCCGGCTCGAAAAGCTGGCACTCTCGCTGGAAGGCGTGCAGCAGGCGTTTGCGATCCAAGCGGGTCGCGAGATTCGCGTCGTGGTTTCGCCCAGCGAGGTCACCGACGACCGCGCCCGCGAGATTGCGAAGGAGCTGCGCCGCCGGATCGAGACCGAGCTCCAGTACCCGAGCACGATCAAGATCACGGTGATCCGCGAATCGCGCTTCACCGAGACCGCAACCTGAGCGCGGCGCCCGGCCCGGCGTCGGCCACGCGGATTGGCGGCGAGCGGCATGCGCCGGCTTGCGATGCCCCGGGTTCCCGGCATACAGCTTCCGACCAACGTTTCCCATGGCCGACCCGAAGATCCTCGAGACCTTTCCCAATCCCGCGCCCCAGCGCGACTACGTGATCGAGCATACGCACCACGAGTTCACGTCGCTGTGTCCCATCACCGGCCACCCGGATTTCGCCCACATCACGGTGCGGTACGTGGCCGACAAGATCTGCGTCGAGCTGAAGTCGCTGAAGCTCTACTTCCACGCCTTTCGCAACGAGGGCATCTTCTTCGAGGCCGTCACCAACAAGATCTGCGATGACCTCGGTACGGTTTTGAAGCCCCGGCAGCTGACGATCATCGCCGACTGGAAGGCGCGCGGCGGGTTCACGTCCGTGATCACCGCCGAGTGGAAGCCGGCCGCGCGCAAGGGTCGCTCCGCTCGCTGATCCGGGCCGCGCTCACGCGTCCATCCCCGGCCGGGCGGATCACCGGATCGAGTGCGACCGCCCATCTCGGTTTGTCGCCGTTCATGGCCAACGGTCTCGCCATCGCGCGTGCCGGTGGCAGCGTCTTGGCTCCACCCTGACCATGAAAACGCTGCTCTCGCTCTGTCTTGCTACGCTGACCGCCGCGGCCGCCTGGGCCGCTGAGTCCGTGCCCGTGTTCAACGCCACCCTGACGGTGGGTAAACAAAGCCGGTTCATGCTCGTCGACGTCGATGGCAAATCCAGCTCCTGGCTCAAGCTCGGCGACGCGTTTGCCGGGTTCACGCTCAAGGAGTTCGACGCCAAGACGACCACGCTGTCCCTGGAGAAGGACGGCAAGGTGACGCCCGTTACGATCGCCTCCGGCTCCGTGGCGGAAGGCGAAAGCGCCGCTGCGAAGTTCACGCCGGCCACGATCGCCGAGGCGACCGCCGTGCTCGACGCGATGCACTTCGAGGACGTGCTCGACAAGACGATGGCCGGTGCGCGCAAGCAGCAGGTTGCGATGATCGACCGCATGATGTCCCAGATGGGGCTCTCCGACGTCGACCGCGCCGACGCCGTGGCCATGCAGAAGAAGATCATGGACACGATGATGGCCGCGGTGTCCGGCAGTGAGCTGAAGGCCGACGTCGCGAAAGCCTACAGCGAGATCTTCTCGAAGGAGGAGCTGCAGCAGCTGGGTAATTTCTACGCTTCGCCGCTGGGCCAGGCGTTTTCCGACAAGCAGCCGGCGCTGGCTGAGAAGATGAACCAGATCATCATGCCGCGCATGATGAGCGCCATGCCCAAGGTGCAGGCGATCGCGAAGGAGTTTGCGGCCGAGCAGATGAAGAAGAAGGCGGCCGCCGCCGCTGCGGCCAATCCCACCGCGAACGCCGTCCCGACGCCCGAGACGAATTGAGGAAAGTGAAAGTGACAGTGAAAGTGAGAGTGAAAGTGAAGGTGTGGCACGAACTCACTGAGGACTCTCACTCCGCCCGTCGGCGTGGCTCAGCCAATTCGACGCCATCTCGGTGACCGGCTGGGCCGCTTTCACTCTCACTTTCACTGTCACTCCGGCCGGCCACTCCCGCCGGCGGTCACGCCGGCGGGTTCAAAACGGTCATCACTTGGGCGTGGAGCTCGGGGGAGGCGGCGACGGTGGACTCGGCCGGGAAAGGCGAGCCGCCGTTCCAGTCGGTGATCGTGCCGCCGGCGCCGCGCACCACCGGGATCAGCGCCGCGATGTCCCACGGGTTCATGATCGGATCGAGCGCGATGTCGGCGAGCCCGCTCGCAAGGAGCAGGTAGCCGTAGCAGTCGCCCCAGGTGCGGTAGAGCTTCACCTGGCTCACGAGCCGGTCGCAGGCGGCGGGATCCTGGTACTTGGCCAAGTTGAGCGGATCACTCGTGAGCAACGTCGCGTCGGCGAGCCCTGCGCACAGGCGGACGCGGGTGGGGCGGCCGTTGAGCGTGGTGGTCTGGCCGTCACCCAGCATGAGTTGCCCCAGGATCGGCTGGTGAATGCAGCCGAGGATGGGCTGACCCTGGTGCAGCAGGGCGATGAGCGTACCCCAGAGTGGGACGCCGGTGATGAAGGACTTCGTGCCGTCGATCGGATCGAGCATCCAGACGAACTCGGCGTTCTCTCGCTCGCTGCCGTACTCCTCGCCGATGATGCCGTGTTCCGGAAAACGCTTCCGGATCATGGCGCGCATCAGTTCCTCGGCGCCGCGATCGGCGGCGGTGACGGGGGAGGCGTCGGCCTTGGACTCCACCGCGAGGCCGCGATGACCAAAGAGCGGGCGGATGAACGAGCCGCTTTCTGCCGCGAGCTCTGCCATGAGAGTGCGATAACGGTCGAGATTCACGCGCGGAGCATGGCCGACGGGGGCTTGGGAACACACGGAAAAAAAGATCGGATTCCGGAGGCCGGTGTGTTCGGTGTTGGCTGTGGGAACGAGCTGGACGGAGCAACCGATCTTCTTCGTGGACTTCGAGGGCAACCAAACCTCGGGCGTCCTGGAGTTCGGCGTGGCGACCTTGCTGCGCGGCGAGGTGATCGAGGCCCGTACGCGCTTGTGCCGGCCGGTGGGTGAGGTGAGGGCGGCGGACGTGGCGGTGCACGGGCTGGCCGCCGAGCAACTGGTCGGGGCCGAGCCGTTCGCCGACGAGTGGGAATATTTTGCCAGCCTGCGCGAGCGCGGGCCGCTGGCGGCGCATTACGCGGGGGTGGAGAACTCCTTGATCAAGGCGGCGTGGCCGTACCCGCGGAGCTCGCCGGACTTTGCCCGGCCCGGAGAGCGCGTTTTCGACTGGGGACCCTGGATCGACACCGCCCGGCTGTACGCGCAGCTGTTTCCAAACCTCGAGTCGGGCCGGCTTGAGTCGCTGATCGAGGTGACCGGCCTGAGCGCGACGCTGGATGCGCTGGCGGAACGGCACTGTCCGCCGCCGCGCCGCCACTTCCACGCCGCGCTTTACGATGCGCTGGCGGGCGCCGTGCTCCTCGGCCTGCTCGCCTGTGACCCACAGACGGCCGGACTCACCACGATGCAGATGCTGGCCCTCAGCACCCTCGACCCGCGCAAGCGGCAGGACCTGCAGCAGCGCGAGCTCTTCTAAGCGCAAAAGCGAGCGGCCCGGGGGGCCGCTCGCTTTTGCGCTACGGGGGAATGGGTGGGGTGACGGAGCCGGTGGCAACGGACCCGGAGAGGGGCGGTGGGGACGGCGCTATTGGGGAAACGGACCCGGAAAGGGGCGATGCCGGGTGAGTTTTTGGCGGAGGAGGTAGGCGAGGAAGAGGGGATTGGTGCGGAGGTAGCGCCAGCCGAGGCGACGCGGTTCCATGCAGAAGCGGAACAGCCACTCGAAGCCGCTGCCGCGGATCCAGCGGGGCGCCTGGCGCACGCGGCCGGAGTGAAAGTCGAACGCTGCGCCCACGCCGATCATCACGCCGCCGGGAAGCTTGGGCGCCTGCTCAGCCATGAACCGCTCCTGCTTGGGGGTGCCGAGACCGACCCAGATCACGTCAGGGCGCGTGCGGGCGACCGCCGCGTGCAGCGGCGCGGGGTCGATCTCATCGAGCGCGCCGAATGGCGGCGTGAGCGCATCGACGATTTCGAGCCCGGCAAAACGCGCCACCAGCCGGCGCCGCAGTTCCCCCGCCACGCCCGTCTGTCCGCCATAGAGCAGGTGGCGTAACCCGACCCGCCGCCCCGCATCGCAGACCGCGAGCATGAGGTCCGGACCGTACACCCGGCTGACGCCACGCGGGCCGAGCCAGACGAGGGGCATGCCGTCCGGTGTCGTGAGCCAAGCGTGGTTGAACGCGTCACGCAGTGCCTTGTCGGCGCGCGCCTGTACGAGACCGTACGCGGTGCCGCAGCAGATGTACCGGCCGCCGGGTTGGCCGCGTGCCGCGAGGACGGCGTCCCGCGCCTGATTCAGCGTGAGGGCGGAGATACCTACGCCGATCACGTCGAAACGCGGGACGGAGGCGCCGCCGGCAGCCCCGCCGTCGGGTCGGTTGACGACCGGCGGGAGAAGCGGGGCATTGGCGTCCATGCTGGCGCCGAGGAAGCCAGAATTGGCGAGCCCCGCAAGGGACGTTTTTGCGGCTGCCGCCCGCGACCGCCAATGGATCCGCGCCGCCGATCGTCCACGATCGCGTCCGCCTGCGGATAAAGCCTTTCCGCTTATCAATTCCTGTCTATAACCAGCCGCTGCCATGAACCCCAGATTCCTCTTGTGTGGAGTTGTCCTGGTCCTCGCGCTGTTGTCCGGATGTGGCAAACGCGCCGATGCCCCCGCCGCCCCTGCCGCGGCCCCTGCACCCAAGCCTGTCACCCTGCAGGTCGTGCCGGAAAACGAGCGCAGCCAGCACTTTCTCGCCGTGCAGAAGCACCTCGAGATCGGCGGCACGCTGTACGGGTACGTCGATGTCGACGGCGACGTGCAGAAGGTGGCGAAACAAGCGCAGCAGATCCTGACGCAGATCGCGCAGGTGCAGCCGCAGGTGGCGCCCTTTGCGAAACAGGACCTCATCGCCCTGGCCACGACGCTCGGCCTCACCGACGTCAAGGCGATGGGCATCAGCTCGGTGTCGGACGGCACCGGCTATTTCCGCAACCGTGCCTTCCTTTACACGCCCGGTGAACGCCACGGCCTCCTGCTTGGCCTCGGCGGCAAACCCGGACCGTTCGTGCACCTCGGCCTCGCGCCGGCCGACACCGCGTTCTACGCCGAGGCCGAGCTCGATCTTCCGGTCATCTATCAGACCGTGAAGGAAATCGTGGCGAAGGTCGCCGGCGAACCGGTCGGAAACCAGATGGAGACCGCGCTGAAGAACGCCGGCCAGAAGGCCGCGCTCTCCGTGCTCGATCTCATCCACGGCATGAAAGGACACTCCGCAATCGTGGTCCGCATGAACCCCGACCAGCAGATCCAGCTGCCGGTCCCGGGCGGCGCGGCGCTGCCGTCCTTCGCGCTCCTGGTCTGCGTCGACAACATCGCGCCGGCGCTCGAACCCGCGCTGGCGAAGTCGCCCGCGTTCAAGCGCACCGATGTTGGCACGCAGCATGTTTACGAAATGGCGCAGCCTTCGCCCGTGAAGGAACTGCAGCCGGTGATCGTCGTCGATGGCAGCACGCTGTTCTTCGCGACGACCCGCGCCTTCCTGGATGAGTGCCGCGCGCTCAAGACCGGCCTCGCGCAGACGCCGGAGTACCAGAAGGCGATCGCCGCGCTCGGCAACGAGGGCAACGGCGTCGTTTACCTGCACCCGCGCCTGTTCGACGGGCTGCGGAAGATCGAGTCGCTCAACCCGAACCTCCCGCCGCAGGTGAAGCCGATGATCGCCAACATCGTCGCGCAGATCCCGAAGATCGACCGCCCGCTCGTGGCGGTGCGGACCAACCTGCCCGACGGCATTCTCTTCCGCTCGTACTGGAATCGCTCGATGAAGCAGGAGCTCGTCGCGGTCGCGATGTACAACCCGGTCTCCGTCGGCCTCGTCGCCGCGATGGCGATCCCGGCGTTCCAGAAGGTTCGCGCCTCTTCGCAGGACAAGGCGGTGCTTAACAACCTCCGCCAACTCTCGTCGGCGGCCGACCAGTACTACCTCGAAACGGGCAAGACCACCGCCACGTACGACGATCTGGTCGGGCCCGACAAATACGTGCGCCAGCTGCACTCCGTGGCCGGCGAGGACTACCGCCAGCTCCGGTTCGAGTCGGGCAAACGCCTTCGCATCCGCGTCCAGAACCGCTGGGTGCAGTACCCCAATCGCTGAGGGAGCAAAGGCGGTCTTCGCCTCGAGCCCCCAAAAGCTTTGTCAGGCCGGGGTGAAACACGCCCCGGCCTTTTTGTTGTCGTCGCGCGGCGCCGCTCAGGCTTCTTCGGCCCGGTGGAGATCGAACCAGGTCTGGATGTCGGCGCGATCGCCGAAGCCGCGGTCCCGTTTCGCCTGGGCGAGCTCGGACGAACCGGCGTCATTCCAACCGCGCTTCATCATGAACTCATTCCAGACCTGAATATCATCGTCGGTCGGGCGGCGGCCGTGGGTGAAGCACCACGCCAGCAGCTCCTCGTCGGTGCCGCCCGCAAGCACCCGCGCCACGAGTTGATCGTAGTCGACCTGGAGAAAGCGGCAGCACCGCGCATCGAAGTGCGTGCGGTTGGCGGTGCCGGTGAAGTAGTCGGACGGTAATTTGCCGGCCGCCTTGAGCCGGATTTTGTCGAGCATGCGGCCGAAGAACACGAGGCCGCCGATTTTTTCGTAATCACTGCGGAGTCCGGGGACTTTCATGGTGAGCCCCAGCATGGGCGGGACTGACAGGCCAACAACGACTTACCCACGGGGCCGCGCCACAGTCGCCGAGGAATCCCCCGGCCGACTGTGCCTTGGCAGGAACAAAGCATGGCGCGTCTTGCACCGGGGCAGCGGTTGCCCGTTACTCCCCGCCCTCCATGTCCCTCGTCAGCCTCCTCGATGTCAGCCTCAGCTTTGGCGGTGCGCCGCTTCTCGACCGGGTCAATCTCCAGATCGACCGCGGTGAGCGCGTCTGCCTGGTGGGGCGCAACGGCGCGGGCAAGTCGACCCTGATGAAGGTGATCCTGGGCGAGACCCAGCCCGACTCGGGCCAGGTGATCCGGCAGCCGGGGGCGGTGTTTTCAACCCTGCGGCAGGAGGTCCCGGCGGGGCTGGTTGGCACGGTCCGGCAGGTGGTGGAGGGCGAGGGCGGGAGCTTTGAGGAGCACAATGACTGGGAGCGCGCGGATCGCGTGGACCGGCTGCTGGAGGCGATGGGGCTGCCGGCCGACACCGAGTTTGGCGCGTTGTCCGCGGGGCAGAAGCGTCGCGTGCTGCTGGCGCGGGGCCTGGTCGAGGATCCGCAGATGCTGCTGCTCGACGAGCCGACGAATCATCTCGATCTGGCCTCGATTCGCTGGCTCGAGGAGTTTCTCTCCAGCTGGGGCGGCGCGTTGCTGTTCGTGACGCACGACCGGGCGTTCCTGCGCAAGCTGGCCACCCGCATCGTCGAGGTGGATCGCGGAAAGCTGATCGGCTGGGCGTGCGACTACGACACGTTCCTGGTGCGGAAGCAGGCGGTGCTCGAGGCCGAGGAGGTGCAGCGCGCGCAGTTCGACAAGAAACTGGCGCAGGAGGAGGAATGGATCCGCCGCGGGGTGCGGGCGCAGCGTTCGCGCGCGCAGAACCGCATCAACGCCCTCAAGGCCATGCGCGCCGAGCGGGCGGCGCGGCGCGAGCGCGCGGGTACGGCCCGGATTACCGCGCAGACCGCCGACCGCAGCGGGTTCAAGGTCATCACCTGCGAGGATGTGAGCTTCCGTTACGACGACCGCTGGGTGATCCGGGACTTCACCACGCGCATCGAGCGCGGCGACAAGGTGGGCATCGTTGGGCCGAACGGCTCGGGCAAGACCACGCTGCTGCGACTGATGCTGGGCCAACTCGCGCCGCAGGCCGGCACTGTCGAGCAGGGCACGCGGCTCGAGGTGGTCTATTTTGACCAGCTGCGCGCGCAGCTGAACGAGGAGATGCGCGTGCAGGATGCCGTCGCCGACGGCAACGCGACGGTGACGATCAATGGCCGCACGCGGCACGTGATCTCGTACCTCGAGGATTTCCTGTTCGAGCCGGCGCGCGCGCGCACCCCGATCAAGGCGCTGTCGGGCGGCGAACGTAACCGCCTGCTGCTCGCGCGGCAGTTCACGAAGCCCGCCAACGTGCTCGTGCTCGACGAACCGACGAACGATCTCGATGCCGAGACGCTCGAACTGCTCGAGGACCTGCTCGTGGAATTCGAGGGCACGGTGCTGCTCGTGAGCCACGACCGCGCATTTCTGAACGAGGTGTGCACCAGCCTGCTCGTGTTCGAGGGCGACGGCCGGATTTCCGAGTACATCGGAGGCTACGACGACTGGCAGAAGGAGACCGCGCGCAACGCCGCCGCGGCAGCGGCGCGGGCCGAGGAGGAAAAGCGCGCCGCAGCGGAGGCCGCCCGCGCGGAAGCCGCCGCGTCAGCGTCGTCCGCTGCCCCCGCCAAACGCTCCCGCAAGCTCTCCAACAAGGAGCGTGCCGAGCTCGAAGCGCTGCCGGCGAAGATCGAGGCGCTCGAAACCGAGCAGGCGAAGCTGACCACGACGCTGGCGGACCCCGTTTTCTTCAAGACGGCCGGCGCCGAGGTGGGCAAGACGACCGCACGACTGCACGAACTCGAGCAGGAACTCGCCGCCGCCTACGCCCGCTGGGCCGAGCTCGAGTAGCCGGAGGCAGGAAGGCCCGAAACCGGATCGGTCCGATCGGTCTGATCCGTCAGATCAGCTCCTTGCCTCTGACCTCACGTGCCGAACCGTGCGATAAGGGCCTCGAGCGTGACGTCGGCCATCGAGTTCACGCGGAGGTCAGCGGGGGCGAGGTCGTGGTGCGCGGTATGTTTGGTGGGGATGGCGACGGTCCAGAGGTTCGCGCGCTTGGCGGCGCGCACTCCGGTTTCCGAGTCCTCGAAGGCGATCGCCTCCGGGCCGCGCAGGCCGAAGCGGTTCAAGACGAGGCGGTACAGATCGGGCTCGGGCTTCGGCGACACGGCGTCCTCACGACAGGCGAAGAATGCGAAGCGGTCGTGCAGGCCGAGCCGCTGGAGATGCGGCTCCACCCAACTGTGCTGCGAATTCGACGCGATGCCGACCTGCAGTCCGCGTTCGCGCGCGGCATCGAGCATGGCAACGACGCCGGGGAGCACCTGCTGGCGGGCCAGGCCTTCGTCGCGCTTGGCCCGGCGCTCGACCTCGAGTTGGACGCGATCGGCGTGCGGGCTGAAACCATGCCACGGGTCGAACGCATACTCGGCGTGACCGACGCCCTTCATGAAGCGGGGCAGGTCGAAGGGCACGCCATGCATTGCGTGCACGGCCGCATAGGACTCAATCAGCGGCCCCTCGGTATCGAGCATGAGGCCGTCAAAGTCGAAGATCAGGGCGCGGATCATGAATTGCCCGTCACGCTGGCGACCACGCCGCGAAGCGCAAACCGAGAACCCCGGGGGAGGCCAATGGGCGACCACCATCCCGCACAAATTCGGTCCATCCTCCTCACTCCCGATAACCCTTCGTCCCTTATTCCCCCATTCCCTCACTCCCGCAGTCGCGCAAACTGATCGCTCGCTCCTGCGGGCGACCGGTTTGCGTGACTGCCAATGCGCATAGCAATTCCACCATTGCCAGCCAGCGTGGGGCGTTGGCAGCTTGCCTGCTTCCTCTTCGACTGTGCCGACCCTCGCTACCAACCCTGTTGTCGAACGCCTGCGCCGCCTGCTGCCGACGGGCCGGGTGCTGGAGGGCGACGCCCAGGTCGCGGCCTATGAGTGCGATGCGCTGACCGCCTTCCGGGCCACGCCGCTCGCGGTGGTCGTGCCGGAGACGCAGGACGAGGTGATCGCGATCGTGCGGTTCTGCCGCGACGAGAGATTGCCCTTTGTGGCGCGCGGCAGCGGCACGAGCCTTTCGGGCGCGGCCGCGCCGGTGCCGGGCGGCATCGTGATCGCGATGAACCGGGTGAGCCGGATCATCCGCATCGATTCGCAGCAGCGCGTGGCGGTCGTCGAGGCGGGGATCGTCAACGCGGCCATCTCGATGGCGGTCGCGGCGCACGGTCTGCATTTCGCCCCGGATCCGTCGAGCGCGCTGATCTGCACGCTTGGTGGCAACATCGCGCTCAATGCCGGCGGCGCGCACTGCCTGAAATACGGCATGACCTCCAACCACGTCCTCGGCCTCAAGGCCGTGCTGGCGACGGGCGAGGTGGTGACGTTTGGCGGGCCAAGCCGCGAGCAGGTCGGACCGGACTGGACCGGGCTGTTCGTGGGCAACGAAGGGCTTTTCGGCATCGCGCTCGAGGCCACGGTGCAACTGCTGCCGAAGCCCGAGTGCTTCCACACCGTTTTGGCGGGTTATCGCAACGTGGAGCAGGCGGGCGAGGCGGTCGCCGCGATCGTCGCCAGCGGGCTGCTCCCGGGTGCGATCGAGATCATGGAGAAACTCGCGCTCGATGCCGCGGTCGCGGCCGTGCACGCCGAGTACCCGGCGGGTTGCGAAGCGGTGTTGATCGTCGAACTCGAGGGCACGCGCGAGGCGGTGGCGGCGGACCGCGCCCGACTCGATGCCGTGCTCGCCGCCAGCCAGCCCGTCGAGGTGCGTCCGGCCCGCGATGCGGTTGACCGGGCGGCGATCTGGAAGGGCCGCAAGAGCGCGTTCAGCGCGGTGGGACGGCTGTCCCCCGACTTCATCGTGCAGGACGGCGTGGTGCCGCGGCGCCGGCTCGGCGAGGCGCTGCGCAAGATCGGCGAGTGGTCCCGCGAGATGGGGGTGCGCTGCGCCAACGTGTTTCATGCCGGCGACGGCAACCTGCATCCGCTGATCCTCTACAACGGCGCCGTGCCGGGAGACCTGCAGCGGGCCGAGGCGCTCGCGGGCCGGATCCTCAAGCTGTGCGTCGAGATGGGCGGTTCCATCACGGGCGAGCACGGTGTCGGCGTCGAAAAACGCGAGTTTCTGCCGGTGATGTTTAACCCCGACGAAATGGATTGTCTGCGCCGCGTGCGCGCGGCGTTCGACCCGCTCGGCATCGCTAATCAGGGCAAGATGTTTCCGCCCGCGCCGGCGGATGCCTCTGCTCCCGCCCATTCCGGCTCCGCGCCGGCCCAGGCATGACGCCCGCGACTTCCCTTCCCGCTCCCGCCACCATCGACGAGCTGATCGCCCTCGTGCGCGGCACGCCGCGGCTGATCGCGGTCGGCGCCGGCACGAAGCCTCGGCTCAGCCAGGTGGCCGATGCGTACGCGCGGGTCGCGATGACGCGCCTCAGCGGCATCACCGAGTACGAGCCCAGCGAGTTCACGATTACGGCGCTCGCCGGCACCCCCCTGCGCGAGATTGTCGCGGCGCTCGCGGAACGCGGCCAGTACCTGCCCTTTGACCCGCTGCTCGTGAAGGCGGGCGCGACGCTCGGCGGCACGGTTGCCGCGGGGCTCAGTGGACCCGGTCGGCTGCGCTACGGCGCGCTGCGCGATTTCATCATCGGCGTGCGGCTCGTGGACGGCGAAGCCCGGCTCCTGCGGCTCGGTGGCAAGGTGGTGAAGAACGCCGCGGGTTTCGACCTGCCCAAGTTTCTCGTCGGCAGCGCCGGTCGTTTCGGCGTGATGGCCGAGCTCAGCTTCAAGGTCTTCCCGCGGCCCGCCGCCACCCGCACGCTGAGGCTCGAGGCGCCGGATGCGGCGGCGAAGGCGGAGATCCTGATGGCGGCCTCGGCCGCGCGTTGGGAACTCGACGCGCTCGACGCCGCGGTGGGCGAGGGCGCGGTCTTTGCGCGGCTCGCCGGCCCGGAAACGGCGCTCGAGCCTCTCGCCCGCGACATTCTGCAACGCTGGCGCGGCGCGGTGATGACGCCGGGTGATGCCAGCTACCTTTGGCAGAGCGTGACGGAGCTCAGCTGGGCGCACACGGGTGGCGCGCTGGTGAAGGTCGCGCTGACGCCCGCAGCCGTGCCTGCCTTCGTGGCGTTCGTGCAGACGCGCGGCGCGCGCGGCTGGGTAAGCGCGGCCGGTAACCTTGGCCTGCTTTCGCTGCCGCCGGCGGCAGCGGTCGAGACGCTCGAATGGCCGGCGTTGACCTTGCGCGGAGCTGGGCCGCTGTGGGCCGGACCGGCACCTCGCTTCGAAATCATGCGGGCGGTGAAGACGGCGCTCGATGCCGCCGGCCGCTTCCCGGGACTGGACGACTGACCCCCGATGATTCACGCGATCAAAACTGAAGCGCACGCGCCGTTCGGCGACCCGATGGCGGAAGCCGTGCAGACCTGCGTGCATTGCGGTTTCTGCCTCGCCTCGTGTCCGACGTACGAGGAGTTCGGCGAGGAGATGGATTCACCGCGCGGGCGGATCCTCCTGATGAAGCACGTGCTCGAGGGCCAGCTCCCGGCGGCCGAGGCGCAGGTGCATCTCGACCGCTGCCTCGGTTGCCTTTCGTGCGAGCCGGCCTGCCCGAGCGGCGTGAGTTATCGCGACCTGATCAGCCCCTTCCGCGCCACGATGGAATCGCGCGGCGAATTTCAGCGTCCCGCGGCGGCGCGTTTCCGGCGCTGGGTGGCGTCGCAAACCATTCCGTATCCCACGCGTTTCCGGCTGGCGCTGGTCGGCGCGAAGGTGGGCAAGGCGGTCGAGCCGCTCGTGCCGGGTTTTCTGAAGCCGATGCTGGCGCTCGCGCCCGACGTCGTGCCGCCGAAGGCCGTGCTCCCGGCGGTGACGCCTGCGCAGGGCATGCGACGTGCGCGCGTGGCGCTGCTGACCGGCTGCGCGCAGCAGGTGCTCGATCCCGACATCAACGTGGCGACGCTGGCGGTGCTGGCGCGCAACGGCGTCGAGGTCGTGATCCCCTCGCGCCAGGGCTGCTGCGGCGGACTCGCCTGGCACACCGGTGACCTGAAGACCGCGCGCGAGCTGGCACGGCGGAACCTCGATGCGTTTCCCGCCGACGTCGATGCGATCATCACCAACGCCGCCGGCTGCGGCTCGACGATGCACGAGTACGATCTCGTGCTGCGCGGCACGTCGGACGAGGAGCGGGCGAAGGCTTTTGGCAAACGCGTGCTGGATGTGAGCGTGTTCCTCGCGCAGCTCGGGTTGCGCGAGCGTCCGGCCGGGCCGGGGCCGCAGCGCGTGGCGTATCACGACGCGTGTCACCTCGCGAACGCACAGGGCGTGCGGGCGGAGCCGCGCGACTTGTTGCGCGCGATCGCCGGCTTGGAGCTGCTCGAACTCGCGAACCAGCACCTCTGCTGCGGCAGCGCTGGTACCTACAACATGGACCAGCCGGAGACGGCGGCATCGCTTGGTGAAAAGAAGGCGCGGGCGATCATGGCGACGGGCGCGACGATTGTCGCCACTGGCAACATCGGCTGCCTCACGCAACTGAAGGTGCACCTGAAGAAACTCGGCTCGCCGATCCGCGTCCGCCACACAATCCAGGTCGTCCGCGACGCGTATTTGGCCTGAGGTCGGAGGTCGGAAGCCAGAAGCCGGAAGCCAGAAGCCGGAAGCCGGAAGCCGGAAGCCGGAAGCCGGAGGCCGGAGGACAGAGGCCGGAGCCGGAAGCCAGAAGCCGAGGACGGAAGCCGGAGGTCAGACGTCGCATACAAGAAGCTCGGTGACCTCTTCCGAGCTCAGTGGCCTTTGTGCCCCAGACATACCTGTCTTCTCCGTGTCCTCAGTGTCTCCTTGGTTCATCGCAGATCGCACCCCAGAAGCCGGAGGGAAGATGTCAGATGACTGATGTCTGGCCTCTGGCTGGCTTCCGGCCTCAGACCTCCGGCTTCGGCCCTTCAGTCCTTCAGCTTTCGCTCCTTCAGCCTTGCCGTCAGCAGCCGGCGCCGCCGACTGCTGGCGGCTAGAGGCCTTCGTTGTCGACGAGCCAGGCGAGGGCGGCCATGGCGGCGGCGCCGAGGTGCAACTCGCGCGGATTCACCGCGTCGATCGTGTCGTGCGCGGCATGGTGCACGTCGAAGTAGCGTTGGGAGTCGTTGTGAATCTCGCCGACGGTGTAGCCGAGCGGCAGGAGCGGGCCGACGTCCATCCCGCCGTGACCGCTGCGGAATTCGGTGACGCCGTACGGGCGGAACAGCGGCAGCCAGCGGGCCGCGCGGGTGGCGGCATCGCCGGCGGGATTACCAAGCGAGATGGCGCGCGGATCGAAGCCGCCGCCGTCGCTTTCGAGCGCGAGCAGGTGCTTCTCACCGGCCGCCTTCACGCGGGCCGCGTAGGCCTGGCCGCCGCGACCGCCGTTCTCCTCGTTTGTGAATAGCACGCAGCGCAGGGTGTGGCGGGGCTGGAGTCCCAGCGCGCGGAAGATCCGCAGCACCTCGATGGCCTGCACCACGCCCGCGCCGTCGTCGTGCGCGCCGGGCGTGTTATCCCACGAGTCGAGATGGCCGCCGACCAGGATGACCTCGTCGGGAAATTCGCGGCCGCGGATCTCGCCGATGACGTTGTGCGACACGGCGTCGGGCAGCGTGCGCGCGTGGACCTTGAGCATGAGTCGGGGGCCACCGCCCGTGCGGGCCGCCTCGGCCAGGGCGTCGGCGAGCCGGTCCGCGGAGAGATTGGAGAGTGCGAGCGCGGGGATGACCTTGGCGCCTTCGGGAAAGCTGGTGACGCCGGCATGGGGCACGTCATCGGCCTGCAGGCTCATGGACCGGACCACCGCGCCGACGGCCCCAAGGGCGGCCGCCGCGGCGGGACCGCGCGTGCGCTGGTCAACGGCGCCGCCGTAGGCCTGGCCGGTACGAAAATGCACCGGGTTCATCGGCCGGTTGAAGAAGACGATCCTGCCCTCGACCTTGGCGCGGCCAAGGGCGGCGAGTTCGTCCAACGACTTCACCTCGATGACGGGGGCGGTCAGGCCCGCCTCCGGCGTGGCGCCGGAACGGCCGAGCGCCAGCGCGGCGAGCGGAACCATGCCCTTGGCGTCCAGCAGCGCGACCGACTCCGGCGCGCCCCGTTCCCAGTGCGGAACCATGACCTCCTGCGCTTCGACGCGGTCTGCCGGCACGGCGGCGAGAACCTGGCGGGCCCAGACGACCGCGCCCTCGAGGGATTTTGAGCCGGCGAGCCGCCCGGGATGAGCGCTGACCAGGTCGCGCAACCGGGCGTAAGCCTGGCCGTTCGTGAGCGCCTCGGTGTAGATCCGGCGCACCGTCTCCTCGTCCGCGGGGGACGGTGCGGCTGGAGTGGCGACCGCAGCGCTTTGCGCGAAGGCGGGGGCCGCCAGCAGGACGAGACCGAGGAGGAGGCGGGGCAGACGGGCAGAGGCGGACATGGCGCGCAACAATTTGCCGAAGCCGACTCGACGCAAGCGGGGTTTCCCCGCAACGTCGCGCCCCATGATGCATCACAGTTTGCTCAACGGCGGCGTCCTCAGCGTGGTCTCGCTGGCGGTCGCCGGGACCCTCGGCGCGGCGACAAAACCGGAGACGCGTAACCGCGCCGAGATCGCGGCGCAGTACAAGTGGGACTTCACGCCCATCTATGCCGACTGGCCGGCGTGGGAGAACGGGATGAAGGAGATGGAAGCGAAGATGGATGCCTTCGCCGCGCTCAAGGGCACGCTGGCGCAGGGGCCGGCCGCAGTGCTCAAGGCCTACCGCGCGTACGACGAGATCGGCATGATGCAGTACAAGGTCTTCCGCTACCCGCAGCTCCAGCGCGACA
This sequence comes from Opitutus sp. ER46, assembly GCF_003054705.1. Classification (NCBI taxonomy): domain Bacteria; kingdom Pseudomonadati; phylum Verrucomicrobiota; class Opitutia; order Opitutales; family Opitutaceae; genus Opitutus; species Opitutus sp. ER46. The sequence continues at coordinate 276,222 of NZ_QAYX01000021.1, forward strand.
TCGACACGCGCAACCAGGACGTCGGCGGCAAGTTCCAGCGCGTCGGCGCGGTGTTCGCGAAGTTCGGCACCGCCACCGCCTGGTTCACGCCCGAGCTGCTCTCGATCCCGCAGGCGACAATGGAGCAGTGGATCGCCGCCACGCCTGAGCTCGGCATCTACAAGTTCACCATCCTCGACAACTACCGGCAGCAGGCGCACGTGCTCGATGAGAAGGGCGAGAAGCTGCTGTCCTTCTCCTCCCGCTTCGGCCAGACGCCGGGCGCCATCTTCCAGGAGCTGAGCACATCGGACATCAAGTTCCCGAAGGTCACGCTGTCGGACGGCAAGGAGCTTACGCTGACCCCCGGCACGTACCAGCAGATCCTGCAGACGAACTACAACCAGGCGGACCGCGCGAAGGCGTTCGAGGCGTTCATCAAGACCTACGCGGCAAACGCGAACACCTACGCCGCGATCTACAACGGCGTGATGCAACGCGGCTGGTTCACGGCGCAGGCCCGGAACTATCCCTCGACGCTCGACGCCGCGCTCGATGGCAACGCGATCCCGACGGCGGTCGTGCAGACGCTCGTCGACACCGTGCGCGCCGGCACCGGCCCGCTCCAGCGCTACATGAAGCTGCGCCAGCGGCTGCTCGGCGTGCCGACGTATCACCTCTACGACGGGCAGATCCCGATCTTCCAGAGCACGCAGAAGTACCCGTATGACGAATCCAAGGACGTCGTCATCGCGTCGGTGGCGCCGCTCGGAGAGGAGTACGTGGCCAAGTACCGGAAGTTCGTCTCCGGCGGCCGCATCGACGTGTACGAGAACGACGGCAAGCGCAGCGGCGCGTACAGCGCCGGCGTGTACGGCGTTGGCCCGTACCTGCTGCTCAACTACAACGACACGCTCGACGCGATGTTCACCTTCGCCCACGAGGCGGGGCACGCGATGCACACGGTCCTCTCGTACGAGAACCAGCCGTTCGTCTCGGCCGACTACACCATCTTCGTCGCCGAGGTTGCCTCGACCACGAACGAGCGCTTCCTGCTCAACCAGCTGCTCCAGACCACGACCGACCCGAAGGAGCGCTTCCTCCTCCTGCAGCACGCCGTCGATTCGATCGTGGGCACGTTCTACACCCAGACTCTGTTCGCGGATTATGAGCTGCGCGCGTTCCGCCGGGTGGAGCAGGGCCAGCCGATCACGGCGGAGGTCCTGAGCGGCATTTACCAGCAGCTGCTGCGCGACTACTACGGCGACGCGGTGACCCTCGACGACCTGTACAAGTTCAACTGGGCGCGCATCCCGCACTTCTTCAACTCGCCGTACTACGTCTATCAGTACGCCACCTGCTTCGCCTCCTCGGCGAAGATCTTCAAGGCGATGACCACCGGCGCGCCGGCCGACCGCCAGGCGGCGACCGCGCGGTTCCTCACCCTGCTGAAGAGCGGCGGCGACGATCATCCCGTGAAGCAGCTGCAGAAGGCCGGCATCGACCTGACGCAGCGCGAGACCGTCCAGGCCGTTGTCGACCAAATGGATGAACTCGTGACGCAGATGGAGGCCGAGGCCGCCAAGATCGAGGCCAAGCACTGACCGCGCCCCGGGCCTCGAACGTTACAGGTTCGAAAGTTACAGGTTTCAAGTTGAGCCCGGGCCGCGGAAGGCGGTCCGGGCTCTGTGTTTTGGAGAGTGAAAGTGGCCGGAGGCGTGAAAGTGAGAGTGAAAGTGAAAGTGGCGGCGACGGAGGGTGGGCTTGGGGGGATATCCGTTGCGGGGCGTCCGTTTCTGACCTCTGACCTCTGACGTCTGACGTCTGACCTCTGACATCTGACCTCTGATCTCAGACCGCCGGCCGGTGGTTTCCTCCCGAGACCAGTGACGGCGGTTGCCAGCGACGGGGAGAGCGGCGCAACCTGACGGCCGTCGGGTCGTCTCTTTCCATTCTCATGTACCCCGTTGTTCCTCGGCTTCTGTTCTGTTTGGGCTTGGTGCTTCCGGCCGCCGCCATTGCCGCGGAGCCGACGCCCGCGCGCCCCAATGTCATCCTGATCCTCGTCGACGACATGGGGTGGGGCAATGTGGGCTGCTTCGGCGGCACGGTGGAGACGCCCAACATCGACCGGCTCGCTTCGGGCGGCGTCCGCTTCAATCAGTTCTACAGCAACGCGCGCTGCTGTCCGACCCGCGCCGTGCTGATGACCGGCCTGGCGCCGCACCAAGCCGGCGTCGGCCACATGACCTTCCGGCGGACCGGCAAGGCGCCCTCGCGGATGGAGGAACGGATGCAGGTGCCGGCATCGTACCGTGGCTTCCTGAGCGAGGCCGTGCCCACCTTGCCCGAGATGCTGCGCGAGGCGGGCTATGCGACATTCATGAGCGGCAAGTGGCACCTTGGTTCGGACAACCCGGCGCACTGGCCGGTGCAGCGGGGCTTCGACCGCTTCTACGGTTTTCTCGAGGGGACCTCCCAGTACTTCGCGCCGGAAGACCTCCACCGCGGCAACGAACCCATCCAGCCGCAAGGCGAACGCTACTACACGACCGACGCCTTCACGCAGGAGGCGCTCGGTTTCATCCGGGAACACCGGGCGGCGAAGGACGCGAGGCCGTTCTTCCTCTACCTCGCGTACAACGCCCCGCATTTCCCGATGCAGGCGATGCCGGAGGATTTCGCCAAGTATCGCGGGCGGTACCGCGTCGGCTGGGATGTGCTGCGCGAGAAGATCCTCGCCCGCCAGAAGGAGCTCGGACTCGTCCCGGCCAACACCACGCTCGCCCCGCGGCCTTCGACGCCCGGCAACAAGCTGGGCCTGCCGGGCGGGCCCGTGCCAGCGTGGAGCGACCTGACGCCGCAGCAGCAGGATGAGATGGACGCCATCATGGCGACGTACTCGGGGATGATTGACCGCGTCGACCAGAACATCGGCAAGCTGCTGCAGGATCTGCAGGCGAGCGGCGAACTGGAGAACACGCTAATCTTTTTCCTTTCCGACAACGGCGCGGAGGCGGAGGCGCCGGAACTCGGCCGGTTCCAGATGTCCAACCTTGGCCAGTACGGCAAAGGCGGCGCCCGCTACGGTCGGGCCTGGGCGACCGTTTCGAACACGCCTTTCCGCGACTACAAGCACTTTGCTCACCAGGGCGGCGTGCAGACCCCGCTGATCGTGCACTGGCCGCGCGGGCTGAAGCCGGAGCTGCGCGGGCAGGTGGTCACGCAATTCGGTTTCCTGCCCGACATTGTCGAGACCTGCCTGGCGGTCGGCGGCGCCAAGCGCCCGGCCGTACGGCAGGGTCAGCCGGTGCCGGCGAGCGACGGCGAGAATCTCCAGCCAGTCCTGCAGGGTGGGAGCGCGCCGCTGCACCGCACGCCGGTCTGCATCGAGCACGAGGGCAATCGGCTGGTGCGCGATGGCCGGTGGAAGCTGGTCGGTTACGCGAACCAGCCCTGGGAGCTGTACGACATGGAGACGGACCGCAGCGAAGCGCACGACGTCGCGAAGGCCCAGCCGGAGGTCGTTGCCCGGCTGAGTGCGGCCTACGGGGCCTGGGCGGCGCGCGCCGGCGTGCGGCCTTGGAGCGAAGCGCGCAAGTACTCGGTCTATCCGGACGAACGCTGAGGGACAGAAGCCGGAGGCCAGAGGCCGGAAGCCGGAGGCCGGAAGCCAGAGGCCAGCCGGTCAGAACATCCTATCCTCGGTGCCCTCTTCCGAACTCAGTGACCTCAGTGATCCGCCCCAGCAACCTCAGTGACCCACCCCATCGACCGGGCTTCTCAGTGTCCCCATGTCTCCGTGGTTCATTTCCGATCTGAACGCGGTCGGCTGTCCCGCGTCGGCTGACACCACCGGCCGGTGCGCGGGTCGGTGGGGGCGCCGGGCGTCGCCGCGGCGTCAAAAGGCTCGCGCCGCCGCGTTTCCCAACTGCACCCTCGATCATGTCGCTCGACTCAGACCACTGGCCGCCGGGGGTCATTCCCATACGGGGCGCGATGAGTCTGCCGCATCTGCTGGTGGACCGTGCGGGGGCGGTGCTGCTCGACACCGGACTGCCGGTGGACGCGGGCCGGATTCAGCGCGCGATGGCACGGGCGGGCGTGGGGCCGCGGGACTTGAAGGCGATCCTGCTCACGCACGGGCACATCGATCATGCGGGCAGCGCGGCTTGGGCGCGCGAGTGGAGCGGGGCGCCGGTGTACGCGCATCCGCTGGACCAGGCGCATATCGACGGGACCTTTCCCTACGATGGACTCGCGCGACTCACCGGACTGCTGGAGGCGGCGGGTCGGCCCGTGATGAAGTATCGCCCCGTGCCGATCGACGTGCCGCTGGCGGACGGGCAGGATCTGCCCTTGTGGGGCGGGTTGCGCGTGGTGCACCTGCCGGGGCACACGGTCGGGCATTGCGGGTTCTATAGCGCCCGGCTGCAGCTGCTCTTCAGCGGCGATCTCTGGGTGCGCTTCATGATGCGCACGCAAATCTCGCCGCGCGTGTTTTCCGATGCGCCGGGGCTCGTGTGGCCGAGCATGTTGAAGGCGCGGGCGCTGGGAGCGCGCTGGGTGATCCCCGGACACTACGGCCTGCCGAACGCGACGCGGCTCCGGCGGCGGTTCGAAGACCTCTGCGAGGAGCACGAACGCCGCCGCCGGCCGGAGCATGTGGTCTAAGGAGTGAAAGTGAGAGTGAGTGTGAAAGTGGACGGCGGGACGGCGGGACGGAGGAGACGGAGAGGACGAGGGCTGCAATTATAAAGCGGTGAACACGGGGTGTTTCTGGGATAATGTCCAGATACTCGGAATAATGTCCGGATACTGCCGCGATAATGTCCGGATCTTTTGTTTTCGCCCCCGGCGAAAACAAAAGGGGATTGGGCTTTTCAAGGGGCGGGGCGGCTCGGCAGCTTGAGGACGCATGAGCGACGCGCGCGCGCCCACGTTTGCGGAAGCGGTCAGGTTCTGGCTGAAGCTGGGGTTCATCAGCTTCGGCGGGCCGACGGGGCAGATCGCGATCATGCACACCGAGCTCGTCGAGCGGCGGCGCTGGATCGGCGAGCAGCGGTTCCTGCACGCGCTCAACTACTGCATGCTCCTGCCGGGACCGGAGGCCACGCAGCTGGCGACGTACTGCGGCTGGCTGCTGCATCGCACCTGGGGCGGCATCGTCGCGGGCGTCCTGTTTGTCCTGCCCTCCGTGGTGCTGCTGTGGGCGCTGAGCTACGTGTATGTGGTGTACGGGACCGTGCCCGCGATCGCGGCGGTGTTCGCGGGGCTCAAGCCGGCGGTGACGGCGATCGTGGTGGCGGCCGTGATCCGGCTCGGCCGGCGGGCGCTGCGCACCCGCGTCATGTGGCTCATCGCGGCGGCGGCGTTCGGGCTGATCTTCTTCCTGAAGGTGCCGTTCCCGGCGATTGTCGGCGGCGCGGCGCTGGTGGGGTTCGCGCTGCGCTGGACCCCGTGGGCTCCGGTTGCGCCGACGGAGGCGGGCGGGGCGAACGGCACGAACGTCGCCGCGCCGGCCGGTGGCTATGTCATCGACGATGCGGCCGCCGCGGCGGCGCACACGCGGCCGAGTTGGGGTCGGGCCCTGAAGGTGGTCGCGGTGAGCGTGGCGCTCTGGTGGGCGCCGATCGTGGCGGCGGGACTCTGGCAAGGCTGGCACGGAACGCTGGCGCAGGAGGGCGTGTTCTTCAGCAAGGCGGCCATGGTGACCTTCGGTGGAGCGTATGCGGTTTTGCCGTATGTCGGGCAGCAGGCGGTCGAGCACTTCGACTGGATCACCGCGCCGCAGATGCTGGATGGGCTCGGGCTGGCCGAGACGACCCCGGGGCCGCTGATCATGGTCGTGCAGTTCGTGGGCTTCCTGGGCGGGTGGCAGCACCCCGGGGGCCTGTCGTCGCTGCTCGCGGCGACGCTGGGGGCGCTGATCACGACGTGGGCGACGTTCGTGCCGTGCTTCCTCTGGATCTTTCTGGGCGCGCCGCACATCGAGCAGCTGCGCGGGCAGGCGAGCCTGAGCCGGATGCTCTCGGCGGTGACGGCGGCGGTGGTGGGCGTGGTGCTCAATCTGGCCGTGTGGTTTGGCCTGCATGTCTTCTTCCCGAGCGGTCTGGCCGGCGGGCGAATCGACGGCTTCGCCGTCGTGGTCTGCGCCCTGGCGTTCGTCGCGCTCCAGTTCTTCAAGGTCGGCATCGTTCCCGTGGTGCTCGTCAGCGGCCTCATTGGTTTCCTCTGGGCCTGAGCGCGTGCCGCTGAGGCGGCGATCGGTCGGATGCGCGGCGGGCGGCTGAGCGCTTGCGTGGGCGGCACGTTTTTGCGGCCATGCGGGCATGACGCCCCTCGTGGTCAATCCCGTTGCCCTCCTGCGCACGCCCTTCGCCGAAAAGTTCGGCGTGCCGCGGCAGAGCGGACTCGTACCGGAGGCGGAGGGCGTCGTGGAGTTCCTGCCGGAGTTTGCGGCACCGGAGTTCACGCGTGGGCTGGAGGCGTTCTCGCACGTCTGGCTGATCACGGCCTTTCACAAGAATCCGGGTTGGACGGGTAGCGCGGTCGTGCGGCCGCCGCGGCTCGGCGGCAACGAGCGGGTCGGCGTGTTTGCGTCGCGTTCGCCGAACCGGCCCAACGGGCTGGGGCTCTCGCTGGTCCGCCTGCTCAGCATCGAACCCGGACGCCTGCGGGTGGCTGGCGTCGATGCCGTGGACGGCACGCCGGTGTACGACGTGAAGCCGTACCTGCCGTGGGCGGAGGCGATTCCCGACGCCACCTCAGATTGGGCCAAGGAACAGCCGGAGACCGTCCCGGCGGACGGCATCCACATTCCGGAGACGCTGGCGGCGCGGCTGGGCGGGGCGACGACGCGGCTCGTGCGGCAACTCCTCCGGCTGCAGCTGCAACCCGCGTACCAGGAGGCTGCGGGCCGCGACTACGGCATGACCGTCAGCGGCTGGAACGTCCGCTGGCGCGCCCGCGCCGAAGGTGGCGTCGAGGTGTTCGAGGCGACGCGGGTCGAGGACTGTGACTGAGCCGCGTCAGTTGACCCGGACCATGCTCGCGCGCTCGGCGGCGGAGGTGTCCGCGACGAGGGCGATCAAAAAGCCATCGCCCTGCCGAAGCATGGCGGCCTGCTGGGGATTTAGGTCCCGCGTAATCTTGTCGGGGGTGAGATTCCACATCGCGCCCGTCGCCGGATCCACGATCAGCATGCCAATCAGGCCGCCAAACACGATGTTGCCCCAGTACCACCCGGACATCTCGGAGCGAATCTGCACGTCGCTGGTCTGATAGCCGGCGAGTTCGAATCTGACATTGTAGCTCTGCCCCTTGAAGTAGCCGCGCTTCGGATCGAGGGAGACCGTCACGGGGGTCGTGCCCCGGTGAACCGGGGCCTGTGTATCCGCCTTCACGATGGTTACGGTGGCGCCGGTGGGCCGGGAATCGATGGTCAGCGTACGCGGGCCGTGATGCACGATTGAAGCGCAGCCGCTGAGGAAAGCGGTGGCGGCGATGAGTCCGGACGCGACGACCGCGCGGGATGAGGCGGGATGGTTCAGCATGGATGGAGCTGGATGATTTTGTGTCCCTGGCGCCCAGGATGGGCGCCAGAGAGTTGGAAGCTGCAAGATCAGGGCAGCTTTGCGCGGGCGTAAAGCGGTGAATTTTAAATCATCAGAATCAATGAACTCGTACAAAGCCGCGCATCGCGGCGCGATGGTCGTTGTTCTGCCATGACCTAGCCGCGCTTCACCGGCTGGCCCGGGCGGGCGGCGGTGAGGGCGCCTTCCCGGATCACGGCGACGCCGTTGACGAAGACGTCGTCGAAACCCTGCGCGTAATGGTGCGGGTCGGTGAACTCGGCGGCCGTCGCGACGTTCGCCGGATCGAAAAGCACCAGGTCGGCGACGAATCCGGGACGGAGCTCGCCGCGCTGGCCAAGGTGGAAGGTGTGGGCGGGGAGGGAGGTCATCTTGCGCACGGCTTCCTCCAGCGAGAGCAGATGCAGTTCGCGGACGTAGTGGGCGAGGACGCGGGCGTTGTTGCCATAGCCCCGCGGGTGAGGGACGCCCTCGCCGAATTTCCGGATGCCCGAGTCGGACCCGATCATCGTCAGCGGGTGGACGAGAAAGGCGCGGACGTCGGCTTCGCTCATCCCGTGAAACACGGCGCTCGCGCCGCCGGCGGCCTGGATCGCAAGGATGGTCTCGATCTGGTCGTCGAGGGTGTCATTGCCGCGCAGCAGCCGTGCCGCCTCGGGCACGCTCTTGCCGTTCAGCCGGGGGTCGGACTCGCAACGGGCGATCACGGCGTACGCGTAGTCGCCTCGTTTGCCCTGCCGGATGCTCGCTTTCATGTCGGCGACGACGTGGGCGTGGACGGCGGGATCGACGATCTGCCGACGAAAGGTGGCGGTGCCGCCGGCGCGCACGGCCGGGTCGATGACCGAGCCGAGGCTCGTGCTCGCGGCGGTGTAAACGTACACGTCCTGCGCGACCGTGATGCCGGCGGCGCGCTGGCGGTCTAGGAGCGCAAGGATGTCGGCGGCCTGGCCCCACGCCGCCGGGCCGGAGAGTTTCAAGTGCGAGATCTGGACGGGGACGTGCGCCTCGCGCGCCACGGTGAACACTTCGTCGAGCGCGGCGCGGATCATGACGTTTTCGTGGCGCATGTGGCTCGCGTAGAGCCCGCCATGCGCGGCGACGACTTTCGCGAGGGCGACGATCTCTTCGGTTTTGGCGAAGCTGCCGGGCACGTAGATCAGCCCGGTGCTCAGGCCGAGCGCGCCCGCCTGCATCGCCTGTTCCACTTGCCTGGCCATCGCTGCGATCTCCGCGGGGGTGGCTGGCCGGGCGGCGTCCTTGCCCATGACGGCCTGCCGGATGGTGCCGTGGCCGACGAGGCTGGCGACGTTCACCGCGACCGGCGTGGTCTTCAGTTCGGCGAAGAACCGGCCGATGTCCGGCTGCGAGTCGCCGCAGTTGCCGGTAATGATCGTGGTGACGCCCATGCGCAGGAAGTTCTCCGCCTGCGGCAGCTCGCAGGCGTCCTCGGCGTGGGTGTGCACGTCGATGAAGCCCGGGGCGAGCACGCGACCGTGCGCCTCGATCTCCGTGCGGCCGCGGCCGGGAACCGAACCGACGGCGGCGATCCGGCCATCCTTGATCGCGAGGTCGCCCGCACGGGCCGGGGCGCCGGTGCCGTCGACGAGCCGGGCGTGCCGGATGACGACGTCGTAGTCCTGGGCGCGGGCGAGGGTGAAGGAGAGCAGGAGCAGGAGAAGGACGCGGGCCATGGCCGGAAAACTGCCACAGCCGGCCGGCGCGGCAAGGGCGCGCGGGGTGGCCACTCTCAACTGGCGTTCGCGCCGGACCTGCTTCACTTGTAGCCCTTTCATGAAACTCCGCTTCCCCCTCTTCCTGGCCCTCGCGGTGTCCGCCGCGACGCTGGCCCGCGCCGACGAAGGCATGTGGCTGTACTCCGCGCCTCCGCGTGAGGCGATCAAGGCCAAGTACGGCTTTGAACTCACCGACGCCTGGCTCGACCACCTGATGAAGTCGTCCGTCCGCTTCAACAGCGGCGGCTCCGGCTCGTTCGTGTCGGCCGACGGCCTGGTCATCACCAACCACCACGTGGGCTCGGATGACCTGCAGAAGCTGAGCAGCGAGGAACACAACTACCTCAAGGAAGGCTTCTATGCGGCGACGCCGGCGGAGGAGAAAAAGTGCGTCGATCTCGAGCTGAACGTCCTGCAGTCGATCGAGGACGTGACGGCGCGCGTGACCGCGGCGGTGCCGGCCGGGGCGACTGGTGAGACGGCGGCGAAGGCGCGTCGCGCGGCGTTTGCCGAGATCGAGAAGGAGTCGCGCGAGAAGACCGGGCTGCGCAGCGACGTCGTGACCCTGTACCAGGGTGGGGCGTATCACCTGTATCGTTTCAAGCGCTACACGGACATCCGCCTGGTGTTCGCGCCGGAGCAGCAGGTGGCGTTCTTCGGCGGCGATCCCGACAACTTCGAGTACCCCCGCTACAACCTCGATATCTGCCTGTTCCGCGTGTACGAGAACGGCCAGCCGGCGAAGATCAAAGACTACCTCAAGTTCTCGGCAGCCGGCACCAAGGAAGGCGACCTGACCTTCGTTTCCGGGCATCCCGGCCGCACCGAGCGGCAGTTCACCTCTGCCGAGCTGGCGATGGTGCGCGACACGCAGTACCCGTACGCGATCGACCGACTGAAGCGGATGGAAGTGCTGCTCTCGAGCTGGGGTGAGCGCAGCCTGGAGAACGCGCGGCGCGCGCGGGACCTCCTCTTTGGCGTGCAGAACTCGCGCAAGGCCTACGATGGCATGCAGGCTGGCCTCTACACCCCGGCGATCATGGACCAGAAGGCGGCCGCGGAGCGTGCGTTCCAGGAGCAGATGCGGGTGCGGCCCGAGGGCGCCGCGGTGCTGAAGGCGTACGAGCAGATCGCGGCGGCGGTCGAAGCCCAGGCGAAGCTCTACCGCCGTTACCGGCTGCTTGAGGGCGGCCACGCGGTGATGAGCGACTCGTTCGAGATCGCGCGCGAACTGCTGCGCGCCGGCGACGAGCGCGTGAAGCCCAACGGCGAGCGGCTGCGGGAGTATTCCGACGCGCGCAAGGAGCCGTTCGAGCTGCAGCTGTTCTCGGACAAGCCCATCTACACGGACCTCGAGATTGTGACGCTGGCGGATGCGCTGACGCTGTTCGCGCAGAACGTCGGCGCGGCCGATCCGCTCCTGAAACAGGTGCTGGCGGGCAAGTCGCCGCGCGAGCGCGCTGCCGAGCTGATCAACGGCACGCAGGTGCGCGACGTCGCGTTCCGCCGCAAGCTGTACGAAGGCGGGGCGGCGGCGGTGAAGGCGGCGAACGACCCGATGATCGAAGTCGCCCGGTTGCTCGACTCGGAGGCGCGGACGCTGCGCAAGGCCTGGGAAGCGCAGGACGAGACCCGGCAGCAGGCGCACAGTGCGATCGAGAAGGCGCACTTTGCGCTCGAGGGTCCGACGCGCGCGCCCGACGCGACCTTCACGCTGCGGCTGAGCTATGGCCCGGTGAAGGGCTACGAAGAGGCGGGCAAGGTGGTGCCGCCGTATACGCAGATGGGCGGGCTCTTCGCGCGCAGCGAGGCGCAGCAGGGGCGCGAGCCGTTCGATCTCCCGGCGCGCTGGCTTGAGAAGAAGGGCGCGATCGACCCGACCACGCCGTTCAACTTCGTGAACACCGCCGACATCATCGGCGGCAACAGCGGCAGCCCCGTCGTGAACACCGCGGGTGAGTTCGTTGGCATCATCTTCGACGGCAACATCCAGAGCCTGGTGTTGAACTTCGCGTACGAGGACCGTCAGGCCCGCGCGCTGAGCGTCGACTGCCGCGCGATCCTGGAGTCCATGCGCAAGGTGTACGGAGTCGATGCGCTGGTGAACGAACTCGTCAAAGGTACGCGCTGAGGCGGAGGCCGGAAGCCAGAGGCCGGAAGCCAGAAGCCGGAGGCCAGAGGCCGGAAGCCAGAGGCCAGACGTCAGAAGTCAGATGTCAGCAATCAGACACTAAGGTGTCAGAAGGCCGGTAAGCCGGGCGGCTGATGGCGGAAGGCGGAAGCCGGAGGCAGATGCCAGCCGGACGGCAGATGAACAGAGGCGGGAGGCCCGAAAGGGCTCCCGCCTTTTTCGTCGGCCGGGACGGAAAAGTGTCACGCAATACGTGACACTTTCCCGGGGGCTCAGAGGGCGCTGTGCGCGGAAGTGTCACGTATTGCGTGACACTTTTCGCGGCGGTCAGCCGGTGAAGAACTTCAGGATGCGCTGCAGGCTCTTCACCAGGACGTCGATCTCCTCGGCGGTGTTGTAGAGGTAGAAGCTCGCGCGCGTGGTGCTGGTGAGGCTGAGCTTGCGCATGAGCGGCTGGTTGCAGTGGTGACCGCCGCGGAGCGCGATGCCGTCCTCGTCGGCGAAGGTCACAATGTCGTGCGCGTGGACGTCGGCGAAGGCGAAGCTGACGAGCCCGCTGCGTTCGCCGGTGGGGCCGAGAAGCCGGATGCCCGGGAGCGTGGCGAGCCGCTGGTAGGCTTCCTGGGCGAGCGCGGCATCGTGGCGCGCGATGGCGTCGCGACCGATGCTGTCGAGGTAGTCGCAGGCGACGCCGAGCGCGACGGCGTCGGCGAAGTTGGGCGTACCGGCCTCGAAGCGCTCGGGCGAGGGCTTCCATTTGCTCTGCTGGTATTCGACGACGGAGATCATGCCGCCGCCACCCTGGTACGGAGGCATGGCATCGAGGAGGGTGCGGCGGCCGTAGAGCGCGCCGATGCCGGTGACGCCGGCCATCTTGTGGCCGGAGAACGCGTAGAAATCGCAGCCGAGGGCGCGGACATCGACCGGCATGTGGCCGATGGACTGGGCCCCGTCGATGACGGTGATGATGCCGCGGGCGCGGGCCTGGGCGCAGAGCTTGGCGACCGGATTGATGACGCCGAGGGTGTTGGAAACGTGGGTGAAGGCGAAGAGCTTCACCTCGGGCGTGAGCAGCGCGTTGAGGCCGGACAGGTCGAGTCCGCCTTCGACGTTGGCGCCGGCGACCGGGACAAAGCGCAGCTTGGCGCCGGTGCGCTGGGCGATGAGCTGCCAGGGCACGAGGTTGGAGTGGTGCTCCATCTCGGTGAGGAGGATCACGTCGCCGGGCTTGAGGTTGGCGCCGCCCCAGCTGGAGGCGACCAGGTTGATGGATTCGGTGGTGCCGCGCGTGAAGATGATCTCGGCGGGGTCGGCGGCGTTGATGAACTTGGCGACGCGGGCGCGGGCACCCTCGTAGGCCTCGGTGGCGCGGTTGGAGAGCGCGTGCAGGCCGCGATGCACGTTGGCGTTGTCGCGTTCGTAGAAGCGGGAGAGGGCGTCGATCACGACGCGGGGCTTCTGGGCGGTCGCCGCGTTGTCGAGGTACACCAGAGGCTTGCCATTCACCTGCTGGTGGAGCGTGGGAAAATCAGAGCGAACGTCGCGGCCGGAGAACACGGGGAGTGAGAGTGAAAGTGAAAGTGAGAGTGGGAGGGGCGGAGGGACGGAAGGGGAGAAAGAGTAAGAGGAAGAGAAAGAGGTGGGGGAGAGGCGGGGGGCCGCTCAGTCGGTGTGAGATTCGGTGGTGGCGGGAGAGGCGTCGCCGTGGAGGGCGTTGAGGGCGGCGTGCCAGCCGAGGGTGGCGCACTTGATGCGGGCGGGGAAGGCGTGAACGCCGGCGAAGGCGGCGAGATCGCTGATCTCCTCGGGTTCCTTGCCGCTGGTGACGATGTCGTGGAACTGCTGGAAGAGCACTTCGGCCTCGGCGGTGGTCTTGCCCTTGATCTGGGTGGTCATCAACGACGCGCTGGCCTGGGAGATGGCGCAGCCGGAGCCGTCGAAGGAAATGTCGGCGATGCGGTCGCCCTCGAGCCGCAGGTACACGCTGCACTGGTCGCCGCAGGTGGGGTTGTCACCGTGGGCCACCCGGTTGGCCGTGGGCAATTTGCCACGGTTACGGGGGCGCTTGTTGTGATCGAGGATCACCTGTTGGTATAGCTCGGTGAGGTCGGCGGACATGGCGTGGAGGCGATGAAAAGTCGGGACTGGTTCCGCACTGAACCACGTTCGCGGCGGCTGGCAACTGAGGAGCTGGGCGCGGTGGCGGCGGCCGTTGGCGCCAGTGGTAGGCGCGCCGTCCGGAGCAGCCCGTCGGGTCGTCATGCCCGATGGAGATCAACGTGATGGCGCGGCCCAGGTGCGATTCACCTGCGCCGCGCGGGGCGCAGGGGTCGAGCACTGTGCCGGTCGGAACGTTGGGTTGGTGCCGGCGGCAACAACCGCCCTGCGCCCATGCCCGCTGGATCGGATGACCGCCCTGGGCCGACCTCTGGCATCCGACGTCTATCTGTCTTCCGGCTTCCGGCCTTCCTCCTTCGCCAAGGCTTCGGAGGACAGGCAGGCTTCCGGTTTCTGGCTTCTGTCCTCTGACGTCTGACGTCCGACATCTGACATCTGGCCCGGGCGATCAGCGCAACCGCCGGGCCTCGTCGATCATGGCGAGGATGTTGTCGATGGGCGTGCCGGCTTGGACGTTGTGGCAGGAGCAGCAGATGTAGCCCTCGCCGCCGGCGCCGAGGGTGGCGTGGCAGTCACGGACCTCGGCGCGCACCTGCTCGGGCGTGCCGCGCGGGAGCACGGTCTGGTTGTCGACGCCACCGTGGAAGATGACGCGGTGGCCGAACTCGCGCTTGAGCTCGGCGAGATCCATGCCGGGACAGGCGTGCTGGATCGGGTTCAGGACGTCGACGCCGCAGTCGAGAATCTGGCCGATGAGGGGGCGGGCGGCGCCGTCGGTGTGGTAGAACGTGCGCAGCCCGTGGGCGTGGATGAGGTCGCACCAGCGCTTGAGGCGAGGCTGCAGGTGGCGCTGCCACATGGCGGGGGAGAGGAGGAGCGACTGCTGCCCGGCGATGTCGTCGCTGATGAACACCAGGTCGAGGTTGCGGCCAACGCGCGGGAAATAGCGGCGCATCATTTCGGTCTGGATGGACTCGATGCGGTCGAGCGCGGCTTCGACGAGCTCCTCGTTCTCGACCAGGTCGATCATCGCCTGCTCGAGCCCACGCATCTGGCAGTAGATCTCGAAGAAAGACACCCAGGGACCGATGACGGCGAACTCGCGCGCGGCGGCTGCAGCGGCCTGCACGGCGCGATCGTAGTCGAAACGCTCGACCTGCGGCCACCACGGGTAGTCGTCGAGGGACTGCGGGGTGTCGTAGCCCGCGAGCGGCGCGGAAACGACCTCGGCGTAATGGGCCGCGCCGGCCTGCACGTCGCGCAGCGGGGCGCCCCAGGTGGTGCGGTTCGCGGTGGGATCGTCGGTCTGGCCGACGAGGGTGGTGACGTGGCCGCCGTCGGGCGGCAGGTAGTCGAGGAACACCCAGACGATCTTGTCGAGGCCGAGAGCGCGGTAGGCGGCGAGGTCGTCCTTGACGCCGAGACGCTGCTGGAGGGCGACGCCGATTTCGGGCGTGTGCCACAGGTCGACGGGGAGCCGGTCGACCGGCTGGCGGGCAAGCGTGGCGAGGATGCGTTCTTTCGGCGTCATGAGCTTTGGGGCGACGGGCGGGCCGCGGGCTGGAGGAGCTGGAGGAGCGGCGGACGCGCCGGCTGGAACAAGAGTCTTGCCCTGGCGGGCCGGGTTGGCGCAATAGGCCAGAATTCCGATTTTGCGACAAACGATGGCGGCTTTGCGACAGCAGGGGAAGCGCGCGGGGGCGCCGGCGGGCGACCCCCGGGGCGGGTGCGCGCATTACCTGCCGGTGGGCGATGCGATTCGGGGCTGGGAACTCTACGTTACGAGCGTCGGCGCGCAGGATTATGCGCGCAACGAGGGTTATCCGCGGCCGGGGCATCCCTCGCTTTACGATTTCGACTGGCGGAAGGGCCGTACGCTGCCGGACTACGCGCTGGTTCTGGTGACCCGCGGGCGGGGTGAATACGAATTCCGGAATTTGCCCAAGCGGGAGTGTGGGCCGGGGGACGTGCTGCTGATGGCGCCGGGACAGTGGCACCGCTACCGACCGCTGCCGGCGACGGGATGGACGGAGCGGTGGCTCTGCCTGGGCGGCGAGTACCTGCAGCGGCTGCGGCGGCGCGGCCTCGTGTTCACGCGGCCCTGCGTGGCGTTGGGCGAGCGACTGGGGGCGGCGCGCGCGGCGTGGGAGGCGTTGCTGGCGAAGGCGCGGGCGGAGCCGGAACAGAACGGGCCGGAGCTGACAGCGCTGGCGTTGCGGGTGCTGGCGCTGGTGGCGGCGGCGACGGAAGCGGAGCTGGCGCGCACGGTGTCCGAACGGGTGCCGGCGGCCGATCCCGACGTGGCGAAGGCGCTGGAGTTCGTGCGCAACAACAGTCACCGGCCGATTCGCATTGCGGACGTGGCGCGGGCGGTGGGGCTGCATGCCCGGACGCTCGAGCGGCGGTTTGCGGCGCAGCATCCGCGCGGCGTGCGGGCGGAGATTGAGTGCAGCCGTTACGCGCGGGCGAAGCGGCTGCTGAAGGACACGCGGATGCCGATCAAGGAGATCGCGTATGCGTGTGGGTTCGGCGACCCGCGGCGGATGATCGAGATCTTCCGCCGCCGCGAGGCGCGGGCGCCGCGCGAGGTGCGGGCGCAGGCGGCGAACGCTACGGCTTGAGCTGCCGCACGGACGGGCCGTCGACCCAGCGGGCCGGAATCGTCGTCGTGAGGGGCCACTCGGGGATGCCGGTTTCGTTGCGCTGCAACTGGGCGATCAGCAGTTCGGTGGCGCGGGCGCCGAGGGTGCGCGGCTGCAGGTCGAGGCCCGCGCATGGGCGCGTCTTCATCCACACGTTGAGGGCGACAAAGCCGTGCGTCTCGGGGATGCGCGCGCCGCAGGATTCCATCCAGTCCATCGCCTCGGAGTGGTGGGAAATGACGACGTCGGGCTTGTGCTTGCGGAACCACTTCACGAATTCCTCGCGGGTGAAGTTCTCGACGATGAGGGGCGGGACGGCGCGGACCTCGGGGTGATTCTCGAGGAAGGCGCGAAACGCGGCGCCCCAGCGGAACTGCAGGCGCTCGTCCTGGTGCTTCTGGAGGAGGAGGCCGGGCTGGCGGTAGCCGAGGCCGGCGAGCCGCTGCAGGGCGGCGAGCATCGAGCGGTAGTGGTCGGGGCAGACCGAGTGCAGGGCGGGGTGCTCGATGATGTAGTCGGTGTAGATGCCGGCGAACGTGTGCCAGTCGAGATTGGTGAGGTCGGGTTCGTCCCAAGCTGGGAGGAGCACGACGCCGTGGATGCCGCGCGATTGGAGGATGGAGTCGAGGCGCTGGACGGAGACGCCGCCGTTGCCGACGACGAAGCGCTCGACCTTGAAGCCGAGTTCGCTGGCGCGCTCCTCGGCGCCGCTGACGAGTTCCTTGTGGTAGGCCGCGGCCGCGGCGGGGCGGTTGGGCTCGTTGAAATCGATGGCGGCGATCACGCCCCGGAAGGCGGCGCCGCGGGAACGGCGGAGCTCCGACATCAAGGCGCCCGCGAGCGGATTGCGGCGGTAGCCGGCCTCGCGGGCGGCCTTCTTCACGCGGCTGGCGGTGTTCGGGTCGACGCGGGGCGAGCCGCGGAGGGCGTCGGACACGGTCGTGCGGGAAAGACCCAGCGCACGCGCCAGGGAGCGGAGGGTTGGTACGTCGGAGGCCATGTTCTCGGACTGTCCGGCATTTCGAAGCCAGGCCGGGCGAAGGCAATCGTTTTCCCGGCAACTTCCTCGCGGGTGGTGTCGGCCAGCGGCTTAGCGGCCTTCAAAGTCGGATGTGCCTGACGGTCCGCGGAACTGTTTGCTCGCCGCTGCTTCCAGCGGGGCACAACGTCGCCTACCTCCAGATTTCCCCATGACGTTCGGCAGCCTGCACATCCTCGATATCCTCATCATCATCGCCTACCTGGTGGCAGTCGTCTACATCGGCTTCCGGGCATCGAAGGGCGCCAGCTCCGAGGAGGGCTACTTTCTGGCGGGCCGCAAACTCGGCAAGCTGTACCAGTTCTTCCTGAACTTCGGCAACGCCACCGAGCCGCAGGGTGCGGTCAGCACCGCGAGCTTCGTGTACCAGCAGGGCGCGCCGGGCGCGTGGCTCTCGTTCCAGACCGTCTTCATGAACCCGTACTTCTGGTTCATGAACGTCTGGTTCCGCCGCGTGCGCCTCACGACCGTCTCCGACCTTTTCGAGGACCGCTACGCCAGCCGCGGTCTGAGCCTTTTCTACGCCATCTTCCAGATCCTGGTCGCCTGCGTGTTTCTCGGGTTCGGCAACGTCACCGCCTACAAGATCGCTTCCTCCCTCGTGGTGAAGCAGGAGGCGCAGTGGACCGTCACCGAGCGCGCCTCGGTCGAGGGCTACAACGAGCTGAAGAGTCTGCAGAAGCAGGCCTCCGTGACACCGCTGAGCCCGGAGGCCCGGCACCGGCTCGAGTTGCTGCAGGACCGCAACGCCCGCGGCGAGCTGCGCAGCTACGTCACCGTCCTCAACGACGTCGCCTTCTACGCCATCTTCACGCTCGTCGTCGGCACCTACATCGTCCTCGGCGGCATGGCCGCGGCGGCGGTCAACGAGGGCCTGCAGAGCGTCCTGATCATCGTCTTCTCGATCCTGCTGATCCCGACGGGACTGCATGCGATCGGCGGCTGGTCGGCGCTTGCCCACAAGGTTCCGAAGGAGATGTTTGACCTCTTTGGCGCGGGCGGCGGCGCCCAGTTTACCTTCTGGAGCCTCGTCGGCATTCTCCTCATCAGCATCGTCCAGAACGGCGGCCTCAGCCACAACATGGGCATCTGCGGCTCGGCCAAGAACGAGTTCGCCGCACGCTCCGGTGTTTCCGGCACCTACCTGAAGCGCCTCATGATCATCATGTGGGTCTTCGCCGGCCTCATCGCGGTCGCCATGTTCGGCGTCGGCGGGCTGTCCGATCCGGATGCCGTCTGGGGCGCGATGTCCAACCGCCTGCTCGGACCCGGCCTCATCGGCCTGATGCTCGCTGGCGTGCTCGCCGGCACGATGTCGACGCTTGCCGCCAAGGCGCTCGCAATCTCCTCGCTCTTTGTTCGCAACGTTTACCGCCAGATCTGGCCCGGGATCTCGCAGAAGCAGGGCGTGTTCTACGCGCGCTGCACCATCGTGGCGGTCCTGCTCCTTGGCACCGTCGCCGCGACGGTAATGGGCAGCTTCTACGACATCGTCCAGATGGTGCTGACCGTGAACATCCCGTTCGGCGCGGCCGTGCTCCTGACCTACTGGTGGCGCCGCGTCACTGCCCCGGCGGTGTGGGCCTGCGTGATCCTCTCGACGCTGTGCATCCTCGTCGTGCCGTGGACCGCCTCGAAGGTGCCGTCGATCGCGACGAACCCGACGCTCGCGCAGATGAGCACCACGCCCGGCACGGGTGTGTTCTTCAACAAGGTCGTCCACCAGAATCCCGACGATCTCAGCAGCCCGTTGATCGCCAGCGCGTCGCGGACCAACCGGTTCAACTTCGAGTCCTGGACCGTGAGCAAGCTCGGCGTGGACGTGGTTTCGATGACGCCGACGCAGCGTTTCACGCTGCAGTGCTTCTTCGACGGCCTGTTCCCGTTCTGCGTGCTGATCGTGGTCAGCCTCCTGACCAAGCCGACGGACCCAAAGCGCGTCGCGTTCTTCTACGGCAAGATGAAGACGCCGGTGGGCGAGACGCCCGAGCTCGAGGCCGCGGCGATGGAAGAGACGAAGCGCAACCCGACCCGCTTCGACCATACGAAGCTCTTCCCGGGAACGAACATCGAGTTCTGCAAGTGGGACAAGGTCGATACCATTGGCTTCATCTCCTGCAGCGCGCTGTCCGCCGCGATCGTCGGCCTGTTCCTCTTCTTCCTGCGCTGGGCTTCGTAACCGCAGCCCGCGCCCGCCCTTTTCCAAGCCGTCCGCCCCTGAGGCGGGCGGCTTTTTGCTGCCTACGGTCGGGAACTCGCAGGACCCGCCACGGCCGCGCGTGTCGCACTGAGGAGGCCCCCCGGGTTCTTCCAAACGGACCTGTCCCTTTTTCGTCCGGCCGCAGTCGGCTATGCGGACCTGTCCCTGATCGGGCTGGCTGCCAAACGGACCTGTCCCTCTTTGCTTCCATCCGCAGGCAGCGATACGGACCTGTCCCTGATTTGGGCCTGTGGCCATCGGCCAAAGGGACCTGTCCCTGATCTCGGGACCCAACGGGGACGATGCGGACCTGTCCCTGATCTCGGGGCCGGAGGGGTGCCGCCTCGGCATGGGCGGGGGCTTGCTTTCGCAAGCAGCGCTGAGGCGGTAACGTGCGAATTTGTTTAGTCTGGCAACTTTATGGCAGATGGGTCGTCTCAACCGTGACATGAAACTCTCGGCCTACCTCTCCGGGTTGATTCGTACGGGTGCGTTTTGGGTGCCCTTTGGCCTTGGCGGCATTGGGACCCTCGCTTTCGCCGAGGAGGCCAATCCCGGCCCCATCGTTGAGCTGCCGAAGTTTGTCGTCACCGACTCCCGCGAACTGCCGCCGCCGGAATCATGGCGCTATGTGTCGCTGCCGGGCATCGAGGTGCTGAGCAGTGCGTCGGACCGGACCACGCGGCGGCTGGTGCAGGACTTCCAGATGTTTCGCGAGGCGCTCGACGTGGTGTGGCCGATGCCCGCCACGTTGAACACGCCGATGCTGCTGGTGCTGTGCAACCGCGCGCGCGAGTTCGACTCGTTCCGGCCGGCCAAGTCCGAGGACGGGCCCGACCTGATCGCCGCGAGCCTTTACCTGCGGAACCCGCTGCGGGGCGCCATCGTGGTCAATCTGGGCTCCAGCGTGGTCAATGTCGCTGCGCTCGACATCTCGCTCGATGAGATGCTGGGCACGAATTCCACGCAGCTCTCGATCGACCACAACAAGCAGCTCTATCGCGAGTACGTGCGGTACATGCTGAGCCGGGCCGACCCGCGACTGCCGGCGTGGTTCGAGGAGGGCATGGCGCAGATCGTGATGGGGATGGAATTCAATCCGAAGTGGATCGAGTTCGGCAAAATTGAAGAGGCGGGAACGGTGTCCGCGCAGGCCGGCATGGTCGCCAGCATGAACGCGATGGCGGCGCAGCAGATGGCGGCCAGCGGCTCGGCGGCGGGCGAAAGCGCAGACAGCGGGCTGCTCCCGGGCGCGCCGGCCGAGGATCGCGACTTCAACAACGCCCTCGCCCGGCGCGCGCTGATGCCGATGGACCGTCTCTTCGCCCTCTCCCACGAGGCGGTCGAGGCGCAGAATCCGCTCGGCAACAATGTGTGGGCGAAGCAGTGCTACGCGTTCGTGCACATGTGCCTGTTCGGCGAGCACGGCAAATGGCGAAAGCCCTTCAGCGCCTTCCTGCTCCGCAGCACGCGCGAACCCGTGACCGAGGCGCTATTCAAGGAGTGCTTCAAGATGTCCTACAAGGACATGGCGATGCAGCTCCGCGGCTACATCCAGTTTACCGCCTACGAGGCGCAGATCTACCGCGCAAAGGACCGCAGCAGTTTCCTGACGACGGCCAAGGTCGAGCTGCGTGACGCCACGCCGGCCGAGATCGGCCGCATCAAGGGCAACACGAAGCAGCTCGCCGGCCGGACGGAGGACGCCCGCACCGAGCTGATCGCGCCGTACATTCGCGGCGACCGAGATCCCCAGCTCCTCGCCGCGCTCGGCCTGATCGAGCACGCCGCGGGCAAGCCTGATCGCGCGCGCCGGTTTCTCACCGCGGCGGTGGCGGGCAAGTGCAGCGATCCCGAGGCCTACCTGCAGCTGGCGCGTTACCTGTACGCCGATGCGCTCGCCGCACCGGGGGCGAAGGACAACCGCTTCTCGCCCGAGCAGGTGCAGGCCATCACGCAGCCGCTCTTGGCCGGTCGCGTGCTGCCGCCGCCCATGGCCGCGAGCTACGAACTGCTGGCCGAAACGCTTCTCCGCAGCGGCACGCCTCCGACGGAGGAGCAGTTGGTGCCGCTCGTGCAGGGCGTGCAGATCTTCTCGCATCGCCTGAAGCTCGTCTATCAGACCGCCACGCTCTGCCGCGACGCGGGCCTGGACGAAGTGGCGCACCGGTTGACGGATTTCGGGGTGAAGAACGGCCGCGACGAAGCGAGCCGGAGCAACTTCCAGCGGTTGAAGGCGTCGTTGCGTCCGCTGCCGACGCCGCCTGCTGCTGGTTCGGGCCCGGCGAACGCTCCGACCGCCACGCCGACGAGCGCCCCGACGGCTGCGACCACGAAGTGAACCGCGTGCGCGGCGGCTCCGGTCCCCTCTCGGGCGGGCCGCTGCGGTGCAGCGCCTTACTGTCCGCCTTGTCGGCACGTGACACCGCTCCGGCGCGCGCGCAGAAGGAGTGACCCTTGCGGCGGCCGGCCGTTGGCCAGGACTGCCGCCTCTCCAACCTTCATCCCCAACTCCCTCCTATGATTCGCAAAGCCTTCGTGATGTCCGTGAACCCCGGCTGCGAGGCCGAGTATGCGCATCGGCACCAGCCGATCTGGTCCGACCTGGCGGCCGTGTTGAAAGCCCACGGCGCACACAACTACTCCATCTTCCTCCATCCGGAGACGCGGCAGCTCTTCGGGTACGTCGAAATCGAGAGCGAGGAACGTTGGGCGGCGGTCGCCAAGACGGAGGTCTGCCAGCGCTGGTGGAAGCACATGGGCGACGTCATGCCGTCCAACCCGGACAACAGCCCGGTCTCGAAGGATCTGAAGGAAGTCTTCCACCTCGCCTGAACGCGCGGCGTCCTCGCCCTCACGGATCCTCCCGCCGGATCCTCTGGCACGACGCAGAGGCGACGAGGGCTGCAAATATTAACGATTATCCCGCAATTGATTGCGGGATAATGTCCAGATACTCGGAATAATGTCCGGATACTCGCCGGAATAATGTCCGGATACTCGGCGCTGCCGGCCGTCGCGCTGGAAACGCGTGGCGCGCAGGGGGCGCTGGGTGGCGCGGGGCGCGGTGATGGTCAGCCGGTCCCTGGCGGTTCACTTCAGCCAGCGCGCGAGCGGGAGGTTGAGGCGGATCTCGGCGGCGGCGAGCCCGGCCACGTGGCGGGCCCCGGCCTCGACGAAGTGCGTGTCGTCCTTCCGGCCGTCCGGGATTTTCGGATACTTGCCCGGCTCGATCCACATGAAGAACTGCCGCGAGGGCTCGTTGCCGACGGACTGCAGCCAGGCCGCGGTGGCGTGCTGCAGTTCCAGCAGCGGAACCTTCTCTTCGGCGGCCACCGCACGGGTGGCGTCGGGCCAGGCACCGTGGGTGTCGACGAGTTTGCCGTTGGCGTCGAACTTCCGGCGGCAGACGGGGGTGGCGAGGATGGGGGTGGCGCCCTTGGCGCGGGTGTCGCGGACGAAGCGGCGGAGATTGTCGCGGAAGGTGGTCGCCGGGTCGGTGTAGCGCTTGGGGTCCTTGTCCTTCTCGTCGTTGTGGCCGAACTGAATGATCACGAAGTCGCCGGCCTTGAGCTCGGCAACGACTTTGTCCCAGCGCCCCTCGTCGATGAAGCTCTTGGTGCTGCGGCCGTTCATGGCGTGGTTCTGCACCATGCCGGGCTCGCGCAGAAATTCGGGGAGCAGCATGCCCCAGCCGCGCTCGGGCAGGTCGAGCGGCTTGTTGGCCATGGTGGAGTCACCGACCATGAACACGTGCGGGGGCGGGGTGGTCTCGGCGGCGCGGAGGACGGGGGCGATGGCAGCCAGCGCCACCGCGAGACAAACGCGAAGCGGGAGGTTCATGCCGGTGACTTTGGCGCCGACCATGGCAGGGCGTCGAGGTCGACGTTCCCGCCCGTCAGAATCAGCCCGACGCGACGACCGGCGAACGCAGACGTGCTCTCGAGCAGCGCGGCGTAGGGCACGGCGGCGGACGGCTCGATCACGATCTTCAGCGTCTGCCAGATCGTGCGCATCGCCTCGATAATGGCGGCCTCGGTGACGGTCACGATGTCGTCCACCGCGCGCTGCATGATCGCGAAGTTCGTGGTGCCGATGTTGGTGCGGAGTCCGTCGGCGATCGTGTTGTTTTGCGCCCAGGGCGTGCGTTCGCCGCGGCGGAACGACTCCGCGGCGTCGCCGGCCTGGGCGGGCTCGACGGCGACGACGCGGAGGCCGGGCCGGAGGTGGCGGGAGGCGAGGGCGGTGCCGGCGAGGAGTCCGCCGCCGCCGACCGGACAGAGCACGACGTCGAGGTCGGGGACCTGGGCGAGCAACTCGACGGTCGCGGTGCCCTGGC